>CAUUEA010000001.1:0-114822 GCA_963544145.1 uncultured Veillonella sp.
AGTTGTACATTTTCTTACCACGGTATTGATCATCTTCATAGGCACGAAGAGAATCGGAACCACCAATTGTATATAATTGGCTATATGGCAAGTCTCCAACAGCCCAACCGATACGACCACGGAATGCCAATACCTGTTTATTACCTACTTTTTTATACGTTCTTGCTTCACCAGTGAATTTGTAGAAGTTGAAGTCACCGCCTAAGCCATGACCACCCCATTGTAATGTACTGGACAAGCGTTTACCACGACTTGGTTCGTATACATTATCACGGGAATCAAACACCTTTTGCCAGCTTACGCTATTGGTTGTACCGAAATTGTGTTTTATGTAGCCAGAGGATAAGAATGGATATCCATAGTTATTCCAACGATGTCCTGATCCAGGGCCTCCTTTTACATCAGTATCATAACGGAAACCACTGGAGTCCTTATTATCCCAAATGTAAGTATCTTTACGATGTTCTAATGTTAGATAATCACGAGTAAACTCAGCAGTTTGACGACCTAAGGACACGTTGAAACCATTAGATTTTCTATCATAAGTAGCTACCCCTTGTCCTTTTTCATTATAGTCTGTGTATTCATTTAATTGGTTAAAGTAGGTTACACCAAGGGATGTACCTTTGCTATCAATCCATGGACGCAAATAGGATACAGAGTAGTTTTTATATCCTGCTGTACCGCCAAATTCCCAGTGAACTTTAATTTTGTCACCAGTACCGCGCAAGTTATCTTCCCCTACTTCTACGATACCCACAAATCCATCAGAACCAGAATAACCAGCACCTAATGTAATAGTACCTGTTTTATGTTCCAATACGTCTACTTCAATGTTTACCATTTCTTCTGTAGAGCCTTGTGTTAAACGTACGTTTACATCATCAAAGAAGCCTAAATTATACACTTTTTCTACAGAACGACGCACTAAGAATTTATTAAATGGTTGACCCACTTTTTGGTTAAATTCACGAGTAATTACTCGATTTTTAGTTTTCTTGTTACCATGTGGTGTAATGCGTTCTACAATGCCTTCTACCACAGAAACGTGTAATACGCCATTATCATCTACAGCCATGTCTTTTACATGGGCTAAGATGTAACCGTCACGTTGGTACGCAGCATTAATACCTTGTACTTTTTCTCCCACGGAAATTGTATTTAATACAGTATTTGGTTGTACCCCTAAGTAGTTCACCAATACATCTGTTTTATACACTGTGTTGCCTTCTACAGATACACCTTTGATAACTGGGTTTAATGTCACATGGTAGGATACTTTCACACCTTCTGGTACTTCTGTAAATACAGGCGTAATTTCTGAAAGAACGCCAGAACCACCTAAATTAGCAATCTCTTTAGAAATACCTTCTACTGTAACAGCATCCCCAATTTTCCCTTGCAATAAAGATAAGAATGCTGGCTGATTACCTGCATCAATGCCTTCAATAGAGATATGAGTGATCGTTTTACCTACATATTTTTGTAATTCTTCTTCAGTTAAAGATGTGAAATAACGAGCTTGTACTTGAGGAATCGCTGTTTCCACACCTGCTGCTTGTGCTTCTTCTAATTTATCACCACCAGCTTTTGTGATGATTTTAACCTCTTTATCATTCGTAGCCAAGGAAGAGTTATCCACACGTTTACGTTGCTCTTCTATAGCATCACGTTGTGCAGCTTCCGATAATCCTTCACGAGCTGCAGCAATGGCTGCTTCTGTAGCCGCATCACCAGCAGCTACTGCTTCTTGGCGTGTAGTATTTTGCTTTCCTAAGTCCGCCATGGACAATTTAGCAATTGTTTTGCCACTTTCAGTTGTCGTAGCATTATCAGCAAACACCGGAGTTGCACTGATCGCTGCTAGGACAGCAAAGGTTAAAAATTTCTTATAAGATAGGTTTCCCTTCATATATGTTCCTCCTTAGAATATAAAAGGTGCTAATCTCGCAAAATACGTCCACCAGCTTGCACTGCATGTAACATGTCTTTTGAACTAATAGAGGGCTCTGGTGTTGCCTCCACAGTTGGTCGCTTAGTCACCACATGTTCCTGTTTTTCCACGGTTTCCACTACTTTCGTTTCTGATTGTTCTACAGGTAGTGATTCTTTTACAACCACTGGCGTACTAACCTTGCTTGGCTGTACTTCCACCTGCGTGTCAATGACAGGAGTGTGCGCGGTATTCCCTGTTTCATGTTGTGATAACCACCAATGTGTTGCCCCTATGATTCCCACTAGTGCAAGTGCTAAGACAGCTCGTTGTGCATAAGACACAATAGAAGGTTTCCCTTCATTCATTTGCTTCATCTCCGCTTGCGCCAAGAAGAGATGAAAGTTTCCTTTCACACTTCCTTTTGTGGCGTAGGACTTAGCCGCTGCATCTAACCAAGCACGAACCATGCGAATGCGTTTTTCCATAGGTGTTGTTACAGGTTCCATACATTCCTCCTTTCATAACTATATAATCGTAGTTAGAAAGAAAAAAGTGAACCAATTTTTTACTATCTTTACTATTATACCAATGAACCGCTATTTTGCCTATTTTTTTCTACCAACTTTCTATATAGTACTCTATTTTTTTAAGATTTTAATGAAGAATCTCTTTCATTACCATTCAATTTCACCATAGTTCGCCAGATATCTCAATCTATGCTATACTTATTCATAGCATGTAAGGAGGTTCCTTATGGACATACTAATTAATGTAGGGATTTCATTCCTTGTGGGCGTGGTCTCCCTTTTTCTTATACTTAAGATTGAACCACACAGCCATGGTGTGCTTAAAACATCTGGACGTATCAATCGTTTTCAATTTATCATCAGCATATTATTTTTATCTGCTACCATGCATATCTTTAATATGTTTATTCAGCAACTATTAGATGTGGTAGTTATTTTGCCTGCCTATTTTGCTATCAAAGCATTAGCCTATGCAGGTTATATGATATTACTACCTTTCTACTATACCCTATACATCCGCCGTCTCAATGACATCGGTTTGCCTGGTCGTTTTATCGGGATCCTATTGGGTATGTATATTCTATGCACAAATCTATACATTCCATTAAAAAATATTTATATCTTACATCTTATTATCATCTATATCCTTCATGGATTCCTAGCCTGTTTTCCTGGTTCTACTGGAAACAACCGCTACGGCTCTCCTACACGTTGGCCAAGTAAAAGTAAGAAAGGATAATCACTATGGGATTCTTCGATTGGTTCACTCAGACTCCAGACCATATCATCAGCTATGCACCTGGTGGTCACACATTGCAAGTTAAAATTACTTACAACACAGAAACTGGTCTCTTTACGTATCGTGGTCGCTATGGTACACGTGCTAAGTTTTATGATAAAGATATCGATCATATCGACAACAAAGAGGTGAGTCGCACTCATCGGGTCTTGCTCATCCAAGGTCAGGACACTTGCCTCGCTACCCTCGATGTTCTTACCAACTTAGTGAATGAAAATTTACAAGCTTGGATTGAGTCTCGTGGCGCCGTGGCTTACGATTACGATCAACAACAACGTGGCTTATGGGTGAATACAGCTGCTGTGAAAGCTGCCATCGAGGCAGTCCCTCCAGTAGAAACTGCTACCATTGAAGTAGAAGATACAGTAAATGATATTTCCCCTACTTCTGATGTAGTATCAACGCAAGATGATCCCATTCTTCGTATTAAACAGTTAAAAGAACTTCTTGATCTAGGTGCCATTACCGAGGAAGAGTTTCAACAGAAAAAAGAAGAATTACTCAATAAAATCTAAACACTAAAAGGACTGTTGCCAGTGTCTCTTTCACTGGAACAGTCCTTTTCTGTATTGTATTCAAAGTTCTCTTCTTTGGGTCTTTCCCTATGTCGCAATATTTCCTAATCAGAACTCCAATTCAGTTGTATCACCGACACCTTGGTTCTATTACAGGAGATATTCATATTTCTCTTATGAATGCATAATAATGCCACCAACTAAGTTCGACACATGGTCGATATGTTGGCTTTCACAATAAGCACTCATTTCGCTAGCTATGATGCCAATTGCTCGTGGATCTACCATCGTTGCCGTCCCCACAGACACGATGTCAGCTCCTACTAGCATAAATTCTAAAGCATCTTCACCCGTCATGATGCCACCGCCTCCCATAATAGGGATATTAATAGCCTGCGCTACTTGATGTGTTAAACGCAATGCCACTGGTTTCACCGCTGGACCAGATAGACCACCATAAATATTTCCCAATAATGGTTTACGAGTCCGTAGGTCCACAGACATTCCTAATAAGGTATTAATCATACTGATACCATCTGCACCGGCTGCTTCTACAGCACGAGCAATCTCTACGATATCTGTTACATTGGGTGATAATTTCATAATCACTGGTAAATCTGTATGTGCTTTTACTGCTTTACATACAGCAGCGGCACTCTCCGCCTGTACTCCAAATGCCATGCCTCCGCATTTTACATTAGGGCAACTAATGTTGACCTCTAATGCTGCAACACCTTCCACGGTCAATGTTTTTGCCATAAACTCGTACTCTTCCAGTGTATTACCAGAAATATTGGCAAAAATTGGCACATCATATTGTTTTAAATTTGGTAATATATCCGCTACGAATGCTTCTGCTCCTGGATTCTCTAATCCGATACAGTTCAACACGCCCGATGGTGTTTCAGCAATGCGTACACCAGCATTACCAGGTCGAGCCGTCGGTGTTAGTCCTTTTACAGAAATCGCTCCTACCTCTGTGTTGAGATCTAAATATCCATCGTATTCTAGACCAAATCCAAAGGTCCCCGATGCTGCTACAATAGGGTTTTTCATAGAAATACCGCAAAACTCTACGGCTAGTCTAGGATCTGCTGTTGCCATTAGAAAAACACCTCCTCAGCAGGGAATACAGGACCATCTTTACATACTTTATATCGTGTACCACTTTTACCTTGGCATGCACAGCCTACGCAACCACCAGTACCACATCCCATGCGCTCCTCTAAGGACACTTGGCATGGTACATTCATATGTTGAGCTACGGCGGCTACTCCTTTCATCATCGGTGTAGGGCCACATGTCAAGACCACATCAAACTGTTCTTCTTTCATCAGTGTTTCCATCACAGTCGTAGGATACCCCTTGGTCCCCAAAGAACCGTCATCTGTGGTGATGTGTACCGTCACAGGACTATCTTTAAACAAGTCAGCCCAAAAGGATTCGCTGGCATTGCGGAATCCTAATATCACATGAGCCTCTTGACCTGGTTGTAACCGATCAGCGATACATAGCATGGGCGCAATTCCAACACCACCACCCACTAGTAACATGCGGTCTGCAGTAGTAAAAGCTTGACCTAATGGTCCCAAGCAATCCAAGGTATCTCCTTTTCGCAATTGGGTCATTATTTCTGTACCTTTACCTACCACACGATACAATAAGTCGATGGTGCCTGCTTCAGCATCAAAGCCAGCATAGCTGATAGGTCGGCGCAACAAGGGAGCTGTGCCCCCTGTAACGCGAACATTGCAAAACTGTCCTAATTGTGCCTCTTTTGCTTGTTTCGGTGCATATACGGACATTCTCCATACATCACTACCTATTTGGGTGTTATGAATCACTCGACCCATTTCTACATATCCACTCATTTATGATTACTCCATTTCATAATCTTGTACTGCATCCACTGTAATCGCATCGCCTGCGGTAGCACGACTAGCTACGACATGTAACACTTCACGAGCTGTATCTAAAGATGTTAAGCATGGCACACCCATTTCTACAGCTAATCGACGCAATTGGAATCCTTCACGCTCTGGTTGTTTACCATAAGTTAAGGTATTTAACATCAAATCTACTTTACCTTCACGAATAGCATCCGCACAGTTTGGACTTCCTTCAGAAATTTTATTTACCACTGTGCAATTCACACCATGTTCTGTGAAATAACGACCTGTCCCACCAGTAGCCATAATATGATATCCCAAATCGATAAAGCCTTTTGCCAATCGAGCCGCTTCTTCTTTATCACGGTCTGCTACAGTCATCAAAATATTGCCCTTATCAGGAATGCGCATGTTGGCACCGTGGATGGCTTTGAATAAGGCATCTGCATAGGTGCGACCAATACCCATAACTTCCCCAGTGGATTTCATTTCTGGTCCCAGTGCAATTTCCACTAAGCCCATTTTAGAGAAGGAGAACACCGGTGCTTTCACCGCCACATGTGGACGAGCTGGTACTAAACCAGTTGGTAATCCTAAGCTTTCTAATGTTTCTCCTAAAGCAATTCGTGTGGCATATTCCACCATGTTGATGCCTGTTACTTTACTAATGAAAGGCACTGTACGGCTAGAACGAGGGTTTACTTCGATAACATGTAACTCATCATTTGCCACGATATATTGGATATTAAGTACCCCTTTTACGTGTAAACCTTGAGCAATACGACGAGTATAATCTACAATTTGATCCGTCAATTCTTGAGACAAGTGTTGTGCTGGATATACGGCGATAGAGTCACCAGAGTGCACCCCTGCTCGTTCTACTTGTTCCATAATACCAGGAATGCATACATCGATACCATCAGAAATTGCATCGACTTCTACTTCCATCCCCACCATGTAACGATCAATTAATACAGGATGGTCTTTGGAGGCTACTACAGCTTCTTTCATATAACGATCTAATTCTTGGTCATTATATACAATTTCCATAGCACGGCCACCTAATACATAGGATGGACGTACAATCAATGGATATTGAAGGCGTTTTGCCGCTTCTAAAGCTTCTTCATCACTTGTTACCAATGCACCTACTGGACGAGGGATTTCTAATTTTGCCAACAATTCATCAAAACGTTCACGGTCTTCCGCCATATCGATGCTGTCTACGGATGTACCAAGAATTTTTACACCTCGTTCTGCCAATGGACCTGCTAAGTTGATTGCTGTTTGTCCACCGAACTGAGCAATAACCCCTACTGGGTTCTCCTTGCGGATAATTTCCATCACATCATCTACTGTCAACGGTTCAAAGTACAAGCTATCAGATGTATCAAAGTCTGTACTTACTGTTTCTGGGTTATTGTTGATAATGATGGATTTCATGCCTGCTTTACGCAATGCCCAAGAGGAATGTACGGAACAATAGTCGAACTCTACACCTTGACCGATACGAATCGGACCAGAGCCAAGAACGATAACACTATTTTCGCCGCGTGGTACTACTTCATCTTCATTTGCATAGGCACTGTAATAGTATGGTGTATGCGCTTCAAATTCTGCAGCACAAGTATCTACATATTTATAAGTTGAATGAATATTCCATTCATTGCGTTTTGCTAACACTTCTTCTGCACTACAATTTGCATATCTAGCTATCACTTGATCTGGGAAAGAGTAGCGTTTCGCAGTTTTTAAATTTGTTTCTGTTACACCATTTGCAGATAGATCTTTTTCTACTAATACAATATTTTTAATTTTATTGATGAAGAAAGAGTTAATTTTCGTAATGTAGCAAATCTTTTCTACACTAATGCCCCCGCGAAGAGCTTGAGCAATAACGTAAAGACGTTCATCATCCACTAGTTGCAATCGCTCAATCAACTGCTCTGGTGTTTCATGAGCAATTTTTTTCAATTCAATATGGTCTAAACCAATTTCCAAGGAGCGAATTGCTTTTAGCAAGGATCCTTCTAATGTACGGTCGATCGCCATAACTTCGCCAGTGGCTTTCATTTGTGTTCCCAACGTACGATCTGCCAAGTTAAATTTTTCAAATGGCCAACGTGGGAATTTAGTTACCACGTAGTCCAAGGATGGTTCAAAGCACGCTTTTGTTTCTCCTGTTACAGCATTTGTAATTTCATCCAACGTCATGCCAATAGCCACCTTCGCCGCTACCTTAGCAATCGGATATCCCGTTGCTTTTGAAGCTAGTGCCGAAGAACGAGATACACGTGGATTTACTTCGATTACGTAATATTGATTACTATATGGATCCAGCGCATATTGTACATTACAACCGCCTTCGATTTCTAAGTAGCGAATGATATCAACAGAGGCCGTACGCAACATTTGGTATTGTATATCATTCAATGTTTGCGATGGTGCCACTACCACGGAGTCACCTGTATGTACCCCTACTGGGTCGATATTTTCCATGTTACATACGATGATACAGTTGTCTGCACGGTCACGCATCACTTCGTATTCGACTTCTTTCCAACCAGCTACGGATCGTTCTACAAGAATTTGATGGATCGGACTCAGCTTAATGCCACGAAGGGCAATCATATACATTTCTTCTTCGTTATGAGCAATACCGCCACCTGTACCACCTAATGTATAGGCAGGGCGGATAATAATTGGATACCCGATACGATTGGCAAAATCAACAGCCTCTGCTACATCACTGAAAATATCAGATTCTGGCACAGGTTGGTTGATGCGTTTCATAGCTTCTTTAAACAACTCACGGTCTTCCGCTTGTTTAATAGCCTCTAGTGTGGTGCCTAATAATTTTACATTATACTCTTTAAGAACACCCGCCTCTGACAATTCCACCGCCATATTGAGACCTACTTGTCCACCTAATGTAGCGAGTACACCGTATGGGCGTTCTTTACGGATAATTTCTGTAACAAACTCCAAAGAAATAGGCTCAATATAGACACGGTCCGCAATATCACGGTCTGTCATAATCGTAGCCGGATTGGAGTTCACTAATACAACTTCGTAACCCTCTTCGCGAAGAGATTGACAAGCCTGTGTGCCTGCATAATCAAACTCAGCTGCCTGTCCGATAATAATTGGACCAGAACCAATTACAAGAACTTTTTTCTTTTCCATCATTAACCTCTTCTCATCAATGTTTTAAAACGTTCAAACAAATACACATTATCAGTCGGTCCCGGAGATGCTTCTGGGTGATATTGTACCGACATAATCGGCAATTCCGTATGCACTAATCCTTCTACAGTACCATCATTCACACTGCGATGGGATATGCGCAATCCAGAACCCTCTAGGCTTGCTTCATCAACTGCATACCCATGATTTTGAGAGGTAATATGAACACGATTCGTATCTAAATCTTTTACTGGATGGTTAGATCCACGATGACCAAAACGCAATTTATACGTGTCACCACCAAATGCACGAGCAATCAATTGATGCCCCATGCAAATGCCAAAAATAGGTTTTTGACCCACTAATTTTTTTATTTCTTCAACAATTTCAGGTACGTCTTTCGGGTCTCCCGGTCCATTGGACAAGAAGATTCCGTCAGGATTGCAAGCCATCACTGTTTCAGCTTTTGTATGAGCTGGGAAAATTGTCAATCTGCACCCTTCGTTTTCCAAGGATTGAAGAATATTCTCTTTCACACCAAAATCGTACACAGCTACATGGAACTCAGCTGTATCTTGACCACGATGACCTTCCCATTTTGTGGTAACACGCATAATGTGATCTGTCGCTAGTGGCTGTGCTAATAAAGCATCGATTTTCTCTTGTGGTGTATCAGTTGGGCAAATAACACCTTTCATGACGCCATGGCTGCGGATAGCACGTGTAATTGCACGTGTATCCACGTTATATAAGCATGGAACTCCATGGCTTCTCATATATTCTTCAAATGTCCCCTCATTTTGCCAATTGCTAGGGAACGTACACAATTCTCCTACAATCATTGCCTTGCAAAAGGGCTTAGAAGATTGATCTACCTCACGTGTGACACCATAATTGCCCACTAGTGGGTACGTTAAAGTAATAATTTGATCTGCATATGACGGATCTGTTAAAATCTCTTGATATCCTGTCATCCCTGTATTAAACACTACTTCGCCAACGATTGGCATGCCCCCCAGCAATGTGCCCTCAAAGATAGTTCCATTTTCTAATACCAGTTTTCCTGTCACCCGATTACAACCCCGTCTTTCATTACAATTTGTCCATCTACTACTGTTAATTTTGCTTTACCAGTGACTGTCATACCATCAAATGGGCATGATTTACCACGAGTGTAGAATTTATTTCTATCTACAGTCCATGTTTCGTCTAAGGAAAGCACTGAAATATCTGCAGGCTTACCTACTTCTAGTACGCCACCGTCTACTCCAATTAGTTGAGCTGGTTTAGTACTCATTAAATTGATGATTTCATCAATTGTGAGGATACCTGTTTTCAATACATGTGTAACCACTGCTGCAAAGGATGTTTCCAATCCTGTGAAACCATTTGCTGCACAGCAGAACTCCACGTCTTTTTCTTCGTACGCATGCGGTGCATGGTCCGTAATGATAGCATCAATTGTGCCATCTTTTAATGCTTCTAGCAATGCTTGGCGATGATCTTCAGATCGAATTGGCGGAGCCATTTTGAAATCTGCATTATAATCTCGTAAGTATTCGTCTGTGAAAGCCAAATGTTGACTTGTTACTTCACACGTTACTTTTACACCTTGTGCTTTCGCACGACGCACTTGATCTACTGCACTTTTCGTACTTACGTGAGCGATGTGAATATGCCCACCAGTCATTTCAGCCAGCATAATATCGCGAGCTACCGCTAAATCTTCTGCTACCGCTGGGCGACCTTTTACACCCATTTCATAAGAAACAATACCTTCATGCATATGGCCTTCGCAAGTCAAGCTGCACTCTTCGGCATGGTCGATAACCATTTTACCAAACATAGATGAATATTCTAAAGCGCGACGCATAAATGCTGCATTTTCCACATAATGTCCATCATCAGAGTAACCTACAACGCCAGCTTCCGCTAAGTCGCCCATTTCTGTCAACTCTTTACCTTGTAGACCTTTAGAAATGGCGCCCATGAACTCAACTTTCACCACACCCGTCAATTCCGCTTGTTTGCGCAATCCACGTACTAAGGCTGCATTATCTACTACTGGATTTGTGTTCGCCATTGTGGCGATACGTGTGAATCCGCCTGCTGCTGCCGCTTGTGTACCACTGTGAAAGTCTTCTTTTGCCTCTTGACCAGGTTCACGTAAATGCGTGTGAATATCAATCAAGCCTGGTGCTACGATTAAGCCTGTTGCATCATACACTTCTGCTTGGTCAGCTTGTAAATTTTGTCCAATCGCTGCAATTACACCATTTTCCACAAGAATATCTGCTACTTCATGTTGTCCTTTTGCCGGGTTAACTACCGTACCATTTTTAATCAGCAAGCTCACTACCGTCACCTCCGATAATTGTTAAGTATAAAATTGCCATACGGATGGCTACACCATTACGCACTTGTTCTTGGATCACTGATGCATCACCATAAGCAACATCTGGCGCAATTTCAAGACCTCTATTCATTGGTCCTGGATGCAACACTAATACATCATCTTTTGCATTTTCTAACACTGATTTATTAATACCGAAGATACGTGCATATTCACGATTACTTGGATATAAAGCGGAGTGAATTCGCTCTAACTGGATCCGCAATACGTTTACCACATCGGCATCTTTCACAGCTTCACGTACATCATGATGAACAGTAACACCTAGCTTTTCTAATTCTGGATATACTAACGTGCGTGGTCCAGCCAAATGCACATCAGCACCCATTGTTTTTAAACCGTAGATATTGGAGCGCGCTACACGGCTATGCATGATATCGCCTACAATAACTACTTTCAAACCTTCTAAGCTAGGTTTATGTTCTAAGATAGAATACATATCTAATAAAGCTTGTGTTGGATGTTCATGAGCACCATCACCAGCATTGATAATAATTGGATCTACACATTTTGTAGCATACAAAGGAGCGCCTTCTTCACTAGAGCGCATTACGATAGCATCTGTTCCCATGTAGGACATAGTTAGCAATGTATCGCGGAAGCTTTCCCCTTTTGCCATGGAGCTACCGCTCTTAGAGATGTTAATGACATCAGCCCCTAAATATTTACCGGCTAATTCAAAAGAACTTCGTGTACGCGTACTATTTTCCATGAACAGATTAATAATAGATTTACCTTTTAATAAGGGATGTTTCTTATTGTCCGATAAAACAATTTTTTTCATTTTTTTCGCTACACGCAAAATGAGTTCAATTTCTTCTTTTGACCGACCTTGCAGTCCTAATAGGTGCTTACCTTTTAAGCTGATTTCTCCCATCATAGCCTCCTTTGTAGTACTTCTATTCCACGCAAAAAGACCTCTTGCCTTAAGGCAAGAGGTCGCATAGTTATAGTAATTCTATTAGAAGGTACACCCATAGATATATAGGTAAAGCTCTCCTACTACGTTCCCTTACTAGCCTCACAGGACTAATTTAAAAGGTTCAAATGTGCGCTTTCGGTCTCTCGTACCGATTCATTAAGCTTGTAAATATTATAAAGCAAGGAGGCTTAAACGTCAAGAATAAATATATCTATACAAAACACTTCTTCACTAGTAAACTGTATCAAATAGCTCCTGTAAATCATCCTTATTAGCTTTTTTGACTAAGGCGAAATACGTATCTGCTCTGTCTTCGTGCCAAATGATATAATGCGTTCCATTTAGCCATATAGGAACGATAAATCTTTTGTGCCACCTCTATAGATACTAACTCAAACTGAATTGTATCCCCCATCGGTAACTGGCTTAAACGCGGTAAGTCTGGTGATATAATAGCTCCTATTTTCGTATACCCACCAGTCGTTTGACGATCCGCCATTAGAATGATTGGTGCACCATTTGATGGAACTTGAATAGATCCAAAAACAGCTCCATCCGATATAATATCGGCACCATCTACATGTTCAATCTGTGGTCCTTCTAATCGAAACCCCATTCTATCACATTGATCGGTTAGCTTATACTGATGATTCACAAATGTCTTAATCCCATTTTTAGTAAACCGTTTTGCTTGCTCCCCTAACACAACTCGGAAAGGCTCATGGCAATATCGTCCTCCTCGATTATATAATGCGGAGTTAAATAAGCGACAAGATGTATCAGAAGAGTCACTCAATGTGATTGCTTCTCTTATAAAAGAATGCAATATTAGCTGATCGCCTTTACGTATAGGTCGACCTTCATGCCCTCCTATACACGCTTTAGTATGAGTTGACACACTTCCATTGATAAGCGGAACATCAATGCCCCCAGCAAATGAAATATACATCCTCATGCCACATTCACTGATACTCCCCGATAGTACATCCCCTGCATGACACATATAAGGAATATATCTTGCTACCTCTATGCCATTAATAGTAGGCTTCATATTAGCACCTGTAAAAGCTACAATACACTCACCTAATACTTCTATCGTTGGTGGAAGCACAGTACACTCAAGGGCCCCTCGATTCTCTCTATTTCCCACCAAAGCTTGTCCCAACAAATAACTTTCCATATCCATCGGTCCTGCAACTGGCATACCATATTGTTGATATCCAGTACGCCCTGCATCTTGTATTGTTGTAAAAAGTCCAGGCTGTATAAATTGAATAGAGATTTTATCTCCCATATATTTACCCACGTAATTCACCTACCTTAATGACTCGTGATATTGGTGTATATTCATGTCCGCTTGCTTCTATAGAATGAAATGTTTTTTCATCAATAGGTACGTATCTGACATATTGTCCTGCTGAAAGTAAAGACGGCGTCTCTCTTTCAAGGTCATACATAACCACAGGTGTACGACCTATAATCTGCCATCCACCAGGTGATTGACTCGGATAAATACCTGTCTGTTCACCAGCAATCCCTACAGAACCTGCTGGTATAGATTGTCTGGGAGCTTGTAAACGAGGTGTTGCGATACGCGTGTCCATACCTCCTAGATAGGCAAACCCCGGAATGAATCCCAACATATACACTAAGTAATCTGTCCCACTATGAATACTTATAACATCATCTTCTGACATAGTATGATACTTAGCAACGAACGATAGGTCCGGTCCATAGTCTCCTCCATACAAAGTTGGTATCTCAATGACTGTCACTGTATCTTCTTCTGAAATGTCAACGGTTATAGCTAATACCGGCTCTAGCTTGGATTTTAATTCTCCGTAGGAATACGTTAAAGCATCATATTGTATCATCAACGATGTATACGCAGGGGTTAGTTCATATATGGCTGGATCATTCATATCATGAATGGTCTCTATGACCCGTTGTATTTTGCGATTAATCGTTGGGCAAATGACATCACCAAATGATATCAAAATTGCACTATCTCCTACTGGTGATATTGTATGTGTCATACACAGCCTCATTTCTATCTAATAACATGATTGCCTCTAACATATCTGCCAATTAACTATTGTATTAATGCAATAATTTTGTAATCCCTTCTAAAGAGGTACTACCAATATAAGCCGTAATTAATACGACGCCCCATCCCGTATAATACAGTACTTTAGGATGCTTATAGTTTCCCACAATCTGACTTTTACGAGTCGCCACTAGCATAACTGCTAATGTAACAGGCAAAATTAACCCATTAATAGATCCTGCCAAAATCAATAAGGCCGCTGGTTTACCAACAAAAATCAGAATGCATGTTGAAACAGCTATAAATAACATAATCATTAATTTTTCATAGTTTTTTACAACTGTAAATAAAGTTTTCAAAAATGATACGGATGTATAGGCCGCCCCTACTACAGAGGTAATGGCAGCACAGAAAAATACCACTCCAAAAATCATATGACCTACAGGCCCTGCACCTAGCAAAAATGCTGAACCAGCTGGATCTTTTGGATCTAGCGTCATTCCACTAGATACTACTCCTAATACCGCTAAAAATAAAAGTATTCTCACTAATGCATCAACAGTCATTCCTAAAAAAGCAGACTTTCTTACATCAGGCAAATGTTCTTCCCCTGTGATATCAGAATCAATCAATCTATGCCCTCCTGAAAATGTTATATATCCACCTACAGTGCCTCCAATTAATGTAAGTGTCGCTAACCATGGATATGTATCAGGCAAAACTGTATGAACAATGGCTGTATCTACTGGTGGATGTGTCGAAAAGGCAATAAAACCTATTAATACGATCATCACGGTTCCTAATACCTTTGCCGTCATGTCTAAGGCTCCACCCATTTTAGGAGATGCAAATAAAGCAATACCGATAATACCACTAATTGCTGCTGCCGTTGTCGTATCAATACCAAACACGATATGTAATCCCATCGATGCTCCACCAATATTTCCAATATTGAATGCCAACCCACCTAGGGCAATTAGAAAAGCTACCACATATCCAAGACCAGGCAAAATCTTATTAGCAATATCTTGCCCTCTCATACGAGATACGCTGATAATAGTCCAAACATTTAATTGCGCAATAATAGAAAAAATAACAGAAACTGCGATAGCAAAACCAAAGTCTGCTTTATATTCAGCTGTAAAAGCTGCTGTTTGCAGCATAAATCCAGGCCCAATTGAAGAAGTAGCCATTAAAAATGCCGCTCCTAGTAAAACGGATAAATTCTTACTATTTGTTAATGGTTTCATATAAAAAACTCCTTTTATCTATCTTGAAAATTACGTAGGATAATACCTTCTTGTAGTAACCCTTCTCGTAAGGCCTTTACAAACTCTAAGGCTTGTGGATTATCGCCATGAACACAAACTGAGTCAGCTTGAATGGAAATACTGTTTCCTGTATTGGAAAGAACACGACCTTCCTTAATCATCATCACTACTCTTTCCAAAGCTTCCTGCGGATCATGGATAAAGGCACCTGGTTCAGAACGAGGCACTAAAGTTCCTTCATCTGTATATCCGCGATCTGCAAACACTTCTTGAATCACGGGAATTCCTCTTTTTTGTGCAGCTTTTGCTATATAGCTACCACTTAACACCATCGCTGATAACGACGGGTTGACTGCTTCTAACCCATCAAGAATGGCATCTGCAATTTTGGGGCTTACACAGGCCGTATTATAAAATGCTCCATGCAATTTCATATGCTGTAAAGAAAGCCCTAGAGTGCTACAAAACGCCTGCAACGCACCTACTTGATATATCATATAGGCTTTAGCTTCCTCTGGTGTTATTGTCATATTTCGTCTGCCAAAGCCCATAAGATCTGGATATCCAGGATGAGCCCCTATAGCAACACCTTTTTGTTGGCAAAATTCAACTGTTTTCTGCATAATTAAGGGATCTCCCGCATGCCATCCACATGCTACATTGGCACTTGTAACATATTTCAATACTTCCTCATCCATGCCCATGGTATAGGCGCCGAAACTCTCTCCTAAGTCACTATTTAAATCAATATAATATGCCATTGTTTCATCTCCTTAATCAAAAACTTACAATCTATATTCTATAGAATATAGATTGTAAGTTATTATACACTAAATATATATGAATACGCAATGCCTTGTTATACAACTTATATGAATGTCTATCTTTCGTTTTATACATATGGTAATGCAGCAATATTAACAATGTAAGGGATCCCCTCAATACAGGAGACTTTATGGCAAGTAGATTATGGTCACTGTGTGAGTTTGTATATGCCTATTTTGTTGCAATAAAAAAATGTTGGCAACTACTCTTATATGAGTAGCCCCAACATGTATTATGAAAACAAAAAATAAATGTGGGACTCTGCTCATACGCATGAATCCTCACATTCATTTTAAAAATTTTTATTTTTCTAACTATTCATGTGGAATTACATAATCCACAGGTTCTATTCTTTCATATCTTTTTCCACTACAAATTGTATTGACCATAGATTGTAGCCCCTGTACCACAGTATGTTTTGCCATACTTGGTTGACCTGGCTTGGTGACTACTTGTTCTGGTAAGTATGGTATATGTACAAATCCACAACGAATATTCGTATCGGCAACTTCATGCGCTACACCATAAAAAATATGATTACAAACAAACGTACCTGCCGTATTTGAAACACTAGCTGGAATTCCTTGATGGTGTAAACCATTCACCATATCTTTGATCGGTAATGTGGCAAAATAAGCTGGAGCTCCACTTTCTACGATAAATTCATCTTTAGGTTGGTTACCTTTATTATCTGCAATGCGGAAATCATCTATATTAATAGCAATTCTTTCTACCGTAATATCTGGTCTTCCACCAGCTTGCCCTACTAACATGATTGCTTCCGGATGATGTTCTTCAATAGCTTTTTTTACAGCATTCACACTATCATAGCGAACTGTTGGCACCATTTTAGTAACAACTTTATAGTCGTTTACCATATATCCTTCTAACTCTTTAACAGCTTCCCAAGCTGGGTTTATAGGTTCTCCTCCAAATGGATCAAACCCTGTCACTAAGATTGTTTTCATTATTTACCGCCTCTTAACGTGAATATACAAGCATTTACTTTTACTATAGTTACACTAGAATACCATGAAATAATACATAAGTAATATGTTAAATACTAATAAAGATACCGCTACCGGCCATTGAGCCTTGATAACTCCATATTGATCCTTCATTTCTAATAAAGCAGTTGGCACAATATTAAAATTTGCTGCCATCGGTGTCAACAATGTTCCACAGTAACCTGCAAGCATAGCAATTGGCCCTATCATTGCAGGGTTTGCATTATGCATATTAATTAACATAGGGATTCCAATACCCGTTGTCATCATTGCAAAAGCCGCAAATGCATTTCCCATAACAATTGTAAATAGTGCCATACCAAGACAATATGTAGCCACCACCGCAAAAACATTATCAACTGGAATTACGCTTGATATTCCTGTGGCAATAACCTTACCTACGCCAGCAATACCAAACACATAACCCAATGCGGCTAGCAATTGTGATAAAATTGCTGTCCATCCAATAGCATCTACTAAACGACGACCTTCATTAAACCCTTGATGTATTGATACCCGTGTTAAAAATACCGCTACAAGTAAAGCAACCATCGCAGCAATACCAAGTCCTACTAAAGCACCTAGTTTAGTAAAGATGCCCACTAAAAATGTAACAACACCAACTAACAATGCCGGCACAAAAATAGCATTGCCAATTCTTTTAGACTCAGACAGTTTCATTTCTGTAGAAGATTCATTATAAGAACCTTTCCCCAACTGCTTAGTAGCCACTATAGCTGCCATAAAAATTACCATCCATCCATTAATTTCATCAGGTATATATTTTCCAAATATAAAACTAATAGAATAGGTTAACCAAAATAGTCCTGTTCCAACACGTTTTGTATTTTCCTTATCATTAAAGGATTGTATAGCAACAATAGCTAACACTATTCCTGTTAAGATATAAACAATTTCTAATGCAGGCAATCCAAATAACTCCATACATACACCCCCTCTATATAGTTAACGTATCTTTAGCAATTAAAGCTTTAACTTTTTTATCAAAAAGAATATATCTAATACTTGCTAGAATATATGCGGTAATGGCTGTTGGAATACAATATACAATCATATCTGCTAAATTGATTGTAATACCTGCCTGTTCCATAACCCCTTTTATCAACAATATGCCTCCTGCGGCAATAAAAATATTTTGACCGAAAAAGTTCCCAATATTATCAGCAGAAGCTGCCATTGCTCTGATTTTATCAATTGTCTCTTGTGAAACTTCTTGTCCATGTAAGGCAGCAGCTTCAGCCATTGGGGCAATAAGAGGTCTAACAAAAGCAGGCATGCCTGCTAAAGAAATACCAAATGCTACTGTTACTTGTCGTATTAACATATAAAGCATACATATTCTTCCTGCAGTTGCTGCATTAATTTTACCGATTAAATATCCAGCACGTTCTCTTAAACCATGACGTTCCATAATCCCTACTACTGGTAAAATCAGTATAAATAAAGACATATATCGATTAGTCACAAATGCTTTCCCTATAGCAGCTATTGTTTCTCGAAATCCTACACCACCAACTAGGCCTGTGGCAATACCTGCTAGCAAAATGACAAGCAACGCATTGAATCGAAATGCTAATCCCAAAATCATAATAACAATTCCCGACAAAACTAGCATAAAAATCCCCCTTTCAAAGGAATAACAAAATATATTTTAATTATACAGAATTTCCCTCTTTTTTTATAGGTCTATACTATCATATCTAATTAAAATCTTTCATCAGCAACGGGAAAAATCCTATTCAGAATAACAAAAAATTGCGGTAAAACTTTATATCAGATCTTATCACTACCAATGAAAAAGACTGCCATTGCTGACAGTCTTTTTCGGAGTGTTATTATATTGCAACCTATTACTTAGGTAGAAAACTTATAGTTTAGCAATAACTTCCTCAACAAATGCTTTTGCATTAGCTAAGTCGTTTTCATCTGGATGAGATGATGCTTGTGCATGACGGGCATCACGTTCAGCGCTTTTACCGTGGCTATGGCCTTCTGGGAACATTTTGTACATCATTTCGATGACTTTTGGATCTACTTTACCTTGGCATTTGAAATAACCTACTGGTGTTTGACCATTTGGTAACAATTTCGTAGCTGCTTCCACAGTTTCTTGTGCATGAGGAGATACTGGAGGAACCCCTAATGTACAGAATAAAGCTACTTTTTCATTTGTGATTTCTTTAAGTACTGCTTGTGCAGCTTTATCAGCATTACCTTGGTCTGCCCAGAAACCCATAAATACTACATCATAAGATGCTAAATCAGCTGGAACTTCTTTCACAGATACACATGGTGTACCAGCAGGCAAAGCACTTGCCATAGCTTCTGCTACTAATTTTGTATTGCCTGTACGGCTTGAGTAAACTACGATTGCTTTCATTCATCTTTTCACACTTCTAGGAAGTGCGCTCCTTTTACATAACATATAAAAACTACATTTAGTATATCATTATCTTGCATGTAACATTGTAGCCAAAAGTACAATGTTATATATCAGATATACATCCGCAGGCATTGCCTGCGGATACTGCACTCTCATTACTGAAGTGATTTTAAACGTACTATAGTATGATGCAGCCTACCAACTTTGATCTGGTATACCTGATTCCACTCTATGAGTGGCTATAGAACTATTACAGGAAACTATATTGTTTGGTTTGGTAAGGTGTGTAGGAGTTCACCTGTAATAGAAACTACCTAAATATTTTTCTTAAATGGACTATGTCCTACTGTGCCATGAGCACGAGTAGTTTCCACATCTCCCGGATGTCCTTTGGGAATGCCCGCTGGGTGACCCCCTACTCCGTGTGGATGCTTAGGTACGCCTGCTGGATGGCCTCCCATTGGTACTCCCTCGGGATGTCCTTTGGGAATGCCCGCTGGGTGTCCTCCTGCTCCCTGTGGATGCTTAGATACGCCTGCTGGATGGCCTCCCATTGGTACTCCTTCTGGATGTCCTTTTGGAATTCCTGCTGGGTGTCCTCCTGCTCCGTGTGGATGTTTAGCAACACCTTCAGGATGACCACCTACATGGGGATGATCTTTCGGTTTACCGCCGTGATTTTGAGCCGCAATGTTTTCATGCAACATTGTGCTTTCACCAGTCAAGATATATTGCACAGCTTCGATAACTGTTTGCGTAATGTTTACATGCCAGAAACCGCCTGCTGTTGTTAACCGATATAATACGCCATTATATTCCATCAATCCACGAGTTACCCATGTATCAAGCAACCAACGTAAGTCTTCTAATTTAGAATCCATTTCAATCAAAGTATCTAAATTTAGAACCCCTCGTTCCAAGGAACTGATTACATAGTTAGAGAAGTCTTGTAATTCAGATTGTTTCATAAGAACCATAAACGGCTTCTTACCTTCTTCTACAAGAGCTTCATATGGGGGTAATACACGGTGTAACATTGTCATATATCCACCTAAATTACCACCGGCACCACAGCCAAATGGATACATTGGATATCCAGCTTTCGCCATAGTGTTGTACATAGAGCGTTCACGTGGTGCACGGCTCCAGTGAGCTGCGCTCAAACGTGTGAAGTCTCGTTTCATCAAGTATTTTACAGCTGCTTCATACATTAAAGCTTGTTCTTTTGTTGTCGCTGCTGGGCTTACTTTACCGCGTTCAATTAAGCTTTGTAAATCACTATTTTCAAAGACATTTAATTGATATAAATCCATACCATCCGCTGCAGATTGTTCAAGAAGTTTTAAGTCTTCCATCCACACATCCATCGTTTGATCTGGCAAACCATAGATTAAGTCAACGATAACAGAACATTGTTGATACGCTTTTAATTGCTCTAATCTAGACAATACTGTATCTTGATCATCTAAACGACCCAATTGACGGCGTACGTTTGTATGAAAAGACTGTACCCCTAAGGACATACGGTTCACACCATGGCTCATCCATACATCCATTTTTTCAGGCACCAAGTCGTGAATACGACCTTCTAATGTCAACTCATAGTCATTGGCCAACGGGAAATATTCTTGAATTGCAGACAACATGCGTTTTGCATTATGAGCAGATAAGGATGTTGGCGTACCACCACCAATAAATATCGTATGAATCAAACCATCCCGAAAACGTGGTTGTTCAGCAGCCATTTGCATCTCTTTCAACAACATATCTACATATTTATCTTCTGCATCTTGGTTCGTAGCATGTTGATAGAATCCACAGTAGGTACATTTAGTTTGGCAAAATGGGATATGAATATATGCCGTTTGCATTTGGCCCGGAACAGGCGGTTGTTGCATTAATTCATTCCATACACGTTGCGCCTCATCCTTTTCTAAAGGACGACCACTTAAGCCAGCATGTACTGCACGTTTGCTTGTAAAAGCATGTGTCAACGGCGTTGCCGTGTCAAAACCAAGTTGAATATTACGTTGTTCCTCCGACATGGAGTCAAATAAAGTTTTTAAATCCATAATTCCTCCTGAATTATTTCTTGTGCCTTTGCACTAGTCACCATTCAATGTGTAGTACACAGTAAATGTATTTGATACTGCTGCGCCACTACCATTCGGATAATTGCCTATGCCATAGACAACATCTTGGGTGTGACTGTTTAAGATGCCAGGCCCACCACCTGCCGAAACAGAGGCAATATTACCACTCGCATCGATGGTTACGCTAACTGTAACACTACCTTGTAGGTTACGTTTTACCGCCATTGGAGGGTATGTACCTTGTGCTTGGCCTTGTACAGTTGCTACAAATCCTGCCCAGTCAAACGGTGCATTACCTGATGTAGTGCCTACACCATCTCCATTGCCGCCGCCACTGCCAGATCCAGATCCACCACCACTACCGGAGCCGTTACCGCTACCATCGCCAGTACCGTTTCCTGTTCCGTTACCGCCACCAGATCCACCACCAGTACCTTGGTTTGTAGATGTTCCATCACTTGCACCTGTAGCTGCGTTGGTAGATGTTGGCACATTCACTGCATCATCCACTGGCACCGGAGATGATAAACTTTGTTGTGCTGCTTGTACTTTAGCTTGTACAACTTCTTGTGAAAGTGGTTGAGGGAAGGATACCCCGCCGCCACCTCCACCACCACCTGCGGATGCTTTTAAATCGTCGGAAATAGACATGTCAATTTCAAAAGCATTTTCGGTTTGTTTATGCTCTACTACGGACACTAAAGCAATACCTAACACAACAGCTAGGACAATGTGGATTACAACAGAGATTATGTAGGATTTTTTCCAGGAAATATATTGTTCCATGTTTCATCCTTTCTAGCTAGCAGCAATTGAGAACTTCTTAACCCCAATCGTTTTTAGCATATCCATAATGGCAACCACGAATCCATGTTGCGTATTTTTGTCTGCTTGTAATAGTACCGCTGTATTTGGATTTTCTCCTATTTTGCTAGTAATGTAATTACGAGCTTCATCGATACTATATGGTTTAGAGTCAATCAAAATATGACCTTCTTTATCTAATGTTAAGATGACAGGACTTTGTTTGACTTGTGTTGCTGATTGTGCTTGTGGTAATTGTACACCCAAGGACTTTTGTGCCACTGTTTCAATACTGTTCATCATGAAGAAAACTAGCAAGAAGAAAATGATATCAATCATTGGCACAATCATGAACTCAGGTTTCATTTTTAATCGACTATTTTGAAACATGAGAATCACTCCATTGTTCTTTCATACCATTTAATAACACTACAGATAACGTTTCTGTATCATTGATAATTGCATCCATACGATGACTGAAGTATGTGTACACACAGAATGCTAAGATAGCCACTAACAAACCAGTCGCTGTAGCAATCAAAGCTTCCCCAACACCACCAGAGATGGCAGATGCACCGGAACCGCTATCCAAGATACTGAAAGTACCGATCATACCGGATACTGTTCCCAACAAGCCTAACAATGGAGAGATCGTTACAATAGCGCTTAAGTAATCCAAATGAATTTTCAAATGAGATGCTTCGATCATCATTTGTTCAGAGAAAGCATTTTTCATGCTTGTTTCGTTCTTGGAGTATGTTAAACCTGCATTCAAAATACGACCAGTTGCCGTTTGGTTTGCTCCACATAATTCTCTTGCTTTTGCCCAATCATTTTCTTTGACTGCAAAATATACATCATGACTAAATTCCTTCAGCAACGCAGTATTCGCTTTGAAATACGTATACCGCTCAATTCCAATGGCAATCACAATAATTGACAAAATCACTAATGGATACATTACTAATCCACCGCTGTTAAATAAATGTACAATGTATAAAAGGCTGTCCATGTTATTACCTCCATAAAAAATATGATAATTTTTATCAGCTTACTGCTATCATATCAGATTTAATAATTTCAAATCTACTCTAAAAAGCTCTTAGCCAATCCATTCCGACATTTTATTTTTCTTCCTATACTCACTAGGTTTATATCCAGTAATAACCCTGAAAGCTTCTGCAAACTTACTGGCATTTTCATAGCCATACCTATTGGCAATGCTGAGAATACTATCATCTGTGTCTACTAAATCCTTTGCCGCCTCCTTTATTCGCATATGTTTTATATATTGATAAATACTGCTACCATAAATTCCTTTGAAGCATTTTTTCAATGCCGTCGGTGCCAGTCCGTATGTTTTCGACAATTCTTCGATAGTTGGTTTTTGTTGTAAATTCTTCATCAAGAATTCATGCATACGTTTCACACTTTCCACATGTTTTCGTTCAAAGTATGGCATGCAGCAATCATGATCCGACGTAAGGGTGCTTAATAACAATATGATTTCCATACATTTCAGTTGAAATAAATTGGGCATCACTTCCTCTGGCACATCATACAAACTTTTAAAAATATCACTTAATCGAGATTCCCTGCGACAGACGAAGCCAAATTCAAATTCTCGACAAAAACGGTTACATACATCTCGCAGATCGATACGGTCATGACCTACAAACTTATTTACCATCTCTTGAGCCTTTGGAATATAGATAGATAAGTTAATCCCTTTATAATAGGATGTAGGAAATTTCGTGGAATGCGCATAACTAGGAGATTCCTTCCAACCTACAGAAATATCATTTTCATCCATATATAACACTTTTCCATTATCGAAGGCACATTCTATGCGCCCTTCCTTACAATAATGGATTTCAAACATACCTTCTAAGGGTTTTGCACGGTGACGGATTTCTTTCATTGTCACTTCCTGAAATGTCAACTCCACTCCAGCAAACACAAGATGACTGTGCATTTTAGCATTTCCATTTGGTGTTTTCATCTCATACAGAGTGCCATGTTCTGATTCTATGGTAGATAATAAATCTAAATCCATTACCTTTGGTTTAAACCTTTCTGTTCCCTTTATACTAGCTTGACTCATATATCTCCTCCAAAAAAGCCCATTTGCTGTCTCATATGACTAACAAATGGGCCTCTTCACCGAACTACATCGCCTACTTTAATCTGAGTATCATTCTAACACTCATTATATTTATAATCAGTAACGATTGTCAATATAAAATTTGTCTATCTAGATTATTTTAAATAATATCACAAAATTTCAATATGCATAGTTTCCCGAAACAAATGGAATAGTCGTTCATATAAAATAAATTATTTCAGCTTAAATTTAAGATATCATTTTAGGTTATATACTTAAGAACTTGATTATTTTCCCATTATTCTAGCCACTAAATCTGTTACATATTGCGGTGTTTGGCTACTAGATTTCACTTCCTTAGCTACTTGTGGGATTAATAAGAATCGTACAGGTAAGTTCGATGCTCCAGGTGACATGTATTCTAATAGTAAATCTTCTGGTCTATCAAATACATCTAACAACTGTGTATCATAAATAGTTTTGTGCCCCAAGTACGGACCTTTTACTGGCACATCATAGGTGCGCACACCTTTAGATGATGTAATCCTGAATGTACCGCTGAAAGCCCCTCCTAATGGATTAAAATACAAGGCATACGAGGTATTTCCTTCTGTGTGTAGTACATATACATTAGAAATGCCATAATTCCCTTTATTTTTCACCAACATATTATTACTAGTTTCGTCAACACCACTAATAAAAGCATCTTCTCTATCATTGGCAATTTCAAAGCTAGCTGGACCTGCTTCACTATTAAACTGTGGTTCTACCACATGGAATCGACGCATGCCTTCATAAGTACCACGCAACTCCACATCATCTATAGGATGAATTGGCAATAAAGGCAAGCCATAGGTAACTGTTGACTTAGGTTCCATCACCGCCACGGATGCATATACTGGTTCCGTAGTAGAAAAATCAATAATACCACTGAATAAATCATCGTGCTTCATCAAGACCTTTTCCAACTCAGTAAAAATAGGACGTGTTTCTCCAGGGTGTAATACAAATTCCTTAGCATTGGGATCTGGTGATACTAATGAAATAGTTCGGGAGGATACATCTTTTTTAATTTCTTCTTCTACTCTTTTTGACTTTGCTTTTCGGGATTGCACGAGTCTTTCTTGGTGCTTTTTAATTTCTTTTCTTGCTATTTTTGAACGAATAGGAATGTTTACACCTTCTTGTGCCCAAGCCGGCAAATCTAATTTCGCCGTAGCTAGTTCTTTTTTCGAAAGTTCTCGCCCTACTTTAAAATAATCTGGGCTTGGCTTTGCATAGATAGATCGTTCAATCTCTATAACAGCTGGAGCATTCCCCTTATTTTCCAATAGAATACCTACTTTCATAGGTTCTGTTCGTTCATTTACATGATAAAAGTAAATCCGGCTATTCCCTTTAAGTGTACCTGCTGCCACAATCCCAGGCTCTTTCACATATTCAGGACTATCTGACAATAATAATGTATCTATTTCTTTGACAGTTTTCACTGCTAAAGGCGTAAACGTATAGTCATCAATATTGACAGTTTGAGGGGCTTGTCCGTAGGTAGCACTCATGCCTAATACGGCTAGTACGCTACCTAGTAACCACTGTTTCCATTGTATTTTATTCATCAATTTTATACTTCCTTTATTCTATCGTAAGCCCATCTGGCTCCCACTGTAAGGCGATGGCTTCTAATTTACGCAAACGATGTCCAATGCCAGATTTTGTCAATTCCCGTTTGTATTTTGTTTCATAGGCATCTACCAATTCTTGCAAACTACCATCCGGAAACTCCTGACGTAATACAGCAGCCTCGTAAAGACGAATTGGCAATGAATCAAGGCCTTGATGCTTATCAATGATACGTATCGCATCAAGTTGACGTACTGCGGCATTCACCGTTTTTTGTAAATTCGCCGTTTCACAATTTACTTGACGATTAATGGTGTTACGAACATCTTTCATAATACGTACATTTTCAAAATTCATCAGTGCTGATTGAGCTCCCATAATTTGTAAACAGGATGTCACCGCATCCCCTTCTTTTAAATAGACCACAAATTCTTCTTTACGCTCTACCTTCCGCGCATTGAGTCGGAACATCTTTAAGACACGAATGATTTGATCTGCAAAGTCTTCTTTTGTCGTCATAAACTCTAAATGGTAATCGCTTTGTGGCTTATTCACAGACCCACAACCAAGAAAAGCGCCCCGCAAAAAAGCACGTCGTGATTCCATATCTTTTAACCATTCATCTGGGATCATAGCATCCACTGGCCATAATTTTAAATCTTCTAGAGCAAGACGGCTCTGTTCTGTAGGTTCTACCGTTAAGGTATACATGTTCTTCTTCCGTAAGTTTAACCCTTTACGCACTAGCACAGACGTGGGTAAATCATACTGTTCTTTAATAATTCCTAGTACCCGTCTAGCTACCGCATTATTGGCAGTCACCAAACGCACACCTACACGGCCTTGCATACCTAATAAAATGGATCCCCCCATCCGTAATAAACAAGAGGCTTCTACCTTGGATGCCCACGCATCTTCTGTTTTAAATTGGCACAATTCATTTTTTACATCTTCCGCAAATGACATAGCCTCTCCTTTACTATTTCTACTAGAAAATAGAGCCTCTAAAGGCTCTAATTTCATACTTAATGATCTTCTCGTTGTAAGTAATATTCTAAAATGTGTGGTTCAATATCTGTCTGCAAGGCATAGACAACATCCATGACCACCTTCGCTAACCGATCAGAATTATGAACTGCTTTATCTTGACTATCGACTAGATTGGCACGAATTGTCCGAACCCCCATTGATTGCAATACATCCATATCTACATCTACTGGTTCTTGCCCTGCTTGTTTATAGTGTTCTAAGGTAGCATCTTGGATTCGGTTATCATTCACAAGAACCGTATCAATAATTCCTACCTCACTGTGGGCTTCGATAGCTTTCACATGATCAGACACAGTATATCCATCTGTTTCACCGGGCTGTGTCATCACATTGCAAATATAAATTTTAGCTGCTTTAGAGTTAGCAATATGGTCCGCCACTTTATCAATCAACAGATTGGGCATGACAGAAGTGTATAAACTACCAGGCCCTAAAATGATGGCATCAGCATCATCAATGGCTTGCAAGGCTGCTCCTACAGGGGAAGGTCTATGCGGCTCAGTATACACTTTCGCTATAGGCTTACCAGCATTGGGGATATTACTTTCCCCTTCTACGATGGTGCCATCCGTCAATTTAGCAATCAGTTTGATTTCTTCTGTAGATGATGGGATAACACGTCCCCGGACTCGCAAGATTTTACTAGATGCTTCTAAGGCTTTTTCCACATCATCTTTCAGCACTTGAGTCATAGCTGTTAAGAATAAATTCCCAAAACTATGTCCAGACAATTCTGCGCCCTTCGTAAATCGATACTGGAATAGTTCTTCCATGAGTCCTTCTTTTTCCGCTAAGGCTACCAAGCAGTTGCGCAAATCTCCTGGGGCAATCATTTGAAAGTCTTCCCGTAACCGACCAGAAGAACCTCCGTCATCTGCTACCGTAACAATAGCCGTTAAGTTCGTAGTTTTACTTTTCAGTCCTCGCAATAGCATAGACAATCCTGTACCACCACCGATAACTACGATTTTGGGCCCTTGTCCTAAGCGAATTTTTTCAAAAATATAATCGCTCACACCATCTTCTGTATTCGGCAAAATAGCATTGACTATGGTCTGGATCAGTTTACGTATCCCCCACAACATAGCTACTATACCCGCCACAATACCTGCCAAACCAAGACTGGCTATGACCGTATAGTTATAGGATCCTGTGAGATGGAATAAAAATTCTAAGAAAATATCTTCAAAGTTGCTAATCCACTGGTAGTTCATCATCATAAGGACGCCCACTACCAGCCAAATCGTGCCTAAAGAAAATAGAAATAGCCACCGCTTAATATTAATGCCTGGCGCAAACCATCGCATCCAATTATTATGTTTCATAGGCTTGAGAGACGAGTACTCGTCCCACTCCTTTCTTTATAGGTCTAATCGAGAACGTGGATTCACATCTTCTTCTACATGATTGCGCATCATATCACGATGTTCCACCGAAACATTACAGCCTTTTTCTTTCAAATGAGCATACAGTGCCTCTGCCATTGCCACACTGCGATGCATACCTCCTGTACAGCCTACGGCTACCACAAATTGGCTTTTTCCCTCTTGTTCATAATTTGGCACAAGGAAATCCAGTGTAGTAAAAAAATGTTTTTTAAATTCATCAGTTACTTCAAAGGAGTGAATGTAATCTTTTACCACTGGTACACGTCCCGATTTATGACGATATTCAGGAATATAATATGGGTTAGGCAAGAAGCGTACATCCCATACCATATCCGCATCATTAGGCATACCAAATTTAAAACCAAAGCTTACCACCGTGATGGCCATGCCATCAGTTTGTTCTTTCACATGGCTAAAGGTACGGCGCATAAACGATTTTAAAGCAGATGTTTTCATATTCGTGGTATCGATAATATGATCTGCTTTACTACGCACATCCTCTAAGAGTGCACGTTCTTGTGAAAGCCCTGTACTAATACGACCTGATGGTGCCAAAGGGTGACTACGACGTGTTTCTTTATAACGACGAATCAAAGTGTCATCGCTAGCTTCCATGAACACAATTTCATAAGGCACATTCATAGCCATCAAATCTTCTAAAGCACTGTTTAAGTCGTCAAAAAATTCACGACTACGAATATCCACTACTAAGGCTACTTGACTCACTTTAGTGCCTGCACTTTGACGACAAATTTCACTAAACTTAGGAATCAACACAGGAGGAATATTATCGATACAGAAATATCCCATATCTTCCAAAACTTGCATCACTTGTGTTTTCCCTGCTCCGGACATACCGGTCACAATGATTAAACGAAACCCTTCCATGAGGCCCTCCTACAAAATTTTATAACACATTAGCGTCAATCCATTTAGCGACGCCATCATTTTCATTTGTGTCACATACTTCTTTAGCAATTGTTTTCACATGTTCCTCTGCATTCCCTACCGCTACGGAATGGCCTGTAACTTGCAACATAGAAATATCATTCTCTGAATTACCAAAGGAAACCATATCTTCTAACCCGATGCCCAATCGTTGCCCCATGAAAGCCAATGCCTCCCCTTTAGATACGTGAGGCGCCACAATTTCAAGGAAATTAACCTTAGACCGAACTAATTCGACCATATCACCTACTTCTTTGGAAAGTATAGCAATGACCTCTGTCATACGTTCAGGTTCTTCTACGACTAATAATTTGTTCGTACCCTTTTGAGGCTCATAGATAGCATCTCCTACGTACACTGCCTTGGCACCGGTAATCTCTTCATAAAGACGAGAAAACTCTGTTTCACTGTGTACTAATAGCTCATCATCAATATAAGATTGAATATAGATATTATGCTCTTTCGCAATGGATAATACTTTGCGCGCTACCTCCGGCGGTATAGCTCGTTCCCAAATCAATTCCTTACTTTCCACACGTTGGATGACACCACCAGAATACAGTACCATCGGTACATCACCTAAGCCTAAGCGATGCGCTACAGGATATGCCGTTTGGTACATACGACCTGTCGCTATAAGTACCTCAATTCCCTTATCCTGTGCTTTCTTAAGCACTTCTTTTGTATAGTCAGACACAGTGTTATCATCACGTAACAACGTATCATCTAAGTCTATGGCTAACAGTTTCATGACATCACTCCTTTATCATATCTTTCATTATACCACAGAACAACACATAACTACCGCATTAAGTATCACTAAAGCACATATAGTTCTATTCTAAAAACTATAAAAAAACAGACCTACCATACATACCGTACCTACTCTTAGCTGAGCCTCATTTGACAAAGAGTTTCAAAAAAAGCGACTGGTCCTACCATCCAGTATAGTACTGGTATGCAAACCTGTCGCTTTTGTATTTCTATTTCTTTATACGTTAAGGCGTGATTGATACACTAGGAAAATAAATGATCTATGCCATCCATATTTAGAATCGTACCAATCGTAAATGGTCCAAAGATACCAAAACGAGCACTTACTTCATCAAAACGCATTTCGTTGACAATTTTTTTAAACTGAATTGGATCATCACTCATCAAGGTAATGCCCCATTCCCAATCGTCCATGCCAAAGGCACCTGTGGTAAATTCTTTGATAGTGTCCTCATACTTTTTACCAATTTGACCATGAGAACGCATCATGCTACCACGACTTTGACGATCCAGCATATACCAGTTATCTGTTAGATTACGTTGTTTTGTCATAGGGTAGAAGCACATGCACGCTAATCTAGGAATTTTAGGATATAAACGAGCTTGAATCCTTGGGTGATCTTTAGGCGATTTTACATAATTGCTCACTTCAATAACAGATACAAAGGAAGATTCTGGTTGTAATACACTGAAAATAGGCAATTTTTTCAATTGCAATTCCACTTCATTCAACTCTTGCAAACTTGGTTGCAAGAACCAAAACATAATATCTCCCTTATGACCATTAATTTGGTACATCGCATAACTACTTTCATGGGCTTCATGAGCTGCTTCTAAACTTCCAATAAACTCCTTGAACGATTGTAATGCTTCTTCTCGTTGCTCCGGTGTCCAATTTCTCCATTTTTCAAAATTAATGGAATAGTTTGCATGCAAGCTAAACCAACCTTCGTAGGTTTCAGGCACTTTTTCCAATCCTGTTACTTCCGGACGTTCTTCCATTGCTCCTGGATGCCCATGTTTAAGATCTGTATGTTCAGTATGTGTATGCATATCTTTCACCTCCATAATTTATTCTTTCCATGCTTCTACTAATTCATAGGCTTGTTTGATACCATCTGGCATACCTACTCCTGTAAATGGTGTTCCAATCAATGCCAATCCTGGGTACTGTTTTGCCACATGTTTCATAATTGATGCCACTCGTTCTTTGTGTCCCACTTCATATTGAGGCATACTTTTTTGTAACCGCACTACTTCCATCCATTCTGGATTTCCTGTGAACTCTAATATCTTTCGTATTTCTGAAAGCGCCAATTCACACAACTCTTCTTCGCTGTGCGTATCTACTGTAGAGTCTGTAGGCTTTCCTAAAAAGACGCGTAGTACCACCTTATCTTGTGGTGTCGTTTGTGGCCACTTACTAGAAATATACGTACATGCCGTCAATGGCGTTTCTGTACTGCGGGTGATCACAAAGCCTGTGCCTTGCAATGGCTTTGTAAAGGCTGACTTTGGCAAGCTCATAATCACGATAGCACAAGAAGATTGTTCCATATGCCTCAAATCTTCAAAATTTGCATCTTCTACAAAAAATCTTTCATACGCTTTTGGTGGCGTGGTCACTACAAGGCGATTGTAGACATCTGTTCCTTCTTGTGTTTGTACTACATAGCGTTCTCCTGTGTAAGATACGTCTAGCACCTCAGTCGATGTATGCAAAGACACGTTCTTTGGCATTTGCTCCACAAGAGCATCTACTAAGGATTCTAAGCCCCCCGTTAATTGAGCAAATTGTCCTTCCGTAGCCGCCCCAGATTGTTTGCGCATGCTTTGCATAGCCATCATACCTTTAACTAAGTTTCCATGCTTTTGTTCTAATTGACGAAATTCTGGAAAAGTTCCTAACAAGCTCAACCTTTTTAAATCGCCACCATAAATACCAGATAAGAGCGGTTCAATCAGGAGATTCACCAACTCATCCCCTAAATGATAACGGAAAAAGGCATCGATACTCATATCCTCGTTTCCTGGATAGGGCTTCTTAAAAATATCTAATCCAGCTCGTAATTTACCGGACCAACTCAATAAACTAGACATGGCAAAGGGGAGAAATTCTGTAGGGATACCAATGATGGATCCCCCAGGAATAGGTTTCATACGACCTTGATGGTAAATGTAGGATTCCCCCGTAGCATTACGCACTAAGGTATCGCCTAATCCCAATTCTTTCACCAAATCTGTCATCGCCGTTTTTCTGGCTAAATACGAATCCGGTCCTACTTCTACTACATAACCATCACGGCGTTTTGTTTGTACCTTGCCACCCCAACGATGTGAGGATTCTAGGACATGAATCTCCCAGTTAGGAAATGTCTTACCCATATAATACGCTGTAGATAGGCCCGTTAGGCCACCTCCAATAATTGCCACTTTCATATTACCCCTCCTTCCAGAGAGCTGTTACCACACCATGTGCCATGGCTTTTACAAAGAGCATATCATGATCTGGCATAGGCACTCGCACATAAGACATCCCCAGCTGTTCACATTGCTCCCGTCGTTCTATATCTAAATCATAGGACACTTCCATATGGGTGCAGGTAAAGCCGATTGGTATATACACCACATGGGTATATCCTTCTGCGCTTGCTTGTTCTGTCAACGCTTCTACCGTAGGTGTTAGCCATTCTCCGCGAGTGCCTGCGCTTTGCCAAGCTAACATTACGTTTGGTAATTCTAATTCTGAGGCAATACCTTCCATCACTTGTTGCAAACTATGAACATACCCATCATAGGTAATCCCCTTCATCAGTGGCACACTATGAGCAGTACATACATATTTTGGGTTAGCCCCTACTGGTAATGTACGCAATGTATCTTTTACACGGTCTACCCAGGACGAAACTAATGCAGATGCATCCGCCCAATTTTCTACTACCTTCCATCTATCATTCATAAACGGTTTCAGTGGCTCTATATAGGATACATTTAATAAGTCTGTTCCATAGGGGTTCATCATGAGTACCACAACTGTATCAAAATGACCCAATTCCTTAGCAACATCTCCAATGAGTGGTTCTATATATTTATGTGCTTGTACCACAGTTACCTTGGCAAGGGGTAATTCCTTTTGCAACTCTTCTTGTAATCGTTTTACTTGCCATGCGGTGGTCTCCATTAATTGGGATTGTCCACCAATGCGTTCATACTTATGTCGCAAGCCTTGTAATTCTTCGTCACTTGGCGCATGACCTCTCCGTATACGGGTGTAATACTCTTTCACATCCTCTAAGGACCGGGGAGAGCCATAATCTAATACCAATACACAAACTTGTTGTATCTCTTTATCCTCTGTCATGTACATACTCCACTATGTTCCGCAATACTTTAGGATTCGCATCTGGCACAACACCATGACCTAAGTTAAATATATGCTTTCCATGAGCAGTACCTTCCGCTAAAATACGGTCAATTTCACCTTGAATGGTCTTCCAATCTGCGAATAAATAAGCAGGATCTAAATTGCCCTGTAATGTTTGCTTGATACCCATCGCACTTGCTTCTGCAATAGAACATCGCCAATCGCAACCGATGACATCTAATGGCAATTCTTTCCACACTGGGAATAAATGCTTAGTACCTACGCCGAACATAGTGATAGGAATATGAGGATATCGCTCCTTGATAGTCCCAATAATACGTTTCATATACGGGAATACACCACTTTCATATTGTTCCATAGAAAGGGCACCAATCCAAGAATCAAAAATTTGGATGGCATCCACACCAGCCTGAATTTGACCTTCCATATAGGTAATGGACATAGTCGTCAATCGCTCCATCAAGGCATGCCAAATCTCAGGGGTTGCCACTAAACATTGACGAGTTTTTTGATAATTCTTAGAAGGTCCACCTTCAATCATATAACTAGCCAATGTAAAAGGAGCTCCTGCAAAGCCAATTAAGGGAACTGTGAGCATTTCTTTCGTCAGGATTTGGATAGTTTTCACCATAAAATCCAATGATTCTTCTACCACAATATCCTGTAGCTTTTCCACATCCTCTTTGGACCGAATAGGATTAGAAATAACTGGTCCTATACCAGTTTTAATATTCACATCTACCCCCATTGGCACTAAGGGAGTCATAATATCTTTGTATAAAATAGCCGCATCCACATCATACTCATGAACAGGAAGTGCTGTCACTTTTGCACATAATTCGGGCTGATGAGTAATCTCAAATAAACTATATCGCTCTTTTATCTTGCGATATGCCTCTTGACTTCGTCCCGCTTGACGCATAAACCAAACTGGTCTACGGGACACCGACTCACCTGCAATCATTTGCAAATAATCTTGTCGTTTTTCCATATATATAATTACACCTTACCTTTAATCAAATCAAAATTAGATTATACATTCTATTGTAGCACATGGCGCGTGTATTTACCTATATATTCTATCACTAGTTATAGAGGATATATCGAGGAATTTCTATAAGATCCACCACTACTATTAAATTCTTAAAAAAGCACCCGCCACAAAGGAAGGTGCTTTTTATACTTTTATAAGATGCTCCTACTTTTTCTACGTCATAGTTAGGAACTACAACATCAATCGTTCAATAACAGAATAGATATTTAACCCTGCACACCAACCATCGCTAATGGTCTTGCCTGCTGTAATTACATACCGTGGATCATCAAAATAGGTCCATTTGTAATGTTTCCCTTTTCCTGTCACATGGAACCCGATGCTACGCAAATAGGATTCAAAGCTAGAGTCCATTTTTCGGTACGTACGAATTTTATTTTTTAACTCATCACGGCGTTTACGGATGGAGTTTTTAAAATGGTTCGCCTCTAACAAGTCTTGAATCACATGTTCACGGCGAGAATTAGGGGCACATAATTTCTTATAATCTGCCAACATATCCAGCACTAAATCACGCACCTCATGAGGGTATAAATCTTTTTCTTCACCTCGGAGCAAGATAAAGTCTCCTTCTGGCATATCCTCATCGGTATCGTCACCGTCGAATAAGCGGCCCACTTTTGACATGTACAAATTGCCTTGCTCATCAGTATACGCCACTCCATGCGGTGTTTGTACTACATCTAGCCCATCTGGATCCGTATGATCCTCCAACTCTTCTAATAAGCGGTCGTAATCGATGCGAAGTTGTTTATTTTCTTTATGCAACTCATTATTTTCCACCAGCAACTTTTCGTTTTTATCTTCCAAGGATGTGTAGGCTTCTCGTAAGGATTCATTTTCCTCTTCTAACTCTTTTAACTTCGCCAACAAAACTTTGACTTCCACCGGTGAAAGTTCACAAGCTTTTTCCGCCGCCTCTAGTTCCGCTTTACGTTGTGCTTCCTCACGGTTTCGTTGAATTTGGTCTTTCCGTTCTTCTTCTAAGCGCAATTGCTCTTGTCGTTCTTCCTCTTTACGCAGCCGTTCGGCTTCTAACTCCGCCATTTGTTCATCTAACAATACTAATTTCGCCACACTTCTTGCATAGGCGGTATACACGGAAACAGGCATTCCCTCTTGCAAAGCTTTTGCCACGTCAAAGACAGAAGGTACTTCCATATAGACTAACGATTCGGACTTCGCTGTATTCCAAGGGAACACGCTATCTTCTCCACAAATCGCTCGTAATGGTATTAACTCGCCATCCACTAAGTCGTATGCATCTTGGCGTGTCCAAATGATGCCCCACCGCTCCATGACAGTGTTCACTTTTTCCATCATCTCAACGGAGCCAACTTTGGTATATCGTGCGCCTTTAATCATGCCTCGTTTTAGTATCGGCGTCGTTTCAAATACGCGATCATGCACTTCTTTATGATGCATGTGAAGTAAGCGCATCAATGTCATACCTGCTGTAACTTGTAACATTTGTGGCACATCGAATAGACCTCCTTTACGCCCTTCTTTCACCAGTTGTGCCAGCATTTCTCCACAGGCCCCACTACGGTGCTCCACATTGGCAGCTTCTAAAGCAGCACTCATAGTGTCTGTAGGAATGACATGTGCCACTTCCTCTATTGCTTCTTCTGAATCCGTATTTTCAACCTCAGTCGCCTCTTCATCGTTCATACACATAGGCATAGCAGATACAGTAGGTTCTTCCCCACTGTCAACAGATGGTCTCTCATGGTTCAGTTGGTCAGTACTTTCAGAACTCATGTTTAACATTTGCTGTTGCAAGCTAGTAATCGTCACTCCATCCCAAGTCTGTAATGAGTCCATCGGTCGTAAACGGGAATAATATTGCAACGCAGTCACACAGGATTCAATAGCATGATGTCCCTGCTTATCAATCGAAATGAACTGTGGTTCTTTTTTACCGTATGCATCAGCTGGGAAAAAGAGGATCACATGTTTCATCCGTTCTTTATTGGTACCCCATTGTGCTAAACTTTCATTCATTTTACCATTGTCACTAGGTACCACAATGACATGTGCCAACCCTAATGTACTCATCGCCAAATCGTCTACATCTAATGGCGGTTCTCCAGACTTGGAAAGAGTCACCATGAGGATAGGCATTTTACATTGCTTATCACCATCCAATACTTTTTGGATATGACGGGCCGGATTATCTACATAACGTGGCGTACCTAGCATACGTAGATTATTATCAATACCTCCTTGCCCTGCATCAATTAAAAATCGACAAAATGCGTTGGCTAAGACTGGCAAGAAATGTTCCTTATCCACTGGCTTACCTTCCCCGTGAACTGCCATGGTGATGTATTGTTCTTCTGTATTGTATATAACATCTAATACATATTTACCTACTTGAATGATAATTGATGATCGGGCAGCCACTACTGGTCGCACTCGTTGTATGGACAAACTGAGTCTTTCATCACCCCATGTAACAGATCCATCAAGGATGCTCCAACTCATATTGTCCAGCTGTGGATGTGCATCTCCCCATATATGATGATACACCCGATTCACCTGTTCCGACTGTACCCAATCTATAACGACTTGTACAAACTGTTCCTCTGAAAGCCCTTTAGCTACTGGCATTTGTGTTGCGTATAATAACATGTCTCTCTCCTCCTATAAATAGCTAACTTACATGGACCCATATAAAAAGGTCATATCTTATTACTATTCGACACATATCATAAAATTCCTACCTATCAAATCCCAAGCAAAAAAAGCCGCCACTGCTGTGACGACTTTCATTAGTTTCAGACTAGATACTTAGTCGATATGGATACCATGAATTTCTTCAGCTAAACGTTTCAGTGCTTCCACTGTACGAACGCCTGGTGTGATTTCAGATAATTTTACACGGATGAAGTGGTTTTCTTGCACCGCTTTGATTGTTTGTAATTGAGGGTCTGCTTTGATTTTAGCTACTTTTGCTTGGAAATCGTCATCATTGCGGATAGAGTTACCATAATCAGGAATGATGATATAATCAGGGTTTTGTTGTACTACTGTTTCCCAAGAACCTTTTGCCCAAGTTTTATCTACGCCTAAGCCACTCATTACGTTATCAGCACCGATTAAACGCAATACGTTAGTTGTGTAACCTTCAAATACTGTGAAAGGTTGTCCATCTTGGGAATCATATACGAATACACGTTTATGTGGAAGGTCTTTCAATTTAGCTTGTACTTTTTCTAACAAAGCACGTTGACCTTTTACCCATTCTTCTGCCTTTGCTTTCACGCCGAAGATTTCACCCAATTTAATCATATCTTTGAAATTCGTTTCTAAATCAGCTTGTGTGGACAATACAGATTCTGGAATCCAAATATTAACTTTTTGGGCAATCATTTTTTCCGCTGGGATACCTTCTTTGCTGAAAGAATCTTCCCACCCTGTAGCAAAGTCAGGTTTTACAGACATGAACACTTCATAAGAAGGCCATTTTTCAGATAACACTTTTACTTTGCCATAGGCCTCTTGTAATGGTGGATAGATTTCTTCTTCTTGGAAAGCTGTACCCGCCATTTTATCTTCCAAGCCTAATTGTAACATCATTTCTGTTGTAAATTGAGACATGGATACTGCATGTTTTGGCGCCTCTTTCACAGCAAATTCAGTTTGTTTTCCTTCAAATGTTTGATGCCAAGTCACTTCTGTACCAGTTTTAGCTTGCTCCTTTTCAGCACCACAGCCTGCCACTGCCAAGGCACCAAATACTAAAGCTGTTAAAACAAATCCTTTAGATTTTTTCCAATTTCTTAACATAGTCTTCCCTTTCTTACTAAACTTAGTAAAACAAATGATACACGCCATCTTCCATAGATACATGGAAAGGCACTTCAAAAATAGGCTCTAGCAACTCAGGCGTCAACACCTCTTGTGGGGCCCCCGTTTTTAGCACTTTGCCATCTTGCATCAATACGATGTGATCGCAATAGCGCGCCGCTAGATTTAGGTCATGAAGAACTACAATGCTTGTACCCGAAAAGTTTTGCAATTCTTTCATGAGCGCTACCTTGTATTTCATGTCTAGATGATTCGTTGGTTCATCTAACAATAATACCTCTGTTTGCTGTGTCAATGCTTTTGCAATGAACACTCGTTGTCGTTCACCGCCCGACAAATGTCCCATTTCCGCTTCCGCCAAGTGGGATACCCCTACTTGATCCATATAGGACTGGGCAATTTCAACATCTTCCGCAGTATAATTTCCAAAATGACTTTTATAAGGATATCGTCCCATAAGTACAATATCTTTCACTAAAAAATCATCAATCATAGCATCATGCATTTGTGCCAACACTGCCACCTTCCGTGAAAAGGTGGCCCCATCAATTGTTTGTAAAGGCACACCATCCAATGTAATCGCATCTGTGGGATGCAATTGGCTCAAATGTCCAAGAAGTGTTGATTTACCACAGCCATTAGGTCCAATGATTGCGGTCATTTTTTGCTTTGGAAATGTGAGCTTTATGTCATCTAATATTTGTCGCTTTCCATAGGAAAAGGATAATGAATTTACCTCGTACATAGTCCCTACTTTCTACCCCTGGTGGCGGTATCTTGTCATGATAATCCAAATAAATAGCGGTGCCCCTATCAAGGACGTCAATACGCCGATAGGTATTTCTTCGGGGCTATACATAGCCCTTGAAAGTACGTCCGCCCAGATCATAACAATACTGCCAATGAGTGGCGCAAAAATAAGTAATCGTCCATGTTTAGGTCCTCCTACCATGCGCGCCAAGTGCGGAATAATAAGACCCATAAAGCCTACTACGCCCACTTTTGCCACTAAGGTAGCAATGGCCACAGAGGATACGATGACCATGGATAACTGCAAAGATTTCACAGACAAGCCCATTTGCTTTGCTTCTTGTTGTCCTAATAAAAGAACATCAAAGTCCTGTTTATACATGTACATATAGAGCATCAACAAGCCGATAATGATGGCTGTTAATGGTAAATCTCTCCACTGAATGCCAGCAAAACTACCGAGTAACCAGAACATAGCACTTCGTACTTGTGCTTCATGCTTCGCGCCATAAATAATCATCATCGTAATGGATGAAAAAATACCTGTCATACCCATACCGATTAAGATTAATTTTACTGGACTTTGGCTACGCCCCACGCAAAGTAACACCAACAAGATAGAAATACCCGCTCCTAGAGCTGCAAAGAATGGCACATTATAGGATGCCAAAAATGGTAATCCCCCCATGATGATGGCAAAGACTGCCCCTGTACTAGCTCCTGACGAGACGCCTAGTACATAGGGATCAGCTAATGCATTTCGTGTCACCGTTTGCATCAGAACCCCTACCAAGGATAATCCAATCCCTGTCAGTACCGAATACAACAACCGTGGCAAGCGAATATCTTGCACAATGGTACTCAACATTTTCATCTCATCTGTTGGCACTGGACTTGCAAAAGCCTGGTACATATCCCACGCCGGTATAAAAGAAGCCCCAAATTGAGGAGCAACTACAAGTGAAATGACCAGTAAGATTAGTAACCCTACAATTTTTAATTTCATGCTATACGCCCTTTTTAACTATACCCAATATACGCTTAGGAGTTTCCCTCACGAATATCGTGCCTCCTACAGTAAAAAAAGAGCAACCTCTTATGGGCGCTCTTTTGTCTATGTATAGTATACTATAATTTTCGATATAGTGTAAAGCACTAAGCTTGATGTTTAATACACTACAATTTTTATCACATATTATTTTAACAACCCTTTCCCTAATAATATATGTCGTATCGTCATAATCGGGTGTCGCCACAACATGCGAGGACCACTGTAGCGCATGACTTCTTTAATTCGCTCCCGGTAGGTCGGTGCATAGCAATGTGTTTTGCACATGGCGCAGAAGGTTTTTTCTTCCATATGTGGACATCGTTCTACCCTTGCTTCTGCATAGTGCATCAATTCCGCACAGCTTTCACAGAGGTCTCCAGACTTCCGCCCGTGCTGGCCTTTACAGTAGATTTCTATCATTTTGCGCACAGTTTTCAATTCTTTCAATCGTTTATCTTCGATAATCTGTTGTTTCGTAAGTTCTTTCATCACTAGAACCTCATTATGTAATGCTCAAGTTTTCTGTAAGTGTCAATGTCGTACATGTTTGTATGTTTATTCTATCATAGCCATTAACAAAGGCTCAATGTTTTCTATCACATGCAAACAATCTGCTACCTCTAGCTTTACTAGGTTCAGATTTTATTTCTTTCATGAGCGTTTATGAACGCAAAAAGAGGAAAGCGAGTACAATAGACTGAACTTTCCTCTATCATGTTAGGCATATCTACTATGCCTTGTAAATACTGTAATCAACATTCTTCCGTGACAGTCACTATCATAATTTATAATGTGATTGGCAAAAATGTTAACAACATAGCTATAAAAATAGCTGGTAACAAGTTCGCCACTCGAATCTTGTTGGGCCATAATACATTGATACCTACACAGAAAATTAAGATAGAGCCCACATAGGATAGATTGTCGATAGCCTCAGGTGTCATGAGTGGCGCCGCCAAGTGTGCTAAGCCTGTAATCATCCCTTGTGTAATCCCCACTGGTAAAAAGGAAAACAAAGCCCCTTTTCCCATGGAGGATGCCATAACCATCACAATAATACCATCTAGAATGCTTTTGACAACCATCGTACTGTAATCGCCAGTCAAACCATCTTGAATAGATCCAATGACCCCCATAGCTCCTACTGTAAAGGTCATGGATGCTGTAATAAACGCATTGGTAAACTGCGGATCACGGCTATTGCCTGTTTTCAACTTTAACCATTCTCCAATGTCCGTAATACGCCGATCAAAGTCAATGAGCTCTCCAATGATAGCCCCTAGCACCATGGAGATAATCATCATCATGGGTCCAGTAGTATGCAAACTATCGCTGACAATGACCAGCATATATTGCATAGTACCACTCATACCTAATAGAAGGATAATGATGCCGCACACCATCATGAGCGTTTCTTTTAAATTATCTTTCATACGGTGCCGAATAAAGAGGCCTAATAAGCTGCCACATATAATTAACACCACATTAAGGATAGTTCCCATACCATGCATTGGTTATTCCTCATCTTTCTAAAAAATGACTACACTGTCGTCCCCATCCACCTCATGCACACGAACTTGCACCGTTTCCAAGTGGGACGTAGGAATATTTTTTCCTACATAGTCAGATCGTATAGGCAGTTCTCGATGACCTCGGTCCACTAGCACGGCTAATTGGATAGCACTCGGTCTACCGGCATCCATAAGGGCATTCAAAGCAGATCGAATAGTACGACCAGTGAACAACACATCATCTACAAGAATCACGACTTTACCGGTCGTATCCATAGTAAAAGGAGATCCCTCCTTACCTTTCTCACCGCGATCATCTCGATACAAGGACACATCCATGGTTGCCACATCTACTTGAATCCCTTCAATGGCCTCAATTTGAGCTTGTAATCGTTTTGCTAGATATACACCACGACGCTCGATACCAATGATTAAGGCATTGGATAATCCTTTATTACGCTCCAAAATTTCGTGCCCAATACGACGAATGGCACGCATCATACCAGCTTCATCAATTAAGATACGTTCTTCCATAGTATCACTCCTTATCGATTATGCTCTTTTGCATACTCAATACATGCCAAGAAATCTTCTGGCAATGGCGCTTCAAAGTGTAATGCTTCCCCTGTGATAGGATGTTTCACAGATAATGTTTTAGAATGCAATGCCTGCCCTACAATAGGAAAGTCCATTTTCCGGAAGCCATAGAATGGATCATTCACTACAGGATGTCCAATATATGCTAAATGTACACGAATTTGATGAGTTCTGCCAGTTTCTAATTGACATTCTATCAATGTATGTTTGCCATATCGTTCTAGTACATGGAAATGGGTAACTGCGTCTTTACTATTTTCAAAGACCACAGCCATTTTCATACGATCTTTGGGATGGCGACCAATAGGAGCCTTGATGGTCCCTTTTTCTTCTGCAATATTGCCTTGTACTAATGCATAATAGGTTCTTGTGGCACTATGTTCTTTCACTTGCTCTGCTAAGCCCAAATGTGATTCATCATGCTTTGCTGCCATCATAACACCAGATGTATCCTTGTCTAAACGATGCACAATACCAGGGCGAATTTCTCCATTAATGCCTGATAAATCTTTACAGTGAAAGAGGAGTGCATTTACCAAAGTCCCTGAATGGTTTCCCACTGCTGGATGGACCACCATACCACGAGCTTTATTGATAACAATCATGTGAGAATCTTCAAAAAGAATCTCTAATGGAATATCCTCTGGTTCTACCTCTACTTCTTGTACCGCTGGAATCGTCACAAGAATTTCGCTAGATTGTGATAGTTTTAAATTCGATTTTCCTGTTTTACCATTCACTTGTACATGGCCTTCTTTTACTAAGGATTGTACATAGCTACGTGACTGACCAAGGGCCTTCGTGAGGTACACATCTAATCGTGTACCCTCATCTTGAGCCTCAACTATATATTGTTTTGTTTCCATTATTTACCTCACTGTTTCTGGCTTTCATAGGACCAAAAATATAGAATCAACAAAGGTACACCAATACAAATACCAATATCTGCAATATTAAAGATAGGCCATATTCGGAAATCAAAGAAATCTACCACCCCACCTAGGTACAACCGATCCCAAGCATTGCCCAAGGCACCACCTAAGAGCGTACCTGTTCCAATTCGTGCATATAAGGGGGCCATAGCTAATTTCTTACGTCCAATATACATCGCGCCCAACAAAAGTGCTACTACCAATAACAATATCCATCGTTGGTGCATCAACATCCCAAAGGCTGCTCCATGGTTCACAATATAGGTCCAATGAAATACATCAGGTACAACTGGAACAGATTCACCTAACCGAAAGTGGCTACGTACATACCATTTTGCTACTTGATCCAATATGAAGGTCAAGATACTTATGATATAGATCATCGTTTACGTCCTCCTCGGTCAGCCCATTGTTGTAATAAAGCGCCTAAGTCTTGTTCTTTCTCTTGACGTTTTCCACGATTATCTTTATTTCTACCTCGCGTAGGATTACCTGAGCCATTTCGTTGTTGACCCTTCTTATTTTGTGTATCTTGAGAAAGGTTTCCATCGCCATTACGTCTATGACCTTGGCGGTTTGGATGTTTTGGTTTTTCTCGTTTCATAGATAAACCAATGCGGTTCCGTTTTGCATCCACAGAGATAATCTCCACTTCGATGATATCCCCTACTGCCAATACATCGGATGGATGTTCATGGTAAGCGCAAAACTCGCTTTTATGCAACAGTCCATTGATTTTTACACCGAAGTCTACAAAGGCACCAAAGTCCACCACATTGTGAACCGTTCCTTTTACCACAGTGCCAACTTGAATATCTTCTAAGCTCATAATTTGTTTGCGAGTCATCGGTGCTGGTAAATCTTCCCGTGGGTCACGGCCTGGTTTTTGTAAGGCTTCTACAATATCTCGCACTGTAGGCACACCAGCCTCCAACTGTTTCGCCAACACTTCCACATCCACGGCTTGAAGCTTTGCCTTCGCTGTTTCCAACGTCGCTTTATCTCGTAAATCTTCTAAGGACATACCCAATTGTGCTAATACACCTTGAGCAATTTCATAGGACTCTGGATGAACTGGTGTCGCATCTAACGGGTTCTCTCCTTTACCGATACGCAAGAACCCTGCACATTGCGTAAAGGCAGCAGGGCCTAAACGAGCTACTTTCAACAATTGCTTACGATTAGTGAAAGCACCATGTTCCTTGCGGTACGCAATAATATTATTTGCCACTGTACTAGAAATACCAGACACATGCTTCAATATCGCTGGAGATGCCGTATTCAGTTCTACCCCTACATGGTTTACTACAGTTTCCACCACTTGATCCAAGGTAGCGCCCAATTGTTTTTGATTCACATCATGTTGGTATTGACCTACACCGATTGATTTTGGGTCAATCTTCACAGATTCCGCCAATGGGTCCTGTACACGGCGCGCAATAGAGACGGCACCACGAATAGAAACATCGAGGTCTGGCAATTCTTCGATAGCTAGCTTAGATGCGGAATATACGGAGGCACCCGCTTCATTGGTAATAATATAATGGCAATCTAAGCCTTCTTCAGCAATCATAGCAGATGTAAATTGTTCTGTTTCATAAGACGCGGTACCATTGCCGATAGAAATCAAGGTAACACCATATTGGCGAATCTTCTTAGCCAATTCTTGTTTCGCCCGTTCTGCTTGTTTATCACTCATCGTAAGATAGTAAGCGCCATAATCTAGGACATTACCTTCCCTGTCGATGATGGCCATTTTACAACCAGTACGATATCCTGGATCTAAGCCCATGATAACATGTCCAGATAAAGGTGCTTGGAGCAATAAATTACGCAAGTTCGTACCAAACACTTTGATCGCCTGCTCTTCCGCTTGCTCAGTCATGGCATTTCGCGTTTCACGCTCTAAAGATGGATATAATAGTCGTTTATATCCATCAGCAATCGCCTCAGTAATATAGGAATGTTCTACCCTTGCAGTACCTTGTACAGTATCTACCATATATTGGATAAACGTTTCATCCGGTACCACAAAGCTAACTTTTAAAGCACCCAAGGTTTCCCCTCGGTTCATAGCTAATACACGATGAGATGGGACTTGACGAATCGGTTCCTTGTATTCTTCATTGTACTGTAAGAATCCTTGGTTAACTTCTTCTTCGCCAACTAGCTCCGTTTTCATATGTCCCGTTTCCCACATGGCTTTACGTAAATGTTGGCGAATATCTGCTCGTTCACTCGCTTCTTCTGCCACAATATCCATGGCTCCTTGTAAAGCATCGTCCACAGTAGGTACTTCTTCGCTAATATACTCTGCTGCTAATTGACGTAATGTTTCTTCTATAGCCGTTGTGAACAAGGCCTGTGCCAATGGTTCCAAACCACGATCTCTTGCCATAGACGCACGGGTACGTTTCTTGGGACGGAACGGCAAATACAAATCCTCTAACTCCTGCAATTTCATAGCTTTCGCAATCGCTGCGGATAGTTCCTCCGTCAATTTGCCCTGTTCTTCGATAGACTTTGTCACTTCTTCTTTACGTTGTAACAAATTCCGTAAATATTTCGTACGCTCTTCAATTTCACGCAATTGTTCATCTTTTAACTCGCCAGTTACTTCTTTTCGATACCGTGCAATAAATGGTACTGTATTGCCCTCATCTAATAAAGTGATGGCCGCTTCTACTTGGTGCGGTTTAACCCCTAATTCTTGGGCTATCACTACATATATTTCCATTCTATTTCCGCCTTTCATAGGTTACAAAATCATAGGACAAGTCCTCTTGCCCAGCGCCCGGTGTACGTTCTATTTCCATCCATTCTGGTTTAGTATGTTCCATGAATGTCACATCTCCGGTGAAAGCTCGGTGTAACTCCGTCACATACAAACGGTCTGCATAAGGCGCCATACTTGCATACACTTGCGCACCTCCGATGCAGTATGCTACGGCTAACTCCTTCGCTGCTGCCACCGCTTCCTCTGGACTGTGAAAAACTTTCACCCCTTCATAGGGTGGTATGTAATCCAATTGCGACGTAATCACCCAATGTTCCCGATTAGGTAGTAAAAACGGTAACGATTCTAATGTCTTCCGCCCCATGATAATAACATGTCCAGTAGTGCGTTCTTTAAAATACTTTAAATCTTCTGGAATGCGCCAAATCAGCTGATTGTCTTTACCTATAACGCCATTCTCAGCTACTGCTACAATCATTGCTAACATATATAACTCCTTACACAGCCACTGTCATAGATAGTTTCCCTAAATGCTCATAGCCTTCTAAAGTAATATCTTCTGGTTTGAAATCGTAGAAATTTTTAATATCCCGATTTAATCGTAACACGGGAGCCTCTAATGCCTCCTGTTTCCGCTCTAATTGTGTGCGCAATGCCTCTACATGGTTCTCATACACATGAGCATTATTAATGATATGCGTAAATTGTCCCGGTTGTAATCCAGATACTTGGGCAATCATATGCACCAATGCTGCATATTGAGCCGTGTTAAAAGGCACGCCTAACCCCATATCCCCACTGCGTTGGACGAGCATACAATTTAAGCGACCATCTGTGACATCCCATAATGTTTCATACGCACATGGTTGCAGCGCCATATCCGGCAAATCTTCAATGTTCCACAATGTCACAATCATACGGCGACTTTGAGGGTCCTTTTGTAGCATCTCCAATAAATTGTCTAACTGTTTATATTTGGCAATTTGGTATCCATAGGCCTTGCCGATGGTACCATCTTCACGCATCCATTCGTCCCAGACTTTCACATTCATAGCCTGTAATTGATGTACATCATTAGATTGCAATTGCCAAATCCAAAGCAGTTCTTTAATAGCCGTTTTGAAAGCCACGAATTTTGTGGTTAAAATAGGAAATTCTTTCGCTAAATTGAATTGCATCACTTGATGCGGTAATTTATAGGTCGCAATGCCAGTCCGATTGTTAGCATAATATCCATGTTCTAATATATCTTCTATAATCCGCAAATATTGCGTATCTGCTAAACTCATCTATGCCTCCTTGTATGGTAAAATCATCTAAACTGTATTTATATCAACATCTATATTTGTATCCATACCTATCTCTATATCTGTCTGTACATCAATTTATATGTGTATCTATATTTGCATCTATATATCAACAGGTTTATTTATAGTTATCTATTCCCCTTAAAATCGGCGATGACCTTCAAAAATTCATTGCCATATTTGCGTAGTTTCATATCTCCTACGCCTTTCACATTCGCCATATCTCCTAAGGACAATGGTTCCTTTGCTACCATGTCCAATAAAGTGGCATCTGAAAAGATCATGAACGGTTTTACCCCTTCTGTTTTTGAAAGTTCCAATCGATGCACACGCAATGCTTCAAATAAAGAATTGTCTTTTGTTGCCTTCACTACACCTGCTACACTAGACTTTCCGCGCGTTTGCAATGGTCGATGCTCGCCTACTTCTATAGGTACATCTTTCACCGTAATACGGCCAGCTAGCACCTCATGGCCCTGTTCCGTAACGGACAGAATTGGGTATTGTCCTCCCGAAGAGGTGATATACCCCATTGCCATCAAGCGCTTAATAAAGCCTTTTACATCTTTATCAGCCCAACGATTTAATTTGCCAAAGACAGATAAACGATGCAAGCGAAACTTCTCAATACGCTCCGTTCGATTCCCACATAAGATGTCTGCAATCATAGTCACACCGTATCGTTCTTCCGTATTCCAAATCGTCTGCAATACTGCGCTTGCCTCGGCTGTCACGTCCACAGCCACTCGTGGTTCATCACAGGTACTGCAATGATGACATTGATCCCAAGGTACTTGTTCACCAAAATAAGACAGCATGAATTTACGCAGACACATAGGTGTATGGCAATAATCGATCATGGCTTGTAGCATATTCCGCTCAATCCGTTGTCGTTCTGGTGGCAAATCACTTTGACTCAAAATATATTGATGCACTGCCACATCTTGCCCATTATACAGCAAAATACAATCTGCTGGCGCTCCATCACGGCCGGCACGTCCCGCCTCTTGGTAATAACTTTCCATATTTCGTGGCATCTGGTAATGGATTACATACCGCACATTACTTTTATCAATGCCCATACCAAATGCATTGGTAGCTACCATGACTTGTACTTCATCATAAGCGTATCGGTTTTGTTGGTACTTTCGTTCTTCATCAGATAAGCCACCATGGTAATAGCCTGCTTTCACACCGTATCGCAACAGCTCACGATAGACTTTTTCCACATTTGCCCTAGTCGCACAATAAACAATCCCCACATCATTGGGATTGTGTAGTACATAATCCCGTACATATTCCATACGCTTACTTTCGTGGATCACAGAGAACGCCAAGTTCGGCCGATCAAATCCCGTAATATGTACACGAGCATTCTCCAATCCTAAGAGCTGTTTCATATCACGTTCTACTTCTTCCGTAGCACTGGCTGTGAAAGCCCCCACCACCGGTTTATGGGGCAAGCTCTTAATAAAAGGTCCTATCGCCGTGAAAGAAGGCCTAAAATCATGACCCCATTGCGATACACAATGGGCTTCATCAATAATCACTTGGCTAATAGGCAGTTCTCTTAGAAACTCACAGAACCCTTCTGATTCTAATTTTTCTGGCGCCAAGTATAATAATTTAATCCGCCCTTCCCGTAAGTAGTACAGAATTTTATTCTGTTCCTCTCGACTGAGAGTGCTATTCATATATGCTGCTGGCATACCTTGCTCTTTCAAGGTATCCACTTGATCTTGCATCAAGGAAATCAATGGAGAAAAAACAATGGTAATGCCCGCCTTTAGCATCGCAGGAATCTGAAAGCAAATCGATTTACCTGCCCCTGTAGGCATGATTCCTAGCACATCTTGGTTCTCTAACAAAGCTGTCACAGGTACCTCTTGAGCGGGACGAAAACTAGAATATCCATAAAAATGTTGCAATGCTCGTAACGCTCTAGCATCCATATGTCTTTCCTCCTTTCTTACACACTCATTCATCTAATTGCATCTATTTATTATACCATTTTTATAGATGCCTATAAACTATTCCCTCCAAGAACTCTCCTTTCTTTTTTCTATAGTAGTCAAACATTTGTAACACAGGCTCCTGAAGATGAATGTAAGTAATTATCTATAATACAAAGACCCTAGCGCTTTTACGTTAGGGTCATTATAATCTGTTCAATGTTAAGAAGAAATTCACGCCATTTCTTTTTGTAATTCCTCAAGTTTTTGTCTTGCCTTGTCTATATCTTGCTTTACCAATACAGAAAAAGCTTTCACTACTTGCCATTCATCTTCATGTAATCGCAGTTGGTGGCCTTGTCTAGCCTCGCTATACCCTTTACGCCATCCAACCTTGCGACCTGCACCTTCTCGCGCTCCACCACTAGGCATCCTTATCACCGCCCATGAGTTTGGTTATAATTGTAACCGCATAACTAACAACAAAACCATTAATCCACGAACTCCAATCTAAGCCTGTATAAATTTTAGCGATGAATACCGCAATTGCTAATACTACATATACTTTCAATATTGTTTTCATGCTTATCATGTTATCAGCTCCTTTCTTTACTTATATTATACTACTTTGTAACCAAATGGTAAGGGCATATAGTAGAAGAAGGCGCAAAAAAGCTCTATAAAAAATATTGGAACTACTTATATACGTGTAGCCCCAACATTTTTATATGTGTATGTAATTATAGAATATGCATACGTTCCGATGCATCGAACTCTGCTTGGATTTCTTTGCTTGGCTCATGGTCTAACAAGCTAACCACGAAGATAACAATAGCGGATAAGATGAACCCTGGTACGATTTCATACAAGCCGAACCAACCGAATTGCTTCCACACAAGAACGGTAATCCCGCCTACTAAAATACCAGCGATACAACCTTTCAGCGTCATACGTTTCCAAATCAAAGAGATTAAGATAGCAGGACCAAAGGCGGCTCCGAACCCTGCCCAAGCATAGGCTACCATCGTCAAGATGTAGCTTTGTGGATTCACTGCCATCACGATAGCAATAGCGGATACAATCAATACCGTAGCACGGCTGACCATCACAAGTTCACGATCTCCTGCATCACGAGCAAATACATTTCGGTACAAATCTTGAGACACAGAAGAGGCTGTTACCAATAATTGTGCAGAGGCTGTACTCATGATCGCTGCCAATACAGCAGACCAAATCAAGCCAGCAATGAAAGGATTAAATAAACTTTCACTCATCACAAGGAAAACTGTTTCTGCATCAGCATCTACTAGAGGTGTTGTTAAATACACTTTACCTACAAGGCCTACTGTAACCGCAGCCAATAAGGAGATAACCACCCAAATCATGGCAATATTTGTTGCTTTTTTCAGCTCTTTCGCATCGGAAATCGCCATGAATCGTACTAAGATATGAGGTTGACCAAAGTAACCAAGTCCCCATCCTAGGCTAGAAATAATACCTACTATCAAGGTAAATGTATCTTGTTCCGGTCCCCAAATAGACAAGCCTGCAGGGAACTCCGTAGCAATTAATTGAGCCGTTTCAGCAGGACCGCCTAAGTACATAGCTGCCGTCACAGGCACCAACAAGATGGCGAAGAACATCATCATCCCTTGGATACAGTCTGTCCAACTTACGGCTAGGAACCCACCTAAGAATGTGTAGAAAATAACTACTCCTGCTGTAATAAAGAGAGATGTCATGTAATCTAATCCAAAAATAGTATTAAATAACTTACCACCAGCCACGAATCCTGAAGATGTATAAATTAAAAAGAAAATAACGATGAAGATAGCAGACACTACCGGCACAATTCTTGATGTATCATGAAATCGGTTCTTTAAATAATCCGGTATAGTCAAGCTATTATTCGCTACCTCTGTGTAATTGCGCAATCGTTTCGATACAAACACCCAGTTCAGCCACGTCCCCAAAGCCAAACCAATGGCAATCCATAACGCCGATATCCCGGTTGAGTAGGCAAATCCAGGTAAACCCATCAACATCCATCCACTCATGTCAGAGGCTTCCGCACTCATGGATGTGATCCAGGGGCCTAGCTGGCGACCTCCTAAAATATAGTCGTCTAAGCTATTAGACTTGCGGTAATAATATACCCCGATGTACATCATGAGGCCTAAATACAATGCAAATGCCCCAATCACTTCAAAATTGTTGTACACCCTACTCCTCCTTTCCTGATCCTGTTACCTTTACTTATAATTCTATAGAATGCATTCAGCATTAATCTTTTCTATTATAACACAAAATTACTACTATGCTAACTACAAGACTTACATCAGCTATATATGGAGCTATTTCATAGTTCAAACTGCCATATTGCAAATTATCTTTGACACGTATCGGCATTTCATTTTATTAATTTGTGTTGCGTATTACAATACAAAGGTTTGTAATTTAATTAACAAAGTAAGGAGAAAGGAGACTGTCATGAAATCTGCTAGTGTTAATGTTAGAATTAATGAAAATGTAAAGCAACATGCTGAAGCTATTTTAGAAGACCTTGGACTTAGTCGTGCTGTCGCTATTGATCTATTTTATCGACAAATTATCCTACATAAAGGACTACCTTTTGATCTAAAATTAAACACACCGCCTCTTGGTGCGGCTGACTTTAGTCCTTTAGAGTTAGAAGATATTTTATCTCGTGGAGTCGAAGAAACAAACAATGGTCATGGACGTTCTGCTAAAGAATTCTTCACTACGTTACTAGGAAAATAATTATGGATACCTATGATATAGAACTTTCATCGTTTGCGGGGACCCCACAGGGTCCTTTTTAAGTTGATAATTCGAGATAATAAAAGGGCTGTAACCTAACTACAGTAAAACTGCATTCTGTCATAGCCCTTTCTGTATCATATACTAATGTATAGATTACCTAGTACCAACGTGTCAACGGTAAATCGTTATTAATTCCTTTTGTCATAAGAATTTGATGTAAATCCATATTACCAATGTAGAACCCAGCGGCACAGCCACAAAGGTATAAGTCCCACATTCGTACAAATTCAGATCCTCTTACGCGTTCTACTTGATCACGAACCCCTTGGAAGTTATTGTACCAATGCATTAATGTTTTATAATAGTGGAACCGTAAGTTTTCCACATCTAATACATTCATGTCATACTGATAGGCAAAACCGATCATTTCTCTAAGAGAAGGTAAGCTTCCTCCGGGGAAGATATACTTACGAATCCAAGCGCTAGTTTCTTTTTCTGCAGGGTCACTAATATAATGAAGTAAAAATAAGCCTCCATCTTTCAACATAGAAGATGCATCTTCCATATAGATAGGCAAATTAGGCCGTCCCACATGTTCTAACATGCCGACACTTACCATGCGATCAAATTGACGACCAGAAACAGCCAGGTCTCGATAGTCTATTAATTCAATTTCAACTTGACCTTCGAGACCAAATTCTTTAATTCGTGCTTGCCCCTTTTTCCATTGCTCTTCAGATAATGTACAACCATAGCCTTTAACACCATATTTTCGAGCCGCTTCTATTAACAGGAAGCCCCAGCCACAGCCAATATCAAGCAGGGTCATCCCTTCTTGTAGGTGCAACTTGTCAAGAATATGGTGTACTTTTTGATATTGAGCTGTTTCTAGGCTGTCATTGTCCTCTTTGAAATAGGCGCAAGAATAACTCATAGTTGGATCGAGCCATAAACTATAGAAGTCATTACCTAAATCATAGTGAGAAGATACTTGTTGCTTTTGGTCTTTTTTTCTAAGACCCATATTAAAGAGGGAGCTAAGGACCTTTTTGTTAATAGAATCTTTGTTAACTTGACCTAAGACGATGCAAAGAGCCTTGAATAAATCACCTTCAATTTCTATATCTCCACGCATGTATGCTTCTCCAAGTGCGAGTTCAGCAGATATTAGTATATCTTTTTTAGGGATATCCTTGTTGACAACAATTGTAAACTCGGGATTGCCTTCTCCAATTGTATATTGTTTATCTCCAAATTTTACAATAAAACAATGATCATTAAATCGTTCCAAATAATGTACTAGAAAAGTATCAAATAGTTTAGAAAACATAGTTAACTCCTTTCTTGCCATGAGCTACTAGGTACATATACTATACACATATTTGAGAAAATACCTAAACTCAATACTGACATCATAAACCTTACTTAGATATATATCAAGTGTAACGTTATATATTCTTATCTCAGTTTTTCTTTTTATCACGACGAACACTAATAACAGTCTTACAATCACAAAAAGGACCCCGTAGGGTCCTTTTTTTAGTTTCACGTATTCTTATCGTTTGATGTTATAGAACACATCGCTACCACGGTATTGTGCTGTTTCTGCCAACATGTCTTCGATACGAAGCAATTGGTTATATTTCGCTACACGTTCGGAACGAGCTGGAGCACCAGTTTTGATTTGTCCAGCGTTCACTGCTACAGCGATATCAGCAATTGTGGAATCTTCTGTTTCGCCAGATCGATGAGAAATCACAGCTGTATAGCCTGCACGTTTTGCCATTTCAATAGCATCGAATGTTTCTGTCAATGTGCCGATTTGGTTTACTTTGATCAAGATCGCATTCGCTGTATCTTCTTTGATACCACGGGACAAGCGTTCTGTGTTAGTTACGAATAAATCGTCACCTACTAATTGAACCGTTTTACCAAGGCGATCTGTCAATAGTTTCCAGCCTTCCCAATCTTCTTCTGCTAAGCCATCTTCGATGGAATAGATTGGATATTTTTCACAAAGTTCTGCGTAGTATTCTACCATTTCAGCAGCTGTTTTTACTTTGCCTTCGCCAGCTAAGTGGTATTTACCATCTTTGTAGAACTCAGAAGATGCTGCATCGATAGCAAATACAATATCTTTACCCACTACAAGACCCGCTTTTTCGATCGCTTCTGTAATCACTTGTAATGCTTCTTCGTTAGAACCCAAGTTAGGCGCAAAACCACCTTCGTCACCTACACCAGTAGCTAAGCCTTTTGCTTTCAATACAGATTTCAATGTGTGGTAAACTTCTGCACAATAGCGCAATGCTTCCATAAAGCTAGTAGCGCCGATTGGCATGATCATGAATTCTTGAATATCCACATTATTATCTGCATGAGCACCACCATTTAAAATGTTCATCATGGGCACTGGCAATTCTTTTGCATTCGTACCGCCAAGGTATTGGAACAATGGTAAATCATAGGATTCAGCTGCTGCACGAGCTACTGCCATAGACACGCCTAAAATAGCGTTGGCACCTAATTTTGCTTTATTTGGAGTACCGTCCAATTCGATCATAATGCGGTCAATCGCCACTTGCTCAGATGCATCGAAACCTAAAATAGCAGGTCCAATGATGTCATTTACATTTGCTACCGCTTGCAATACGCCTTTACCTAAATAACGAGGAGACTCGCTATCCCGCAATTCCACCGCTTCAAATTGACCTGTGGATGCGCCAGATGGAACCGCTGCACGGCCGATAGTACCATCTTCCAAATATACTTCTACTTCTACTGTTGGATTGCCACGGGAATCCATAATCTCTCTTGCGTATACATCAGTAATTACTGCCATTGTTACTTCTCCTTATTGTACTAACAAACTTTCACCACTCATCGCTTCAGGTTGCTCGATGCCGCCTAATGCCAACATGGTTGGTGCTAAATCACAAAGCCGACCTGGTCGCAAGCTTACACCCTCTGGGGCGCCCACTAAAATGAGCGGCACCGGATTGGTCGTATGCGCCGTGTGCGGAATCTCTGTGGTATGGTCTACCATAACCTCAGAATTTCCATGGTCTGCCGTAATCAATAATTGTCCTTGCATATCTTGAATGGCTTTCACAATGTCTGAAAGCCCCGCATCGACAGCTAAAATCGCCTGTTTTGCAGCTTCAAAATCCCCCGTATGGCCTACCATATCTGGATTCGCATAGTTCAAGATAATCATATCATAATCGCCACTGCGAATGGCGGCAACTACCTTTTCCGTTACCTCTGGAGCACTCATTTCTGGTTGTAAATCATAGGTAGCCACCTTTGGAGATGGCACCAAAATTCTATCTTCCCCAGGGAACACATCTTCCTTGCCACCATTGAAGAAATACGTCACATGCGCATATTTCTCTGTTTCTGCAATTCGCAGTTGACGATAGCCACCTTTGGATAACACTTCTCCTAAAGTATCTGTTAACAATTCTTTATCATACACCACAGGCACTGGCAAGTCTGCTTCGTACCGAGTCATGCTCGCCACATAGGAACCTTGTAGTACATGTTTACGTTCAAATCCAGTGAACTCTGGATCTACCACAGCACGCACCAATTGACGAGCCCGATCAGGACGGAAGTTAAAGAATAAGATTGCATCGCCATCTTGTATTCCTTTGTACCCATCCACCACCGATGGAATGACAAATTCATCTGTCGTTTCGTCCGCATAACTGCGTTCCACCGCTTCATGAGCACAACCTACTGCAGTACCACTGCCACAAACCATCGCATTATACGCTAGTTGTACACGTTCCCAGCGTTGGTCACGGTCCATGCCATAATAACGTCCGCCCACCGTAGCAATAGACCCAATGCCCAACTCATTGCAATAGTGAGCGATATCATCAATATAGGCTAGCGCACTTTGTGGTGGCACATCTCTGCCATCCAAAAAGGCATGAATATAGACAGTCCCTACACCTGCATCCTTAGCGCCACGAAGTAAGGCTTTCAAATGATCTATATGAGAGTGAACACCCCCATCCGACAACAAACCCACTAAATGTAAGGCTTGTTTAGCCCCTTCTTCATAAGCTTTCACCAAGGTAGGACGGGTAAATAAGGTCCCTTCCTGTGCCTCTTTCGTGATGCGTGTCAATTCTTGGTACACAACACGTCCAGCACCAATGTTCAAATGGCCTACTTCTGAGTTTCCCATTTGTCCATCCGGTAAACCTACGGCCATACCTGACGCTTCTAACAAGGTGTGAGGACACTTGTCCCATAGTTCTAAAAATGTTCGGGGATTCGCTTGTACCACCGCATTTGTTGGGTCTTGACCGTCCCCAATGCCGAATCCATCTAGGATAGTTAGCATCACTGGTCCTTTTAATTTTGCCATACGTTACCTCAAACCTATGTTAACAGGCCTTAATAATTCCCGTAAAAGACTCTGCTTCCAAGGAAGCACCGCCCACTAAAGCCCCATCTACATGAGCTTGGGCTAAAATATCTTTTGCATTCTCCGGTTTTACACTGCCACCGTACAGAATGCGCACTTGTTCTGCAATTTCAGGCGTATACATAGCGGCGATTTTCTCACGAATGCTTTGGCATACTTCTCCAGCCTGTTCCGCCGTGGCTGTACGACCTGTGCCAATGGCCCAAATCGGTTCGTATGCAATGACTACTTCTGTCATTTCTTCCGCTGGCACTCCATGCAAGCCCATTTCTAATTGGGAATGAATGAAAGCCACCGTTTCCCCACTTTCACGTTGATTTAAACTTTCACCTACGCAAAGAATGGGGCTCATGCCATGTTGTAAGACGATATGCACACGCTTATTCACGCAACGATCTGATTCTTTAAAAATAGAGCGTCGTTCAGAGTGCCCCACAATCACGTAGGACACGCCTAAATCCGTCAACATCGAAGACGATACTTCCCCTGTATAGGCGCCAGATTCTTCGTGGAACACATTTTGAGCACCCACACGAATCTTTGTATCTTCCGCTAAATCAGCTACTGTGCAAATCGCCGTGAAAGGTGGACATACCACTACTTCGCACGTTGCATCCGCCACTAAGGTTTTCAATTGTTCTACGAATACAGTAGCTTCCGTATTCGTCATATGCATTTTCCAGTTCCCTGCAATGATCGGTTGTCGCATGATAACCTCCTACGCCTCTTGTAAGGCTGCAATACCTGGTAGTACTTTGCCTTCCAAATATTCTAAGGACGCACCGCCACCAGTGGAAATATGAGAAATTTTGTGACTTAAACCGCTTTTTTCAATGGCCGCTACCGAATCACCACCACCTACAATTGTGGTCGCATTCGCCTCTGCTACCGCTTTCGCTACCGCATTGGTACCACCAGCGAAGGCTTCCATTTCGAATACGCCCATAGGACCATTCCAAACGATCATTTTCATCGGTGCCAATGCCTCTGCAAATAGTTCACGGCTCTTCGGTCCAATATCCAATGCCATCCAACCATCTTCGATCGCTGTGGCATCTACTACCTTGTGATTTGCACTTTCACTGAAAGCATCAGCTACTACGAAATCGACTGGTAACAATAAATTAGTATTCGTTTCTTTTGCGCGGGTGATTAACTCACGAGCTAGTTCAAATTTGTCAGCTTCCACTAAAGAAGTACCTACATTATGACCTTGGGCTGCCACGAAGGTATTCGCCATACCGCCGCCAATAATTAACACTTCTACTTTGGGCAATAAGTTAGAAATCACTTCAATTTTGTCGCTCACCTTAGCACCGCCAATGATAGCTGCAAATGGGTGTTCTGGATGCTCTACAGCACCGCCAACATAGCGAATTTCTTTTTCTAACAAGAAACCAGCTCCCATTGGTAAATATTTCGTAATCCCTTCCACAGAGGCATGGGCACGGTGAGACACACCAAAGGCATCATTAACACCTACTTCTGCTAAGTCTGCTAAGGCTTTGGCAAAGGTAGGATCATTTTTTTCTTCTTCTTTATAGAAACGAAGATTTTCTAGGACCACTACATCCCCAGATTGCATGTCACCCACTGCCTTTGCAGGGATATCACCGATACAATCCTCTACAAATTGAACTGGTTGTTCTAGCAATTCACTTAATCGTTTTGCGCAAGGAGCTAAGGTAAATTCTGGCTTACGTTCTCCTTTTGGACGCCCTAAATGAGAGGCGATAACTACCTTTGCCCCTTGGCTAATCAAATGGCGCAATGTTGGTAAGGTCGCACGAATCCGTGTATCATCAGTGATTACGCCGTCTTTCAGAGGTACATTAAAATCAACTCGAACAAATACTGTTTTGTTCGCTACATTCATATTTGCTAGTGAAAGTTTCATACTGTCTCCTATGTATCTGCAATATAGTATAATCCATTGGCATGGATGTATTTACATAAACTATGGCATTCTTGCTTTATATTTAGAACTCAAATCCCTAGTAGGCGCCAAAGGTCTTTATAATCATGACAAAAAGGGACTACTCTCGTAGTCCCCAACAGCTTATAAGCCTCGTTCGCTCATGTACACAGCTAGGTCAACAATACGAGAGGAATAGCCCCACTCGTTGTCATACCAAGCTACTACTTTTGCCATATTGCCTTCCATTACCATTGTCAAATCTGCATCAACGATAGAGCTACGAGCATCACCATTGAAGTCTTTGGATACTAATGGCAAGTCAGATACGCCAAGAATACCTTTTAATTCACCTTCAGCTGCTTTACGGAATGCAGCATTGATGCTTTCTTTAGTTGCTTCTTTTTCAAGTTCTACTACTAAATCTGTAACAGACACATTTGGTGTAGGTACACGAAGAGCAAAGCCATTTAATTTACCTTTCAATTCAGGTAATACCAATGCTACTGCTTTCGCTGCACCTGTGGTAGTAGGAATAATAGACATCGCTGCTGCGCGAGCACGACGTAAATCTTTATGAGGTGCATCCAACACACGTTGGTCATTTGTGTAAGAGTGCACTGTTGTCATCATGCCACGTTTAATACCAAATTCTTGATGCAATACTTTTGCAAATGGAGCTAAACAGTTTGTGGTGCAGCTTGCGTTAGATACCACATGATGCGTAGCTGGATCATATTCACTTTCATTTACGCCCATAACGATAGTTTTATCTTCATCTTTGCCTGGTGCAGAAATGATAACTTTTTTAACAGTACCACCCAAATGAGCCGCTGCTTTTTCACGAGAACGGAACACACCAGTACATTCGATAACCACTTCTACCCCTTCAGAGGACCAGTCTAAGTTTGCTGGATCACGGTCACAGAATACACGTGTTTTTTTGCCGTCTACTACTAAATATTCGCCTTCTACAGACACATCACAGCTTAAATTGCCATGAATTGAGTCATGTTTAAACAGTAAAGCGGAACCTTCAATATCGCCAGTATCATTAATGGCTACTACTTCCACATCTGGGTTGTTAAGAGCCGCGCGCATGACGCATTTACCAATACGACCAAAGCCATTAATACCAATCTTCACTGCCATAATCAAGTCCTCCTAAAAATTCTTGTACTATATAAGTTGTTATACCTCTATTTTACAAGACTATTAGGGTTGGTGCAAGTTTTTTGTATCCTTGAATGGAATACCCTACTCCTTACTATATGCACCCATTCATAGACGCTAATGAAGTAAACCTCTTTGTGAATGATACATGCGTTGCTTCATATGCCAACAATGATAGGACCGTTGTAACTCTTGCAACTGCTTAGCTAATACTCCCCCCTGCAATAGTGCACGTACCAACTCAGCCGATTTAATAAACAATTCATCAATTTTAGCAGCCTTTATATAATTAATGCTCCCTTCATTACTAATGATTACATCTACTAAGCTTACATATTCTTCTACAATCCCATCATTAAAATTAGCACATTCCAATTGATTCTGATCAACCGCCAAATTCATACAGGTGCAAAGCATACACATATAATCCACGGCACCTTCTAGCTTTTTAGGTGTTAACCTACTATGTAACTGTTCTTTGGCTACTGTCAAAGACGTACTAAAAAGGATTTTATAAAAACCAGTCTTGTCTAACGTATATGTATATTCGTCCATAGCTTTCTCCCTCATATGCTACTTATTGTAAATCCATACGTTCTTGCACAAGTTTTTACCGACTGACATAGGCCCCTCCTTTCGTTAAGATATACATTCATATCCTTCGCCCTAGGACTTCCTAGTAACCGTTTCATCCTTCGTCACACTTTTTAGGATTTATTATCACCTTGATTTACGTTTATCATATATATTTTTCCACAAACCGTCAATTATTTTTCATCATGAAAGCTATATAAAATAATCATAACAAACTATCTTTCAACCCATGTATCAGCATTTCTTAGCCCTCTCTAAACCTTATCATTTTTTACATTTTATATGTAGCTACTCTTTTTATTAAACAAAATTATTTATCAAAATAAAAGTAAAAAAGCAGATACTGTTTACACAGTATCTGCTAATCGTTGGTGCCGGAGGTGGGACTTGAACCCACACGGTGTTACCCGCTTGATTTTGAGTCAAGTGCGTCTGCCATTCCGCCACTCCGGCTCGTCAACGATATTAGTATACACAGAGGTAAAAAAAATGTCAATCTTTTTTCACCTTTTACATTATGCCTAAAACGCAAATTAAAATTGCATTATAACATTTTGTGCTTTTTTCTACTTACGTTGACTATAATTTTCGCAAGAATCTACAAAAGCTTTTGCCGCTTCTTCACTGCCAGAGAAATTAATGTGCAAATAAGAAGCCAACACATTTTTATGTGCATATCCACCTTGGTAGGCCTTAGGTTTACGGCCCCCTACTAATTCAAAGGCCCAAGGAAATGGACTTTGTGTAGGTGTCATTGTAGAAAAATGAAACTCATGTCCACGCAAAGTATCTTTCACAGACCCTAAAATGCTTGGTTCTAACATAGTAGCACTGACATAACCTACACGTTGTAAGCTTTGTTGCATTTCACAGGTAGCTGGCACGATGCCCACCATCGGATACGTATTTCCTTCAAAATCAGTCACTGCTTCTGTCATATACATAAGACCGCCGCATTCCGCATAGATTGGCATCCTTTTTTCGTTGGCCTGACGTATACTTTCTTTCATAGATTCATTGTTCCCCAATTGAGATAAAAACATCTCAGGGAAACCACCACCAAAAAAGATACCATCTACATCTGGCAAAGACTTATCTTTTAAAGGACTAAAATAATGCAACTCAGCACCTTCTGCTTCTAACGCTGCTAGGCTAGCTGGATAATAGAAAGAAAATGCTTCATCCATGGCAATGCCAATGCGCGCACGTTTTTCTACGGTCTCTACTACCTCCACAGTTTCTACAGACAAGTCCACCGCATTTTGAGCTAACTCTACCAAGGCTTCTAAGTTTACCATGACTTTTACGGCTTCCCGAATGGTAGCAATCGCCTCTGTAGGATCAATTTCTGTCACTGGTGTTAATCCTAAGTGACGTTCTGGTGATTGCATACGTTCGTCACGACGAATGGCACCTAGTACCGGGACCCCTAATTTCTTCATCGCCGTCCGTATCATATGTTCATGATTATCCGAGCCTAATCGATTTAATATAACCCCACCAAATTGTACCTCTGGATCATACTCTCGAAAGCCCTTTGCAATGGCTGCCGCACTTTCTCCCATGGCCTTACAATCGATAACTAAGACCACTGGCGCTTTTAAATCCTTCGCCACTTGCGCAGTGGAACTAACGCCTTCACGTCCCCCATCATAAAGGCCCATCACACCTTCTATAATAGAAATATCAGCAGTCTCGGCTTGCCCCACAAAAAAAGGGATCAATTTATGTGGCGGCACAAGCCAAGTATCTAAATTATAGCATTCTCGTTGACTAGCAATTCTATGAAAGCCCGGATCAATATAATCCGGGCCTACTTTAAATGCCTGTACTGCCTTGCCCTGCTCTGTCAAAGCCGCCAATAGTCCTGCTACAATGGTTGTTTTTCCAACACCAGAGTTGGTGCCTGCTATTACAATTCTTGGTCGTTGTACAGTGTTCATAAAATACCTCTTAGCGATCTTTACGTTTCGCCAAAATTGTAGATAAATAGTTTAATTTTGTATCAGATGGCAAAGCATCTACATTACGGTAGACTTCCTCTTCTGGTAGTCCAACACGAGAAATCATCACAGCCTCATCTGCCATATCATGTTTGCGAAGTGTTTCTTGCACTTCAGAGAAGTTTCTATACACTTTCATAATCACTGCATCATCAGCTACGGCAAGTACAGCATCAATTTTTTCTTTTGGTGCTGTGGCTGGAATAATCGCTAACACTTCTTCTTTTTCTACAATTGGGTAACCCAAGTGAGAGCCAATTGCACAGAATGCCGTAACTCCTGGAATGGTTTCAATATCAAAACCAGCAGTTTCTACTAATCGATACACATACATGTAGGTACTGTAAAACATTGGATCTCCCAATGTTAAGAATACCACTTGTTTACCTTGCTCTAATAAACCTGTAATAATTTGGCGAGCTTCTTCCCAGCCCTTGGATTGCTCATTGTCATCCAATACCATAGGGAATACTACAGGAACGATTTCTGTATGCTCTTGAATATAAGGTTCTGCAATATGTAACGCTACAGATCCATCTTTTTTTTCTGTTTTTGGTGTAATGATGACATCTGCTTCTCCAACAATACGAGCCGCTTTCACAGTCATCAACTCAGAGTCCCCAGGACCTACACCAATACCATATAATTTACCTTTCATCAGGACACCTCTTTTATCTATCAACACGGAACTAGTAAGGATTATTCATTCCAAACTACTATAATTATTTAGTATATCATGACTCGCTATGAATGTACACGATACGACGGATCTATTTCTCTTAATAAATCGCACAACCATCAATATACATGATTTATAGTTTTATAATCGTTTTTGATATAAACCTTGCATAGCATCTGCTAAATGTTCTGCATAGATCTCTTGTATTTCAGCATATTCCCCAAGACCTTTTTCGTATTGTACCACTTCATAGCCTGCTTTTGTTAATTCAGAAAGTAAACTATCTTCTTCCTCTCCGAATAAATCATTTAATGCATGGTCCCCGCAGACCAACAACAACGGATGTAAATGCACTTTTCTATGTTCATGTCCTTCCCGTTCCCATCGTTCTAAGATATCTCCTGGAGTTGGGAAGTTTTCCAATGTAGCAACGGATGTATTACGGAAACCTTCATATTGTAATTTCAATTGTAGTACTGCGTATGATGCATTCCCTACATTAACTCCGCCATGTCCTACTAACAGTAAATCTTCTGTTTCAGGAACCTGTAAGGACTTAATAAAACGATCAATCAAGATTTGGTAATCATCTGGTACTTCATCCTCTTGTCCCATGAAATACAAAAGAGGTCTACCAAATACAATGTCTTGTACAGAGCCTTGTCCGCTGAAAGCCATAATATTTCTACGAAGCTTATCGAACTCTGCACCTCCTACTAAATGTGTAGGTTGTACAATAACACGTTCATACCCATCTGCCACGATCGACTCCATAGCCTCAATTTCATTTTGGAAAACAATATTTCTGTCTTTCAAACGCTTAATAACAATACGCGATGTAAAAGATACACGAACTTCGTGATTCGGATTGGCTTTACGAATAGCCTCTACTACTGGGAAAATTTGATTTTCTCTTGCGCGGTCTACAGTGGAACCAAAAGATGTAACTAATATAATCTCTTTCATACTATACCTCATACTAAAATTAAGAATATACCTCCCCTATAGTGTATAAGAAAAATAGAGTTCTGTAAAATAAAAAAGCTATACCCAGTTGCTGATATAGCAACTAGGCATAGCTCAGTTCTTATATTACTTCACGGTAATCGCAATGTCTTCATTTTCTACTACTACATGCAATGTTTTACCCTCTACGGCTTTTCCTTCTAAGATAGCATCAGAAATTGGATCTTCTACTAATCGTTGGATAGCTCGTTTCAATGGTCTTGCCCCCATAGCAAAGTCAGTTCCTTCTGCTACGATTTTTTCCATAGCTTCATCAGATACTTCTAATTCCATACCTTGCTCATGTAATCGTGTTGTTACAGATTGCAACAAGATACGCACAATACTTTGCAATTGTTCTGTTTCTAGGGCATGGAATATAATCATTTCATCAATACGATTCAAAAACTCTGGGCGGAAGTGAGATTTCACAGCTTGGAGTACATCTTTTTTCATAGACGCTTTATCTTTTCCACTCTCTTCTTCTCCTTTAGCCGCTAAGAATCCCATAGCTGCCGCATCTTCTTTGAGATATTTCGCTCCTAAGTTACTTGTCATAATGATCACTGTATTTCTGAAATCCACTGTACGTCCTTGATTATCTGTTAATCGTCCATCATCTAAGACTTGCAATAACATATTAAAGAAATCTGGATGTGCTTTTTCTACTTCATCAAAGAGAACTACGCTATATGGACGACGACGGACTGCCTCCGTCAATTGACCTCCTTCATCATATCCTACATAACCCGGAGGCGCTCCCACCAAACGGCTCACCGCATGTTTTTCCATATATTCTGACATATCGATGCGAATCATAGCATTTTCATCGCCAAACAAATTGGATGCCAAAGATCTAGCTAGTTCTGTTTTACCAACCCCTGTAGGTCCTAAGAATAAGAAGGAACCAATTGGGCGTTTTGGATCTTTCAATCCAGCTCTAGCACGACGGACAGCCTTCGATACAGCTACCACGGCTTCATCTTGACCGATTACACGTTGGTGTAATTCTTCTTCCAAACGCAATAGTCGTTCCGACTCTTCCTCCGCCACACGTGAAACAGGAATACCACTCCACTCGGACACCACGGCAGCAATTTCAGATTCTGTGACCACTAATTTAGCTTCACTTTCTTTATGGCTACTTTCTTGTTTCGCTGCAATGTCAGATTCTAGTTCTTTTTCTTTATCACGAAGTGTGGCTGCTCGTTCAAAGTCTTGAGCTGTCACAGCGGCCTCTTTTTCTTTTTGTACTTGTACTAATTCATCTTCTAATGCTTTCACATCTGGGGTTGCCGTAAACACAGCCATACGAACTTTAGACGCAGCTTCATCCATCACATCAATGGCTTTATCTGGCAAGAATCGATCCGCAATATATCGACTAGATAAATGCACTGCGGCTGCTAAGGCTTCATCTGTAATTTGTACCTTATGGAATGCTTCATAGCGGTCACGTAACCCTTTCAAGATAGCTAAGGCATCTTCTTCACTTGGTTCCCCTACTTGTACTGGTTGGAAACGACGTTCTAAGGCAGCATCTTTTTCAATATGCTTTTTATATTCATCTAATGTAGTAGCACCAATCACTTGGAAGTTACCACGTGCTAAAGCTGGTTTTAGGATATTTGCCGCATCCATAGCCCCTTCTGTGGCACCAGCTCCAATCAAAGTATGAATTTCATCAATGAACACAATCATATCGTCATGAGCTTGTACTTCATCCATCACTTTTTTCAAGCGTTCTTCAAATTCTCCGCGGTATTTTGCTCCTGCTAACATAGCACTCAAGCTGATAGAAATAATACGTTTATCTCGCAATACATCCGGTACATCACCACTAACAATACGTTGTGCTAGCCCTTCTGCAATAGCTGTTTTACCAACCCCCGGTTCACCGATAAGGACTGGATTATTTTTCGTACGACGACTTAAAATCTGAATCACCCGTTGAATTTCTGTGTCACGACCAATGACAGGATCAATTTTGCCTTGTTTGGCACTTTCATTAAGATCTGTAGCATAGTCAGAAATTTCACCTAACTCATTAGCTGTACCTTGCGTTGGATTGGAACCTTGTTCTTCTCCGCCTACAATAGCATTTACTTTTTCTACTACATCTTCTGGACGTATCCCTTTCGATGCCAATAATTGCATAGCTACGCCACCACCATCGTACAATAGGCCCAATAAAATGTGCTCTGTACCGATATAATTGTGTCCTCGACTATTGGCAGCTTGTTGTGCTAAATCTAACACATGTTTCGTACGCGGTGTCATTTGTAATTGATTTCCACCATGCGTACCTTTACCAACAGCACGAATCACTTCTTGTTCCAACGCTTTTCCTTCTACCCCTAAGGCTAGCAACGCCCTAGCAGACACTGATTTTTCTTCTTCTACAAGGCCTAACAATAGATGTTCAGTCCCTACATAATTATGTTTATATTCAATTGCTTTTTCTTGGGCAATTGCTAACGCACGTTTTGCCCCTTCTGTGTATCTTTCTATCATGATTTTCCTCCTTTAGTACCTCGTAACAAGGTATCTCGTATCACTTGTGCCCGTTGACTATCACGCTCCTGCGTCCCCATCGACTCTTTCCCCACTAATTTAGCTAGGAAATTTGGTCTTGTAATGACTAGCATTTCATGAAAGTTCATGGTCACGTCTATTAATTTCATATCTATGCCTAACTGCACATCACTTAATAAAGCCAAGGCTTCTTCTCCTGAAATACGGCGCGCATGGGTCAAGATACCATAGGACCTCCACACCTTATCTTCTATCCCTTCTTTATCTGTAGTCCACAGTTCAGCTCTAGCTTTTTCTTCTTCTTTTACGACACCTTGTACAATCTGTGAAAGCTGTTCAATTGTTGCTTGCTCACTAATTCCCATAGTTTGCTGATTAGAGATTTGGTATACATGTCCCAACCCCTCAGAGCCTTCGCCATAGAGGCCTCGTACAGAATATCCCATACGGATAATACTGCGGATAATGCGTTGCAGTTTACCTGTCATCGACAATGCTGGTACATGGACCATCACTGACGCCCTCATGCCTGTTCCTACATTCGTAGGACAAGCGGTTAAATATCCAAACTCTCTTGAAAACGCATAGTCATATTTACTTTCAATGACGTCATCTACAGCTATGGCTCGTTCATACGCTTTTTCCAGTTGTAATCCCAGTTCCATGGACTGAATCCGCAAATGATCTTCTTCGTTTACCATAATGGAAATGCGAGAATCTTCAGAAATGATAACACTTCGTCCCGAACTTTGTGTTGCCAAGTTAGGGGAAATTAAGTGTTTTTCTACTAGTACATCTCTTTCAATAGCACTTAAAGAGTCTAAGTTAATTTTTGAAAAGCTTTTACCATAGGTTGTTTGTAAAGGGCTAATCATAGCCCGCATATATCCATCAACTTTAGCTAAATCATTGGTATCTCCCCGATTTGTAAAGGGTATGCCTTTAAAGTTTCTTGCCAGTCGAATGCGACTAGATAACACAATGCGATGATCTAAGCCTGTTTCTTTCATCCAAGGTGACAAGGCCTCATCTAAAATAGTATGTAACATAGACCCTCCTTACTTTGATTCTTTGGACTGTTCCAAAGACTTAATTTCGTCGCGAATTTGTGCAGCTTTTTCAAATTGCTCTGCCTTTACCGCCTGAATTAACTCATTTCGTAGTTGCTTAATAGTTTGCTCTACTTTCAAATCTGCTGCTCCTCGTTGAGGAATACGCCCTTCGTAAGAAGTAGACCCTTGAATACGTTTAATCAACGGCACTAAATGTGGCTGAAATGCTTCATAGCATTTATCACAACCTAATCGTCCTTGATGATTAAAGGCGGATATAGTCATTCCACATTGTGGGCAAGTAATGACTTTGCTGTTACCTAGCGCACTTTGCGGATACATAACATTGGCAAAAAATTGATTATTGAAAAAGCTATCATCAAACATTGAGGAAAACATGGCTCCATTTCCCTGCTCCTTTTGATTCGCACATTGTGGGCAATAATGATGCTCCTCTTTCACTCCATTCACAATAGATGTCATATGAATATTGGCATTCTCTTTACCACAAGAATCACATTTCATAGCCTACACCTCCTCATTCACAATATTCATAATAGCTTGATAAAAACGCTCTGCAGCTTCCTTTCTACGTTCCACTGGCACATCTTGCAAAATTCTAACAAATGCTTCATGTAACATAGCTGCTTCACGCTTTGTAATGCGTGCTTCTTTCATATGTTGAAATAATACCTGGTCAATGTGACCAATTGTAATGACAGGTTCTTCTTCATTACGTTGTGGAGTTTGTTCTAAGGGAATCAGAACTTGTCTTCTTACAGGTTCCATAACTCTAGTAATCGTGATAGATCCCCCTAGTCCCCGTCTGGACTGAACAATGAATCCTCTGTCATTAGAAAAGCGTGTGCTCAACACATAACTAATTTGTGATGGCGCACAGTCTAATGCCTCTGCGAGTTCATTTCTCCTCAGTGTAATACCTTCCTGTTCTTCTAATAATTTCGTCAGTATAAATTGTTCAATTTTATCTGCTAAAATACTCATCGTATAACCTCATTTCTCAGATTCATGATGTACCGTTTATGATAACTAGACTTTTTAAGATGCTTATAGTCGTTGCTATAATAAATCAGGTAATTACTGTTTGACCTTTTGTTCTTTTCTATGGTTAGAGTATATCTGACTTTTTGACCTTTGTCAAATGCTTTTTTTGACTTTTTGACTTTTTATTTAAAAAAATTTTTAGGATTCTATCCATATAAAGTAAACTCCTCATCGATAATAAAATAAGTAGCCCTTCTATTAGAAAGACTACTTATCGTATATTCTGTCAAATAATATCACTCTTACAAATATCAGTTTGTGTTTTTATGTGTTAGGTTTTTGTTATGTGTGTTAGGTTTTTGTTATGTGTGTTAGGTTGTGTGTGTTTTGTGTTAGTTTTTGTGTGTTAGGTTTGATAGGAAGTTCGCACTTCACTGTAAGAGTGTGTGTAGCAATTATTGACGGCTACCTAATTTGGAGTCCAAGAATAATTGTGCAGAACGGCTATCTTGTGCAAATGTGAATTGATCTACTAAGTCAGTTGCATTTGCTTCTTCTTCTACTTGTTCTTCTACGAACCAGTTCAAGAAGGATACTGTAGCATAATCTTTTTCTTCTAATGCTAATGCATATAAGTCGTGGATTTTGCCAGTAATCATTTGTTCATGAGCTAATACAGCTTTTGCTACTTCTAAAGGATTAGTCAATGTAGATGCAGTATTTTTAACATCACCTAATGTTACTTTTTCATTGTTGCTTTGTAAGTAATCAATGAATTTGAAAGCGTGAGTTACTTCTTCTTGGTATTGTGCACGTAACCATGCAGAGAAACCTTTGAAGTTAGCATCAGCCATAGCTAAAGAAAGAGCTAAATATGTGGATGCTGCATTAAATTCGAAAATTACTTGTTCGTTAAGAGCTTGAGCTACTTTTTGATTCATGTTTTTATACCTCGTATATACTTATATAAACTAAAATTAAAATCGATATATTCTCATATCGTGATTTCATTATAACAGATACATCGAAATAAATCAATCTCCTTTTTCTATTTTTTTCGATTTTTTATCATTTATTTTTTATTTTGATAACGATTGTAAGTTACATAGACTGAAATGCTCAATCATTCATGCATAGCTGACTAAAAGAGAGTATACTATCTATGCAAGAACTTTCAATTTATTATATATAACATTATACACATTGGAGGTGAGATGTATGATGAATCTAATCAGTCGTGCTTTTACGAGAGTAAAACAAAATTTAAGTTCCCACAAAGTAAAAGTATATATCGTTTCTGGTTTTCTAGGTGCTGGAAAGACAACATTTATTCAGCAGCTTATACAAGAATTACCAGATCCAACAAGAGTTTTGATCTTAGAAAATGACTTTGGCCAAGTCAATTTAGATGGAGCCATACTCCGGGAAAAAGGATATACCGTTCGTGAGCTCACATCTGGATGCATTTGTTGTAGCTTAGCTGGCGATTTCCGTAGAGCTTTAGTAGATATTTTAGACACTCACGATGTGGATTATATTATTATTGAACCATCAGGGGTGAGTCAGCTATCTGATATTCTAGCTATTTGCAAGGATTCATCCATTGCCAAACGCATTGAGCTCACCGGTTGTGTGTCCATAGTCGATGCTATGCGAGCTCCTATGTATTATAAAAACTTTGGTGTGTTCTTTAAAGATCAAATTGCTTACTCTAGCCAAGTTTTTATTAGTCACCAAGAAGATGAAGATTTACTACAAAATACCTTAGAAATTATTCGTCTCTTAAATCCAGCAGCACCTATATACATTGTGCCATGGAAGGAGATTACACTTTCAAAATATATTTCTATGTATCCACGAGAGCAAGCCGTATCAGCATTATCTCCTAGCAAGAATATTGAAAATCATAAAGGTCATCATACGGCACGAAATCACCCTGAGATTCCTCACCATGACCACATCGCACATCATGCGCAGGCTAAAGATGCTTTTTTAACCTGTACTGTAGAATGCACCTTACCACGCACCATCGATGAGTGGCAGCATCATTTAAAAGCCCTCATCGAAACGAACACAACAGGCCACATCTTGCGCTTAAAAGGGTGTATCCCCCTTTCCACGGGAGGGCAAGCTTTGGTACAGTACAATGGAAGTGGTTTAGAGATCACTCCTACCACATTGCATGATTCATATTTAACCATCATCGGGCCATCTTTGAACAATGATGCATTACAGTCTTTTATTAATGGAACAATGTAACACCTATGCAAACTATTCCCACCTATGTAGTGATGGGCTTTCTCGGTTCAGGAAAGACAAGTGCCATCACTGCCGGTATTGAAAGTCATAAAATTTCAAATGTTCTTCTCTTTCAGTTTGAGCAGGGCTTACAGAGTCCTGCTCTTTCCGACGAAAGAGTCCATACCTTTTCCATTGACGATGATCACAGTCATATCATTTCCGCTTGTCAACAAGTATTAGGAGATCACCAGTATCGTGAACTTTGGATCGAATGGAATGGCATGGGTTCTTTAGAAAGTTTTGAAGAACTCTTTCTCCGCTCTTCCTTGGGAGATATGCTAACGATTAAACATATTTATTACGTAAGCCAACCTGAATGGATTACGTCACAACTACCATATTTAGGGGAAATACCGCTTTCACAAATTCGCTATAGCGATACCATCATACTTGGTAACACTACGCAAGAAAAGGCTAAAGAGTATACTGAATTAGCTCCTAATAGCACTTGGATTGCCTGCGAAGATGTGAAACAATGGCCTATCACAAAACCTATACAAAGCGCCAAACCTAGATGGAAACAATATGCCATATTTCCGATTCTCTTGGTGTTTGGGTATATGTTTTATGCACAACCAAATTGGGTAACCATGACAACGGCCATCCTATTACAAATGATACCTTTCTTGCTCCTAGGAACGGGCATTTCTGTCATCGTAGAGCAATATGCCTCCCCCTATCGCCTCGAAAAATATTTACATCATTCTCCCATTTTCGCCTATTTGCTAGCTATTATTATGGCTTGTACTATGCCACTCTGTGACTGTGCGGTAATCCCTATCTTGCGAAGTTTAACACGACAAGGTATGGCGCCTAAAATAAGCCTATTCTTTACCATGATTAGCCCTTTGTTAAACCCTATTGTGCTACTCTCCACCTATTATGCGTTTCCAAAAGAACCTATGATACTCTGGGGACGACCTTTACTGGGAATTTTGCTGGCTTTCATAGTAAGCCAATATTGTGGCCCTCGTATCTATGGTCGTACCGATGCATTTCCCCCATGGAAACAATTAACACTGGTAAAATCATTATCAAAAGATGTAGGATTTTTTGGACGATTACAAGAAGAAACATTACGCCTATTGCCCTTTATCATAATTGGGTCTATACTAAGTAGTGGGCTACAATTATTTTTACCTAAACAATGGTTGCAAGATATATCTTTATCTGGCTCCATCTTAATCATCTTCGGCATGATGGCACTCGCCTTTTGCGTATCCATCTGCTCTACTGCAGATGCCATTATCGCCAGGTCCTTTATGAACGTCATTCCTTTACCTGGAATCTTGGCATTCTTACTATTTGGACCATTATTAGACATTAAAAACTATGTCTTATTGCGAAATCTGTTCCCGAATTCCTTTGTGAAAGTCTATAGTATTTCCATTATTCTGGGAACAACAATACTATGTATACTACTTTCGATTATAGGAGGTTATGCACTATGAAATACATCCCTACAATTAATATCCACGCAGCGGTAGAAATCGCGGCTTCTGCTAGTTGTAGCCTATCCTTGTTGTATTTATTAACAACCGGCTCCATCTATCGGTTAATTGCCCCTAATTCTTACATCATCGCTTTGCTATGGGCTTTAACATTATTGTTATTATGGAGCACGATTAAAGCAAGCAAACACATATTCCGTAAATCCTATGGTTCTTCGTATCGAAATGCTATCCTCTACGGATTATGTACATTATTATTAAGTCCATCCATCTTTCATGCCCAAGCCTTTGCGTTACCAGCAGAAGAACCTGTGGACCAAGTCATTTCCATTAGCAAAGAACCAGTTCCAACGAATGACTATAAAAACATTGGTGATGGTATCGATGACACCCATCGTCACATTACATTAACATCTAGAAATTATTATGATACGATTTTGAAAGTGTCTAATCACATCGATAAATACAAAGGCTATACGGTAACAGCTACAGGCTATATTTCTTATCATGATAAAGCTTTGCAAGGTAACGACTTTGTATTAGCTCGTGATTTAATGATTTGTTGCGTAGCAGATATGTCTCCATTCGGATTACCTACTGAGTACTCCTCTACTACGCCTTTACTAGAACATACTTGGTACACAATGGAAGGTACTATCGGCACTCGTAACTTCCACGGTGTAGAACAACCTTACATCGTAAACAGCAAAATTACACAAGCCGATGCTATCGATGGATATATTTTCCCTAACTAAATAACAATAAAAATTCGCACATCAGAATATACTGATGTGCGTTGTTATTTCATCTTCCATAGACTCACAAAAGCCATACCCTATCTGGTTTTCCAGATGTGGGTATGGCTTTTTATTATATGCTTATGAAGTTATTGTACTAGGTTGCTCACTTTGTCAAAGAGTGGTTCTGCTTCTTTAATACGTTGTTCGCTACCCATTACAACAATATGGTTATCTTGCAGTACTTTTTCAATGACATCTGCTAATCCACGCAAGTCTTCTACTGTTGTGTCTAAGACTTGTTGGCGGAAGGCTGTCATATCTTCTTCATTGGTTTTGCTATAGTATAAACTCATAGCACGAGCTCCTTGTAAGAATGGTGTATTAGATACATCTAGTCCACTCATAGTACCAATGATATATTTACGCATTTCTCGTGGAGATAAATCTAATTCTCGCAAATAGGTCGGCAATCCATCATACACTTGTAATGTGTTTTCTAAGTTTGGATCACGGTAGGAACAGAATACCATATTCCCATTATTATGGAAATTAGCAAAGGCTCCATAGGCTCCACCTTGTACACGAATCAAATTCCATAAGTAATCATAGCGCAGCATAGTTTCTAGAACACTCATAGTGCCTGTATGTGTGCCGCTATGATCCCGGAAGTTACCACCTTTTGCCACATATTGTACCTTACCAGATGTAGCTAAGCCTTCATTCACATAGGATTGAGTCATTTCTAGCTGTGCTTCCCAACTATCATCACTTAAAACAGTAGTTATATCATCTAAGTGTGCTAAGAAAGCTTCCAACTCTTTAGCAGTACCTACAAAAGATACTTCCAAATTATCCTTACGGAACAGACGTTGTTGTACTTTCGTCAATTGTTCTGTCACACCAGCTAATAGTGTTTTATTATCTAACACTTCTACTAAACGACGGAAATAGCCCAATGTATCTTGGTCTCTAAATTTACCAACTTTCGATACTTTTGCCATAAGCAAATTAGTGACAATCGTATTACCACGGCGGAATGCTTCTGTATCCCAGATAGCTTTTCCTTCTTTTAATAACTCCACAAGACGTTCTTGGCTATCAAATTTTGTGCGTCCTAGAATTTCTCCAAGTAAAGATGTTACATGACCAATGTTGGATGCTAACGCCTTACTACGCACTACCGCTAATGGTACAAATGCATCACGTTCATTATGGATAGACACAGGCAATACATCCATGGTGTAGCCACCTAAATGTAGATTAATTTCTTTGGCTATCTCTGCATAGGTAAAACGTTCTGTATCTAGTCGACCTAATACATCGGATAATAACTCTGCATAGAATACTTCATCTTCTCGTAAAGATTCCATATTGAAGTACAAGCTAACATAGTTAATCCCCCGTGCAGGTACATCGATATGATGGACCCGAATACCTTTATGGTCAATTTCACGGCGTGGTGTTACTTCTACTACTGGAGAAATATCGGATAATTCTAATAAAGGAATGGTTGCCAATGCTTCTTCAGAGTCAACTGCTTGTTGCATTTCTTTTAGTTTTACTGTTTGATCAATAATATGGGCAATTTCTTCTTCACTCATATTCGATTTAATAGCCGCTAGAGCAGCAGTTTCTTCTTGTTCTTTTTTCTCTTGCAATCCTTTTTCAGGATATAAGGAAACTAAACCTTTATGGGTGTTATCTAAGATATAGGTACGCAATAAGTTTTCATAGAAATCGGTAGATAATCCTTCACGAAGTGCTTTCAATACTGGTTCATATTGCAATAGCTCAATAGGATCTTTATCATAGAGCCAATTATCCATCACTCGTAAACCGTAGGCAAGACCAATTGGACGGCCTCCAAAATCAGCTTCACGCAAAATGAACTCAATACGATTTAAGGACGCTTCTAATAATTTTTTATCTAAGCCTGTATCTACTAATTGGCGCAACGTACTTTCCACTACTTCCTGCAACTGTGCTTGCTTTTCGATTTCAGAACCAGTCACACTGATTTCAAACAATGGCTGACGAATACCATCCATATAGGAACCGCTTACATCACTACCAATATTGGCTTTTACTAAGGCTTCTTTTAACGGTGCTGAGCCAGATGTAAATAAAGCATGATTCAACACTTCAAAGGCTAAACTTTGAGTAAATGACATTTCTGGGAATACATAGGTTAAGGAATGAATGGCTTTGCCTTTTTCATTTTCATCATTACCAATGCCATATGGAAAAGATGCTACCACTGGTTCAGATAGAGGATCTTGCATAGCAATGCTGGAATCTACATCAATGGTATGGAAGTTTGACAAATATTCCTCATTGATGAATGCTAAGGTTTCTTCAATATTCATATCTCCATACAAATAGATATAGCTGTTGGACGGATGGTAATAGGAATCATAGAAAGCTTTAAAATTTTCATACGTCAAGTCTGTAATATTGTCAGGATATCCTCCAGAATCATGTCCATAGGTAGTATCAGGATATAGCAACGCCATTTTATGATGATCTAATTGAGAATCAGGTGAGGAGTAAACTCCTTTCATCTCGTTATACACAACGCCTTTGTATGTCAATGGATCTTCGGGAGATTCCAATTCATAATGCCATCCCTCTTGCATAACGATCATCGGATCCTTGGCTACACGAGGATAGAATACGGCATCTAAATAGACATCCATCAAATTGTGAAAGTCTGCATCATTCTTACTTGCCACTGGATACACTGTTTTATCAGAGTATGTCATAGCATTTAAGAAGGTGTTCAAAGAACCTTTTACTAGTTCAACAAAAGGCTCTTTTAAAGGGAATTTACGGGACCCACACAACACAGAATGTTCTAAAATATGAGCTACCCCAGTGCTGTCATGCGGTGGCGTACGGAATGCCACATGAAATACTTTATTTGTATCTTCTGTATCGATGTATAACAAACGAGCACCAGATTGTTCATGCTTTAGCATATAGGCTGTGCCATTCACCTCTTGAACAGGTTCAATTCGCTCTACACGAAAGCCTGCATAGACTGTATCTAACTTCATAATACCTCTTTTCTATCTAGTAAACTTACAACAGCCATCCCTAGTAAACTAGTTCTAACCGTTGTTATATGTATAACAATTTGTCATAATACCAGCTTATTATATCACGTTCTCAATGAGAATCATAATACAAACAAGTGGATAAGGCCTGCAAAAATCCAAATCATAGCGCCCCACTTATAGGCTTTCTTTCCAATACTAAATTCAATCCCACGATTCATATTGTATCGTGTTACTCCATAAGGAATGAGGATATACAATAGCCATGCAAACGCTATGTAGGAAAACTCTAAGCCATACCGTACATATGCTGATAATACCCCTACGATGAAAATCGTATCCCAAATCCAACGGTCATATACATTTTTAGGTGCTTCTTGTCCTTCTACTAGAGGGCGCAAATGAGACACAGATACTATTTCAAACACTTGCACAACTCCAATACCCAAGGCAATGGCAAGCACAGTCTGTACAATGGTCACTCCATCAATACCTAATATAGAAATATTTCCAGTCACACCATACACCGCAATAACAATCATACCCAACAATTGTAAGGCTTTGGTGACTTCTTCTTTTCGTTGTTCTTTCACTGTGGTCCGTTCATAAAACATACGTTGAAAGGGTGTTGAAATCCGATTCAATACTAAGGCTACAAAAATTGCCATCATAGAAACCATGTTATACCTCCCCTAAAAATACTGTTAATAAACGATTTAACTCGATTTGGTCATAAGTGCCCATCAACTCACGCGCAGAATGCATCGCTAACAGTGGTAGACCTACATCCATAGTACGCATCACCAATTGTGCTGAAGAAATAGAACCTACTGTAGAACCACCTGAAATATCCGAGCGATTCACATAAATTTGATGCTTAATACCATGTGTTTCACACAAATCTGTCACAATGGCCTGTGCCACCGCATCACCTGCATAGGATTGGGAGCTAGCTATTTTTAAAACTACACCACCATTTAACGTAGGATAGTTCGTAATATCATTTTTCTCACCATAATTAGGATGATATCCATGAGCCACATCAGAAGAAATCATGAAACCTTTTGCAATATCCGCTTCACAAGCTTCCTCTGAAAGTCCCAAGGCACGGTACACACGGCGCACTACATTTGGTAATAACAAGGAGGCACCCCCTTGTTTTGTACGGCTTCCCACCTCTTCGTGGTCAAATAAGAAAGCCATACGAATCCCTGTTGCCTGTTGGTCTTTGGCATTTATAATGCCTTGTAGGCAAGCATAACAAGATGTAAGATTATCTAATCGTGGAGCGCTGATATATTCCGCATCAAAACCAACCGTTTCCACCGTATCCGTATTATACACAGTTAGCTCATAGGATAAAATATCTGTTGGCTCACAGCCAATTTCTTCTGCTAATAAGGCTTTTAATAAGGTCTTATCATCTTCATAGTCTGTGCCAAGACCGCGCATTAAAATAAGTGGTAACATCTCTTTTTGCTTATTAAACACAGCCTTTTCATTGACGGTACGATTCATATGAATGGCTAAGCTAGGAATTGTCGCCACTGGTCGAGCAAAGTCTACATAATGTGTATCTAACTCTAAGGAGTCTTTCCCTTTGGCAACGACCACACCAGCTAATGAAAGAGGGCGATCAAACCAAGTATATTGAATTAATCCACCATAACTTTCTACGTTAAGCTTGCCATACCCTTTGTCAGTAATCATCGGATTTGGTTTCACTCGGAACCCTGGGAAATCTGTATGAGCAGAGGCAATACGTAATGTCTCTCTAGGATGTTCTCCAATATGGAATGCCACTAACGTAGTACCATATACATCGATGACATAATCCCCTGGAACCAAATTCCATTCTTCATCCATAGATAAAGGAGTAAAGCCTTGCTCTTCTAGTCTGCGATAGGACTCCTCCACCGTATGATACGGTGAGGTAGAGCTTTCAATATAGTCAAAAAAGTCAGCATACATAGCTGTTACTTTATTCTGTTCACACATAGTTCCTCCTATGAAAAATACCATAGGTACAACGTACACTATGGTATTGTCCACGCTTACTCTGGTAAGCCTACTGATTCTAAATTTGTTGTTGTAATCGTTTCAATTTCGCCAGCGTCACACAATTCAGCTACTTTAGGATCAATTGGTAATCGACCTAGTAACAATAAATTGTATTTTTTTAGCACTTCATCAATATGACTTTCACCAAAGATTTTATAATCTTTTCCATTATCTGGGCAGTGGAAGTAGGCAAAGTTTTCCACCACACCAATAATAGGCACTTGCATCATATCCGCCATTTTTACAGCTTTTTCCACAATCATGGACACTAAATCTTGCGGAGATGTAACCACAATAATGCCGTCCAATGGTAAGGATTGGAACACTGTCATCGCTACATCGCCAGTTCCTGGCGGCATGTCTACAAATAAGTAATCCACATCACCCCATACCGTATCGGAGAAGAATTGTTTGACCACATTTCCTACTACAGGACCTCTCCAAAGGACTGGATCTGATTCATCATCCAATAATAAGTTCACAGACATAACCTTCACGCCGTTTTTAGATACGATAGGATACATTAATTTTCCATCATCACTGCGAACTTTATCTTTCAAGCCAAACACTTTAGGGATAGATGGACCCGTAATATCTCCATCAAGAATCCCTACAGATTTGCCCTTACGCGATTGGCTAACCGCCATCAAGCTAGTAACTAAGGATTTACCAACACCGCCCTTACCAGATACAATACCAATAACCTTTTTCACATGACTTCTATCATTTGTTTTTACTGTTAAATCTACTGGTTGTTGCGTACCGCATCCGCTAGAAGATGCGCAACCGCTGCAACCGCCGTTATCTCCACATGCCATAATAAACCTTCTTTCTATATGTCTGAAAGTCCTAAGAACTTTCTCTACCATAATATCTAATGCCAGTCACACCTGTGAAAGCATATATATCCTATTTATTTATAGGTATATATATTATATCATAGGATCCAATAATTTTGTAACACCTTCATATAAGATAAGCGCAACATAGTCATGAGTAACCGTAACAATTACTCTACCTATGTTGCGCTCCTAATCCAACTATATCACATACATGTGCAGTGGAAATAACTAGTCCCCACAATACTCACGTGTTAGTTCTCCAATGATTTGCATCCCTTTACGGATATCTTCAAGAGATGGCACAGTATAGCTTAAACGGAAATGTTGTCCATAAGGAACTCCATCTGCCGCAAAGGCTCCACTTTTTACAATACCTACTTTGCGAGCAATCGCCTCTTCAAAGAAAGCATCACAGTCTACATGGTCTGGCAACGTCATCCAAACAAACATGCCTCCAGTAGGCTCTGTTAGATGTACTTTAGAGCTGCCAAATTTCCGGAATGTATCCAACATAACACGGCATTTTTCTTGATACACCTTACACACCTTTTGGATCTGCTCATCATAATCGATATGTTCTAACAAATGACTCACTACACGTTGTGTGACTAACGGCATTTGACCATCACAATTATTTTTCATTACTTGGATAGCTTGAATCACTTCACTAGGACCATACAAAAAACCAACCCGTAACCCTGCAGAAATCGTTTTAGAGTAGGATCCAGCATAAAGCACACGATTATCCGTATCCATTTCTTTGAACGTAGACACTCGTTCGCCACCGAAACGAATTTCACCATATGGATCATCTTCGTAGATGAACAAGTCATACTTCCGTGCCACATCATAAATAGCTTTACGTCGTTCTAAGGGCATCGTAATCCCTGTAGGGTTTTGAAAGTTAGGTATGAGATACACATATTTGCCCTTTCCAGATTTTGCCGCTTCTTCTAAGGCTTCTGGAATCATACCATCCCCATCCGTAGAAATGCCCACAGCTTTGGCACCTACACTGCGCACCGCATTAATAGCACTTGTGAAAGTATAGGCATCCATATACACCTCATCGCCAGCGTCACACACTGTACGAGGCACTAGTCCTAAATCTTGACCAGCACCGATGGATAACAACAACTGTTGATGTTCCGTCGGCATATGATGTACCTCCACAAGTCGTTGCAAAGTTTGCTCTGCCAACTTTGTATCTCCTTGCATAGGGCCATATTGTAAAATTTCTAAAGGATTCGTATGTACAATATGATCGAATGCTGCTTGAATCTCCTCTACAGGAACCACTTCACCAGCCGGGTTGCCTATGCCAAAGCTAATGAACCCAGGGATCCCTGCACCACGTTCAAATACATCTCGAATGAAATTAGGGCCCTTACTAATAGACCGTTCTGGCAATGCGAATGCCATAAGAATCACTCCTTTTATATATTGTATGTATTTCTTGTATTTGTTTCTTCTGTATCTTTTATTCAGTTTGTGACATAGCTATAAAACAACAGATTATGGATATATACTTTACACCTCTTACCTGCATATGATAAACAGGAGCAACAGAGTTGCTCCTGCTTTCTACCATCCTAATAGACTATAACACGTATAACCTAGTTAGCTACATGGGCTTGTTCTTCGATAGTTAACAAGCAATCGCCACTTTCAATACGGCTACCTTCACGAACATGGATAACACCTACCACACCAGATACTGGCGCTGTAATAGTAGTTTCCATCTTCATTGCTTCTGTTACCACAAGGGCATCGCCTTTTTTCACAGCTTGACCCACTTGTGCCACGATTTTCACCACAGATCCGGACAATGTAGCACCTACTTCACCAGGTTTTGTTGGATCCACTTTATGACGAACTACACCTGTTGTTTTAATATGTTTGTCATGAACTTTGATCGTTCTAGGTTGACCATTCAACTCAAACAACACATGACGAGTACCATCTTCATCAGCTTCACTCATTTGAATGTATTTGATCACCAATGTTTTACCTTGTTCGATGGTAACTTCAACACTTTCACCACGTTTCATACCAAAGAAGAATGTTGGTGTATCTAGTACACTCACATCAGAATAGTCATGTTTGAACGTACTATAATCAGCAAATACCTTAGAATATAAGCAGTGTGCAATCACATCTTCATCTGTAGTACCTGCACCTTTTTTTGCTAATTCTTTACGAACTGCTTCAAAGTCTACCGATGGTAATGTCGCCCCAGGACGTCCAGCCAATGGTTTTTCACCTTTCAAGATGATTTGTTGTAAACGTTCAGGGAATCCCAAGTATGGCGTACCAATGTAGCCTTTGAAGAATTCCACCACAGATTGTGGGAAGTCCAATGTGTCACCTTTGTCATAGATATCTTGTTCTGTCAAATTATTTTGCACCATGAACAAAGTCATATCCCCTACGACTTTAGAAGATGGTGTTACTTTAATGATATCCCCAAATAACATGCTCACTTCATGGTACACACGTTTAATATCTTCCCAACGGTCTCCTAAGCCAACACTTTTTGCTTGTTGCTGCAAGTTAGAGTATTGTCCACCAGGCATTTCATGTTGATATACAGTTGTATTTGGATAGGAAGAAGTATGATCTACCCCTTTGTAATATGGGCGAATGGATCCAAAGTAGTTGGATGCTTCTTCCATATAGTCTACATTCATATCCGGTTGACGATCATGTCCAGTCAAACCATAGTACATGGAACTCATGCTAGGTTGACTTGTACCATTAGCAAAAGCAGAGTATGCTAAGTCGATAATATCTACCCCTGCATCTACCGCACGTCCATAGGAGTAAATCGCATTACCCGAACCTTCGTGAGTATGTAAATGAATTGGTAAATCAACTGCATCCTTTAAAGCGCTTACTAAGTTATATGCCGCTTGCGGTTTCAATAAACCAGCCATATCTTTGATGGCTAAAATATTAGCTCCTGCTGCTGCCAGTTCTTTACCCATATTCACATAATATGCCAAGTTATATTTATCACGGCGAGGATCTAGAATATCTCCAGTATAGCATAAGGCAACTTCTGCTACTTTACCTTGATTACGCACTTCATCGATGGCTACTTTCATATTATCTAAGCTATTTAAGCTATCGAAAATACGGAATACATCGATACCATTTTTGCCTGCTAAGCGGATAAATTCACGCACTACATTGTCTGCATAACTTGTATATCCCACTGCATTGGAACCACGAAGTAACATTTGCAATAAGATATTTGGCACTTGTTCACGGAACATGCGTAAGCGTTCCCATGGATCTTCGTGCAAGAAACGATACGCCACGTCAAAAGTAGCACCGCCCCAACATTCTAGGGAGAACAAGTTAGGCAAGCCTTTTGCCACACGGCCAGCCACACGTGCCATATCTGCTGTACGCAAACGAGTAGCAAACAAGGATTGATGCGCATCACGCCATGTCGTATCTGTGAACAATACTTTTGGTTGTTCCTGCACCCATTTAGCAAACTTTTCAGGACCTAACTCATCTAATTTTTGTTTTGTACCTGCTGCTGGTGTACCTGGTATATTAGATGGCATGATAAGAGGTTCAAATGTTGGCACTTCTTCTTTATGACCGTTGTATCCGTTTACTGTTACATCTGCGATGTAGCGAAGCAATTTTGTTCCTCTATCCTTATCTTTTTTCAAGTTGAACAATTCTGGATGTTCGTCGATGAAATGAACATTGTAATCCCCAGATTGGAACACTTCATGTTCCAGAACATTCACCAAAAAATGAACGTTCGTTTTTACACCACGAATACGGAACTCTCGTAAGCAACGAAGCATTTTGCGGATAGCTTCTTCTGTAGACAACGCCCAAGATGTAGCTTTTACTAGCAAGGAATCATAATATGGTGTAATGACCGCACCGGTGAAAGCATTACCACCATCTAAACGAATACCGAAACCACCAGAGCTACGATAGGTAATCAATTTACCAGTATCTGGCATGAAGTTATTGTTTGGATCTTCTGTAGTAATACGACATTGGATGGCAACCCCTTCACAACGAATGTGCTCTTGTGCAGGAATCGCTACCGCTTCACTGTGCAATTCATGACCTTCGGCAATGCGAATTTGTGTATGTACAATGTCGATACCAGTGATCATTTCTGTTACTGTATGTTCTACTTGGATACGAGGGTTAACTTCGATGAAATAGAAGTTTCCATCCCCAGTTACCAAAAATTCTACCGTACCAGCGCTGACATAATTCACGTGTTTCATGATTTTTACGGCAGCTGCACAAATACGGTCACGCAAATCGCGAGATAACGCAAAGGCTGGCGCTACTTCTACTACTTTTTGATGGCGACGTTGAATGGAGCAATCACGTTCATGTAAATGTACGATATTGCCATGTTCGTCACCGATGATTTGTACTTCGATATGTTTTGGTTCTACAATTAATTTTTCTACGTATACATCATCATCGCCGAAGGCCATTTTTGCTTCGGATTTTGCACGATCATAAGCATCGCGAAGTTCTTCATACTTAGTCACTTCACGCATACCACGACCACCACCGCCATTAACGGCTTTGATCATCAATGGATAGCCATATTTCTCAGCAAACTCTTCTAATTCAGCAAAATCTTTCAATGGTCCATCACTACCAGGAATCATTGGAATATCCGCTTTTTTCGCTTGAATACGTGCATTTACTTTATCCCCGAACATCACTAAATGTTCTACTTTAGGACCGATGAAAGTAATCCCTTCTTCTTCACAACGCTGTGCAAAATGGGCATTCTCAGACAAGAAACCATAGCCTGGATGGATGGCATCTACGTCATGTTCCTTCGCAATGCGAATAATATCTTCAATATCTAAGTATGCATCAACCGGTTTTTTACCTTCCCCTACCAAATAAGATTCATCCGCTTGATTGCGATGTAACGAAAGTGCATCTTCATTAGAATAAATAGCTACCGTACGGATTCCCATTTCATTACATGCACGAAGCACACGAATGGCGATTTCACCACGGTTTGCTACTAATAGCGAACGTATTTGTTTCATACTAAACCCTCCTCAACTTCGTCTATTTAAGACCTAACACCTTATGGAATAGACATTTGTATACCTCATTATACCCCTAAACGTTGAAATTAGCTAGATATAAACAGGGGTTATTAAGAAAATTCCTGAAACAAGTATATGAGAATAGAAGAAGGCCGCTATACATCTTTTGCCTGTAAAACAGAATATATATTTTTTATAACCATTGACCATATCATCACTTACTATGATATGATAGATTATATACCCCATATTTTGATATATATAATTTACTCAACTACAAGGACATCTATGCAACCTATTTTATATTTCATACTTTCATCAGATCATGCTCCATGCTCCATGAATCAAGCCATCCGAGAGCAAAAGGTATCACAAGCTATGCGCCGTCGTCTTCGTCGTGAGGGCTCATTCCTTGTGAATAAAAAACCTGCCACTTGGGATACGTTGCTGCATCCCGGCGACTCTGTAGAGGTCCACTTAACTAAAACATCCCACATTGATCCTACCCTTATGGACCTGGATATCCTATTCGAGGATGAGCACCTGTTAGTGATTCATAAACCTACAGGCATGCTTATGCACCCTACTTCCTCTGAAAGATACCATACACTTGCCAACGGCGTATTGGCATACTTTGAAAAGCAATCTATGAACGCTAGCTTCCATCCTATCCATCGATTAGATAAGGATACATCTGGTCTCGTTATCATTGCTAAGAATGCATTAGTTCAACATGCTTTCACCAAGCAACATACACGCATTCAAAAGGTATATGATGCCATCACAGATGGAATCATTCCTGTCAGTAAGTTATCTATTCATTTCCCTATTTCTCGCCTGGAGGGTAGCATTATTGAACGTTGTACTCATCCATTGGGGCAACCTGCTCATACAGATGTAACCGTAGTTCAGCGATATTTACATCATACTCATGTGCGGTGTTATCTTCACACGGGACGGACCCACCAGATCCGAGTCCACCTTAGTGCACTAGGATATCCACTAGCAGGAGATGACCTATACGGTGGCTCCTTAACATGGCAAAACAAACAATGCCTCCATGCCTCTGAATTACGCTTTATCCATCCTATGACACAAGAGTGGATTGTATTACAGGCACCATTACCAGACTATTTTAAGCAAATCCATTAAAATACCCTTTTCCTTATTGACAAATACTATGTACAGTAGTATCTTATTATTATGGTATATCGAAAAGCGAGAAGCTATACGAGAGCGGTGATTCCCACCGACGATGTATGTATGGTACATCGAAAAGTGAGAAGCTATACGAGAGCGGTGATTCCCACCGACGATATACATACTAACGTAACTAAAGGACTGTGTAACATGCCTAGGCTTGTTGTACAGTCCTTTTTCTTTACTGATTTAAAAAATGAAACTACTACTTCTACGATGACTCACCATTAAAAAAACTGACACACCCTAAGAGCATGCCAGCTTTTCTCAAATCAATTTATATTTTGTTGTTGCAACCTAATACATTTTTAATTTTATGTTGCACCATAGCTTGGATAGCCTCACGGCCAGGTCCCAAGTATTTACGAGGGTCAAACTCAGCAGGATTGTTTGCTAATACTTCACGAATGCTTGCCGTCATAGCTAATCGCAAGTCTGTGTCGATGTTAATTTTGCACACTGCCATTGTCGCTGCTTTACGAAGCATCTCTTCAGGTACCCCTTGTGCGCCTGGGATAGCGCCACCAAAGGAGTTACATTTTTCAACGAATGCTTGTGGTACAGAAGAAGCACCATGCAATACGATTGGGAAATTCGGTAATAATTCGCCTACTCGTTGTAAACGACCAAAATCTAAGTATGGAGTGCCTTTAAATTTATACGCCCCATGGCTTGTACCAATAGCAATCGCCAAAGAATCCACACCAGTTAAGCGAACAAATTCAGCTGCTTCCTCTGGGTCTGTAAACAAAGCATCTTTTTCGCTAACGTTTACATCATCTTCTACACCTGCTAGACGGCCTAATTCACCTTCTACCACAACGCCATGTTTATGAGCATATTCCACTACACGAGCAGTTAACTCTACATTTTTTTCAAAAGGATGTTTAGAACCATCAATCATAACAGACGTAAAACCACTGTCGATGCAGTCTTTACAAATTTCAAAATCATCACCATGATCCAAGTGTAACGCAATCGGAAGATCTGTATCGATTAACGCCGCTTCCACCAATTTTGTTAAATACACAGGTTTAGCATATTTACGAGCCCCTGCAGATACTTGCAAGATCAACGGAGCTTGCTCTACCTTTGCCGCATCCACAATACCTTGGATAATTTCCATGTCGTTTACATTGAACGCACCAATGGCATAGCCGCCAGCATAGGCTTTCTCAAACATCTCTTTCGTAGATACTAATGGCATAATGGGCCTCCTTGTAGTATATAATTAAATACATTATTAATGACTATATATTGTTATTATACCGTATCTACTAGAGCGATTCAAGAAAAATCTATATTCTCAAAGGTTGTCAATATGATTGAGAACACGCCTATTCTATGGTACAATTAAAAGTAAGTCTTTCATAGATTCAATCGAATCTTTCAGTATAGGAGATATCATGGTTAATCGATTTTTACAGGGTACGCTCATCTTGACGATTGCGGGATTTGTAGTGAAAGCTATTGGTAGCTTGAACTGGATTTTCTTATCTCGAGTCCTCAGTGGTGAAGGTATCGGTATCTACCAAATGGCATTTCCAGCGTACTTATTAGCGTTGCAGCTATCCAGCGCAGGAATCCCTATTGCCATTTCCATTATGACCGCGGAAAAATTAGCAAAATATGATTTATTGGGAGCCAAGAAAGTATTTTCTATTTCTTTCAAAATGCTATTTGTTCTCGGTCTATTGTTCAGTATCGCCGTCTATGGCTCTGCCCAATGGCTTATTGACATTAATTTCATTACAGACCCAAGGGCGTACTATTCTTTAATTGCCCTATCACCTGCGGTATTCTTTGTCACCCTCATTTCTTGCTATCGAGGCTACTTACAAGGTTGGCAAATGATGACACCTACCGCTATCAGCCAAATTGTAGAACAGTTGCTACGTGTCGTAGTTATGCTCGGTGCTGCCTATATCTTACTTCCTTATGGATTAGATATGGCTGCTGGTGGTGCTAGCTTGGGTGCAGGTATCGGTGCAGTCGGTGCCTTAGTGGTACTCATGTATTATTACTACCGCCTACCAAAACAATTAGACGAACCGATGATAACTACAGAACCTCCTGAAAGTTCTAAGTCCATCATTCGTCGTTTAATCAACTTATCTATCCCTATCGCCTTGGCTAGTATGATGTTACCTATCGTAGCCATGTTAGACGTAGCGATTATCCCAAGGCGACTCATCGACATCGGCTATCCCCTCCATGAAGCTACAGAGCTATACGGATACTTATCCGGTATGGCAGTACCTCTCATCAACTTGGCAACTATCATTACGGCGGCCATTGCCACGAGCATTGTACCAGCTGTTTCCAATGCTGTATCCATTAAAGATATAAAGCAAGTCTACTATCGCACGGCAGGTTCTATGCGGTTAACATTCGTAGCAACCATTCCTTTCACGGTGATGCTATACGTTTTGGCAAAACCAGTGGTATCCACTATTTATAATGCACCACGTGCAGCAGAAGCAACGCAAATCTTAGCGTGGGCCATCTTCTTTTTAGGTCTTCACCAAGTGACGACAGGTATCTTGCAAGGTTTGGGGAAACCACGCATTCCTGTCATCAATATGGGAATCGCAGCCATTGTAAAAGTCATCTTAAACTGGGAGTTAACAGCTATCCCAGCTTTAGGTATCGGCGGTGCTGCCTATGCTACAGTGGCTGACATTGGCTTTGCGGCTCTATTGAATCTTATTTGGATTCATCGCCATACAGGCTACTTTATCGACCTTATCTTGTTAGGGAAAAATATTATTTCCGCCTCCATCATGGGCGTGGCTATGTATTATTGTTATCCGCTCTTGCAAGGAACAATCCCAACCTTCTTTAATATTGTAATTACCGCTAGCATTGGGGCTTTCATCTATGTGGTAATTATGATTGTACTGAAAGGTCTCAACAAAAACGACGGTGCTCGATTACCTGTGGTGGGACGGTTCTTTAGATAACTAAGAATGACAAAGAATGTACTTAAATACCTTTGAAAGATTACTTTCAAGGGTATTTTTTTATAGACAGGTTGCTATCTGCTAGCATCATCCATATACCTACTCCAGCTTTTGTAAAAATCTCTATTACATAAAAGTAAGCCATAGCCTTCGATACCACTCTTATTATTAATAACTAATTTATTTTATCCTATAACCCAGCATATAAGATTACGTTGATTCTCTATTTTTAATACCTACAACATATACTACCAAACACCTAATCACTCCACCTAAAAAACTAGTTACAAAAAAGAACAGCCCCAAAGGACTGTTCTTCTGTACACGACCTATCGTATAGGTCATTATCTATTTGTCTTACGCGTTTTTAGCAATTTCTACTAATTTTGCGAATGCAGCTGCATCATGTACTGCCAAGTCAGCCAACATTTTGCGGTTGATTTCCACACCAGCTTTTGTTAAACCAGCGATGAAACGGCTGTAGGACAAACCATTCATACGGCTTGCTGCATTAATACGAGCGATCCATAATTTACGGAACTCACGTTTTTTAGCACGACGGTCACGACGAGCATAGTATAATGCTTTCATTACGGATTCGTTTGCTTTTTTGAATAAGCGAGAACGTGTACCGCGGTAACCTTTAGCTAATTTTAAGATTTTTTTATGACGTGCATGCGCTGTTACGCCTGTTTTTACTCTTGCCATTATTGTATTCCTCCAATATCGTTATATGTTACTAAAATGTTTTAATCTTATGCGTATGGTAAGCATTTAACTACACGTTTGTAGTCAGATTTGCTAACCAATGTAGCTTTGCGAAGATTACGTTTACGTGCTGGAGATTTTTTCTCTAAGATATGGCTTTTGAAAGCTTTTGCACGTTTGAATTCACCACTACCTGTTACTTGGAAACGTTTAGCCGCTGCGCGACGAGTTTTAATCTTTGGCATTATTCTTCCTCCTAATTACCTTTTTTAGCTAAAATCATTGTCATGTTTCGGCCTTCTAGTTTCGCTTCTTTTTCAACAACCGCTTGGTCAGTTAATTCACCAGCAAAACGAGTCAGCACATTAAGCCCCAATTCTGGGTGGCTCAATTCACGACCGCGGAACATGATCGTTACCTTAACTTTATTACCATCACCTAAGAATTTAGCTGCATTTTTAAGTTTTACATAAAAATCATGATCTTCGATGTGAGGACGAAGCTTAACTTCTTTCAATGTGAAAGTTTTTTGCTTCTTCTTTGCTTCTTTTTCGCGTTTTTGTTGCTCATAACGGTATTTACCATAGTTCATAATACGACAAACTGGTGGTTTACCATTAGGGGCTACTTCTACTAGATCTAAATGTTGTTCTTCTGCCATAGCTAACGCATCACGAACAGACATAATACCTAACTGATCATTATCTGCACTTACGACACGAACTTCGCGAGCACGGATTTCTTCATTAATACGCGGTGTATCTTTGCTAATACTAGTCACCTCCAAAGGGATAAAAAAATCGGATGGCATAAGGCCACCCGAGCATAGTTTGTAACTATCTGTACCCAACATTTCATGACATTAGGTGAGAAGCGGATGGCTTCTACTTGTTAACACTTAATTAGTATACGCCATAACCTAGGTCTTGTCAAGGATTTCTTACAGAAATCTACTAACCTATTACATACCTTCGATTGCAAATCGAAGTAAAACAATTTTATTATAGGGCATTAGCCTTAAACTGAACCTAAATTTTTCGTTACACTCAACTACATATATTTTTTTTTGCATTCTCTATAATCTTTACAGATTCTTGATCCATTTCTCCAGCATCTGTTAATAATCTTCTTTCTAGGACAACTTTAATTGTCTTAACTATCATCACAGTCTGAGCAATGCATCCCTTTTCATTAGCATCGTATTGTCTATAGTCTGTGCCCGATTGGTGGATAATTTCCTTCATTGTATCTACTAATGGTTGTAAAAGCCCTTCTAATTGTTGTAAAAAATCACGAACCATATCCACCTGTTCTACAATTGCCATACAAGCAATACTAGCATTCTTCATATCTGCCTCAAATGCTTTTGCCATAGCTCGATTAGATTTCGCATCTTCTAACATTTTATTCACCTTAGAGTCCATCACATAACTAGCTACAGCTAACATAGGAGCCGTTACCAAGCCTCCTAATACAGCCATACCTCCAGCGACACCTAATCCACCAGCAGCTATGGATCCACCTCCAAAGAATGCTAATGTCGCATTCGTTGCAGCTACTCCTGTAAGGCTACCTATAGCAGTCCCTGTAGATGCCGTCGCCAATGCTCCTGCTGCACTATAGGCACCAAAAGCAGTTAACGCCCCCGAAACAACACCGCTTCCAACTCCTTTTGCAATACTAGTTGCTAATAATTGAACTTTTCGTAAGTCTTTAAGCATGTCCTCTTCTGTTTGCCGATATATCTCTAATTCTTTCGTTTGATTCAAGTCTACATGCTTAATTTGCTCCATCGTGTCTAAAAACTCTTTCACTATACCGTCTAAGAGTTGTACTTTATACGCTCCCAAAGTATCAATGGCAACACCTGCTTTTATACGTGCTTCATCAATAGATTCCTGTGCCCGCTGAACAGAAACTTGCGCACGTTCATTTATTTTCTTAGCTTCATCATATTTTCCTTTTGCTCCTATCCCCTTTTTAAGAGTAAAACCTCCTGCAATCGCTGCTAATCCTGCTACTAATAATGGTATTGGCATATCTTTTCTCCATTTCTTATAAATATATATCTTTTATATCTTTATAGTTCATCATAGAATATTATTTTTTAAATTCTCAACTCGTCCTCTTGTTCCATAAGTATATCAAATTCATTTTGATTTTTAAAAGTAATTTCCCCATCAAAGTCAAACAGCATACGATTTCCCATATCTATTACCCACTGTGTATCATTCAATTTTATGGCATCTTGCATATCTATGAAAGCAAACTGAAACTGCTCCTTTTTATGAGCTAAATATGTATTGATATAACCTTCAAATTGTTCCCGATGTATTTTCATCTGTTGTATATACTCAACACTAGCTTTTTCTAGTTTCTTACGTCTTTCAATAGATATAGATTCCTCATTGAAAGACTTTTGTAGAGTCTTGACCATAAACGCTGACATGGTATATCCTGCTATATTGCCAATTATAGCCCCAGCAATAGGTATAGGAATAACAATTTGCCCAATCACAGAAAGCAAATTAGCAGATAGCATATTTGCACCTTGCACCGTTATCTTTTGCACACATGTTTTAGCATCTATTTTTCCAGTACAATACTGATACAAGATTTTTGAAGTAGCTATACCTACCTGAATCGACGTTTGTGGAAATCCTGTCATAGATGCACCACGTAATCCTTCATGATGAGCTTCTTCCAAAGTATTTTTTAACAAAGTTGAGCTAGCTACTAATATATATTTTTTAACTGCCTGTTTAAGTGTATTTCCCCCAATATTAAGAAGTGCTTCTTTTCCATCAACTTCATTTTTTAATAATGCAATAATTTGTTGCACTACAACAATTGTTCCACAGAAAATAGCAACGAATTCCGCACTTTCTACACCAACACTATGTACAATATGTCCTATATCTTGATCTGTTGAGAGATTCTTGTCAGACTTCACTTTAGAGTCTGCAACCTCAAAAAAAGTACTTAGCCATTCATTCCCCCTTAAGGCATCTATTTTTGCAAAATCTACAATATATTCATTGATTGCATTGTTATAATGTTTTATGCTCTCTTGCCCCCCCTCCTCCAAACAAATATCTATGATATCTTCCAAAATGTCATCTATAATATCCTCAAAAACAAACAATTCACTTTTTATAGGAACATCTTCTAAGTTATTTTCTTTATTCTTTTGCATTCTGATATTCACAATCACTTTCTTGCCTAATCTTTTACCATAATAATTATTAGTATATCAACTTTATACACCTATGGGAATACACCTTTTCTTATATTCTTATTATCCTGTACTTCTTCACAGTTAATATGTGCATTCTATTATATGGCAACAAAAGGATATTAGAAACTACACTTCTATGCACAATCCCCACATTTGATACAGCAAAAAGGCCCTCCCGAAGGAGAGCCTTTTCTTTTTACTTTCGCTATTGATTAGCCTTGTTGTAATTCGTCTTCAAAACCTTTTTGTAAACGAACATAGGATTGACGGCGTTCTTTAGCTAATTGTTTGTTGATTTCTAACAATTCTTTGCTCATTGCAGGAACTGCTTTACCCAAAGATGTGTAACGAACTTCTTTTCCTAAGAAGGAATCGAACAATTCATAGTCAGGTTCTTTGGAGTCAAGGCTGAATGGGTTTTTGCCTTGTGTTTTTAATGCTGGGTTGTAACGGTATAGATCCCAGTAACCGGATGCAACAGCTTGTTTAGTTTCAGCTTGTGCATTACCCATACCACCTTTGATACCATGGTTGATACATGGAGCGTAAGCGATGATTAGGGATGGACCTGGATATGCTTCAGCTTCTGCTAATGCTTTCATCAATTGGTTCATGTCAGCACCCATACCAACTTGAGCCACATAGATGTTGCCGTATGTCATAGCGATCATGCCAAGATCTTTTTTGTTTGTACGTTTACCTTGAGCCGCGAATTGAGCAACTGCACCTACGCGAGTAGATTTAGATGCTTGACCGCCAGTGTTGGAGTATACTTCTGTATCGAATACAAACACGTTAACGTCTTCGCCGGAAGCCAATACATGGTCAAGACCACCGAAACCGATATCGTATGCCCAACCGTCACCACCAAAGATCCATTGGGAACGTTTAACAAGATATTGTTTTTTAGCCAATACTTCTTTTACAGCTTCTGTTTGTTCTACTTTGGAAAGAGCGTCGATGACAGCTTTAGCGCGGTCACGAGTACCTTCGCCTTGAAGACGTTTTTCTAACCATAAGTCAAGAACTTGTTTAGTAGTTTCATCAGCTGTTTCAGCAATAGAGGCTACAGTTTCAGCTAATTGTGTACGGATTTTTTCAGTACCGATGAACATACCATAACCGAACTCAGCATTGTCCTCGAATAAGGAGTTAGCCCATGCTGGACCTTGGCCTTGTTGGTTTTTAGTATATGGAGATGCTGGCATAGATGCACCCCAGATGGAGGAACAACCTGTTGCATTGGCAATCATCATACGGTCACCGAACAATTGAGTAATCAATTTAGCATATGGAGTTTCACCACAACCTGCGCAAGCGCCGGAGAACTCAAGCAATGGAGTTTTGAATTGGGAACCTTTTACAGTTTCTTGTTTCATTGGGTGAGATTTAGTTGGCAATGCTACACCATAATCCCAAGCTGGAGCAAATTCTAATTCGCCATCGATAGGGCGCATTTCAATTGCTTTTCCTTTAGGAGCTGGACAGATGTTTACGCAGTTACCGCAACCTAAGCAGTCTAATGGAGATACTGCAATACGGAATTGCAATTCGCCTTTAGTCATCATTTCTGGAATTGTTTCAAAGTTTTCAGGACCCGCTGCTGCTTCTTCTGCTGTCGCTAATACAGGACGAATCGTTGCATGTGGACATACGAAGGAACATTGGTTACATTGGATACAGTTTTCTTTAATCCAGTGAGGAACGAATAAAGCAGCACCACGTTTTTCGAATGCAGCTGTACCAGAAGGTAATGTACCATCTTCATAGCCTGTGAAAGCAGATACTGGTAAATCGTAACCAGCTTGTGCATTAACAGGTTTAGCAATATTAGCTACATAGCTTGGGCAAGTTGTGCAAGAAGATTTTTCAAAAGTATCTTCAGAATCTTTTGCATCTTTCCATGCTGCTGGAACGTCAACTTTTACAAGAGCCCCAACACCTTGGTCAACAGCTTGGTTGTTCATTGCAACAACGTCAGCACCTTTTTTACCATATGTTTTTTCAATGGAGTCTTTTAAGTACTCTACTGCTTTGTCGATAGGAATGATTGTATCTTCAGTTAATTTGAAGAACGCAGCTTGTGTAACCATGTTGATACGGCCACCCAAACCAATTTCAGCTGCAATTTTCGCTGCATTGATGATGTAGAAATTCAATTCTTTTTCAGCAATTGTACGGCGAAGTTTCGCTGGTAATTTTTCTGCCAATTCTTCTGGAGACCAAGTACAGTTCAATAAGAATGTACCGCCATGTTTAATACCACGAAGAAGATCATATTCATGTACATAAGATTGACGATGACAAGCGATGAATTCTGGTTCAGTAACCAAGTATGGTTTGTTGATTGGGTTTTTACCAAAACGTAAGTGAGACATTGTGACCCCACCAGATTTTTTAGAGTCATAGTCAAAGTATGCTTGTGCATACATATCTGTATGGTCACCGATGATTTTGATAGCAGATTTGTTAGCACCTACAGTTCCGTCAGAACCGAAGCCCCAGAATTTACATCCAGTTAAGCCTTCAGTTTTTACGGATACGCCTTCAGCACGGTTCAAGGACAAGTTAGTTACATCGTCATTGATACCCAATGTGAAGAAACGTTTGCCAGCTTCTGCTAACATGTTATCGAATACTGCTACAAGGTCAGCTGGGATTACGTCTTTAGAAGAAAGACCATAACGACCACCGAATACTTTAGCATTGATATTGTGTTGAACAAGTGCTGCTTGAACGTCTAAGAATAAAGGTTCAGCTAATGCACCTGGTTCTTTTGTACGGTCTAATACTGCTACGCGTTCTACAGTTTTTGGAAGAGCCGCTACAAAACGATCTGTCGCGAATGGACGGAATAAGTGTACTTGTACGAAACCAACTTTGCGGCCTTGAGCACGTAAGTAATCCACAGTTTCAGTAGCTACTTGTGCAGAGGAACCCATTGTTACGATTACGTCAGTTGCATCTTCAGCACCATAGTAGTTGAACAATTGGTAGTTACGACCAGTGATTTTGTTGATTTCATGCATGTAATTTTCTACTACATTTGGAACTTCTAAGTAGAATGGGTTAGAAGCTTCACGATGTTGGAAGTAGATATCAGGGTTTTCAGCAGTACCACGAGTGACAGGAGCATCTGGATTCAACGCGCGTTGACGGAATGCTTCTAACGCTTCTTGGTCTACTAAAGGTTTTAATTCATCATATTCTAAAACTTCGATTTTTTGGATTTCGTGAGAAGTACGGAAACCGTCGAAGAAGTTGATGAAAGGAACGCGAGTTTTTAACGCTGTTAAATGCGCAACTGGAGCAAGATCCATAACTTCTTGTACAGAAGATTCTGCTAACATAGCACAACCAGCAGCACGAGCTGCCATAACGTCTTGATGGTCACCGAAGATAGACAATGCTTGCGCTGCGATAGCACGAGCTGCTACGTGGAATACACCTGGAAGTAACTCACCAGACACTTTGTACAAGTTAGGTAACATCAATAATAGACCTTGAGAAGATGTGAAAGTAGTTGTCAATGCGCCCGCTTGTAAAGAACCGTGAACTGCTGCTGCAGCGCCGGCTTCGGATTGCATTTCAACAACCTGTACAGTATGACCGAACAAGTTTTTACGGCCTTGTCCTGCCCATTCATCCACATGTTCTGGCATTGGAGAAGATGGAGTGATTGGATAAATCGCTGCCACTTCAGAAAAACCATACGCTACGTGAGCTGCAGCTTGGTTGCCGTCCATAGTTTTCATTTTACGCATGTTAAAATAGCCTCCTTACAGCAAATAAAAATTAACACTTGTAGTTACATACAAAATAGGGGGATGTATATAGACTCTTATCCAAGCACTCGCTGGACGAATCTTCCCCTCTGAGTATCAAAATGTTTTTGAAATATGAATCGTTTATTTCTAAAAAGATTGCATATGTTGCAAAAATGTAATAATATATAAGTTATATAGTACCTCTTTGCAAATTCGTGAAGTAGCTAATCTACTTCGTGAACAAATTGATATAGCCTTATGGTTTCATTATACATTGAGAACGATAACTTCGCAATACCATATAGACTATGATGCATTGCTAATTATGCGATTATCAATTTACATTTATACATGCATTGTTGCTCAAATAGCATACTAAAAAAGAGGACTTTTGTTATTACCATATTTAAGAGGTGCATTATGGACTTTCATCACTTAAAATACTTCGTAGAAGTAGCGGATCAAAAAAGTTTCAGCAAGGCCGCAAGAAATCTTCACATTTCACAATCTGCTATCAGCCGTACCATAAAAGCTCTAGAAGATGAGCTAGGTGTTGTATTATTCATTCGTAATGCAAAATCCGTTGAAATGACTGACGGTGGCACCATCTTTTTAACCCATGCGAAACGGGTTGTGTTCATGTTTGAACATTTAAAAATCGATTTTGAAAACGAATTCCGCCTAGAACAAGGCTCTGTATTAATTGGTTTACCACCAGTAACAGATGCTCCTATCTTCGCTCAATTATTAGGTGAGTTTAAACAAACCTATCCTCAAATCGAATTAGAGCTATATGAACATGGTTCTAAAAAAATAGAAATTTCCGTCCAAGAAGGACTTATCGATGTGGGTATCATCTGTACTAAACCGAATGCGAAAGAATTTGACTCCTTCTATTTAACAAGTGATCCTTTAAGCGTTATCTTACCGAAAGACAACCCATTAGCAGAGGAAGAAGCGATTTCTCTTGACCAATTAGCGGACCAATCCTTCGTATTGCATAAAGATGATTTCAACTTGCATGATGAAATTGTAAAATCTTGTAAATCTGTGGGCTTCCAACCACATATTGTATTTGAAACTAGCCAACGTGATTTGATGTTACAAACTGTAGCCGCTCACTTAGCCATTGCTTTATTACCTAGCCGCCTATGCCCTACAGAAGACGAAAATACAAAAGTTGGCTCTAGCGTTGTAGTACGTCCTTTAGTAAACCCTGAAATCATGCATACTTTACACGTGATTTGGAAAAAAGGACATTACTTATCTCATGCTTCCCGCTTATGGTTAGACTTTGTGATGGCGCGCTTGCCATTGATTCCTGGCGACACCCATGATGAACCAGCTGAGTAATCTACTTCTGAAAGTAGGCACAGCCCTGCGCAAACCTTGGTTTTGGATTGTCCTCTACGTGCTGAGCACCACCTATTGGATGGTGTCTCAACAACAAGAAATCGATGCGCTGAAAGAACACATCGACACAGAGCACACCATGGAGCATAGCGATACCTTTCACTACCGCTTAACCAATCTAGAAAACATCAGCAACTCTCACGGAGATCGACTGAAAGAACTAGAACGCGATAGTTGGCAACTCAAACGCTTTGCCAACCAACACCAATTTCGCATCATGCAACTAGAATGGGAACATCCCAACATAGAAGCTCCAGAACCAAGTAAATCCACACCAGTGAAAACACCATTCAAAGCAAACCCAACTAACGTCCCAGACGTGAAACAATAAAAGTTCTTAGCACTAGCTTACTAAATAGCTAGTGCTATTTTTTTGCATAATAAAACAAAAGGAGAGAGGGAGATATGTCTGTAAAAAAATATGCTGTCGCAAATCATTTTTTACAGACATATCTCCCCCCTCTAAACAAGCAAGGTATTTCTATATATTATTCACCATAATATCTTTACAAATTAGTCATGTGTCTTATAATTGCCCCTCTTCAAACTCTTTTAAGGTTTGTCCTGTTTTCAATTTCCAAATTATTCTTCCATTAGTATTTATCCCTAATACGAAAGATGACGCATACGATGGACTTCGGAAAAGGATATTCTTCGTAAGCACCCCATCTTTAATAACGCCATTCTTTTTACAAGATTCTCTCATCACTTTAATGCCCGCTGGTACTGATTCAGCATCAATTTCTTCAATCAAACTACCTGGCATTAAAACAAAGCCTTCATTAGTTCTTTTACACTTTGCTGTTATAGTCGCATTAGATCGTTTAACTTTTCTAGTAAGATACAAGCTGAGCTCACTTTCATTGTATTCATCGTCATTATTAGACTTTATGAGCGGTACAAAAATCTTATACCCTAATACACCAAGAACTATTTTTGAATACTCGACATAATCTTCTAACTCTGATTCTTTTTCTTCCGTAACATTCCCAGGATTCGGATCATTTCCATTCTTTACTTTATACCGGTCTATTTCAAGAGCCATATTAGTGAACTTATTTTCTAAATAACTAATCTCTGTGGGTCCGAAAGAATTATTTTGCGTTGTCAAAATAACAACCTCATTAAAATCAAAATTTCCTTTTAGATGTTCAGCAACTCGAAACAGTACACCTTCTCCATTTTTCCTAATACTAGCTTGCCCTATATATACAGTCGGCTTATCATCTTCATCATCACCAAACAAAAAATAGACCCCACTCTGCTTCAAATCTGAACGATCCTTACACGTACTTAAAGACGAATTAGGAATCTTATATGCTAATCCAGTCCAATTAGAAAGCGTACATTTAATAGGTCCAGTAACCTCACCATCTATAAGGAATAAATTAAAATTTTTACTTTTACCCATAATCTTCAAACTCCATCCACTACATGCACTAACTTTATATCCCTTTACTCAACACTTCTGCAGTTTACTCAACACTTCCGTAGTTTACTCAACACTTCTGCAGTTTACTCAACATTTCTATAGTTTACTCAGTACTTCTGCGATTTACTCAACACTTCTGCGATTTACTCAACACCTCTGTGATTTACTCAACACCTCTGTGATTTACTTAACACCTCTGTGATTTACTCAACACCTCTGTGATTTACTCAACACCTCTGTGATTTACTCAACACCTCTGTGATTTACTCAACACTTCTGCGATTTACTCAACACTTCTGTAGTTTACTCAACTTTTCCTAAAATTTAAGAGTATAATATTGAGTTTTATCATGCGTTGAATTCCCATGCCACTCTAATAAACCTTTTCTACTAAGGGATCTTAATAAGTTTCTACAATGCGTACTACTTTTACCAATAACTTCTGTTGCTAACTTTGTAGTTATATGCTTACCACTGTTAAACATATAATATATCAAGGTTTTTTCATCTTCTTTTAGTTTGTCAAACACAATTTCAGAAATAACACTCTTGATTTTATCTATCGTTCTCATACGTCTATTTAATATATTATTTTCTAAAACTAGTAAAACATTTCTATTAGGTTCAGAATATTTAGGCTTATTTAAAAAAAGTTTTTCCATCTCTGAATAAATTCTCTTAACACCTTCATTCATTTCTTTTACCCAGCCAAACTCACACAAAGTTCTTGCTATTCTAGGATTTCTGGAATAGCGTTCATGTAAGATATTTTCTATAGTCACAATATTTGGTAATAAACCTGGGCTCAATATTTCAAGTCTATCATCAAAAATCAATACCTTAATATGTTCACCACTAATAGAATAATTTCTATGTGTCAAGGCATTTACTATCCCCTCAAACCAGGCAAATTCTGGGTACTCTGGCATGATTTCAAACTTTCCTTCTCGACTTAAATATTGGAAATCTCGTAATTGTGTATTAATAAACTCTCGAGTCTCCTTAATAATATTAGGAATCGCGCCATCAAAGGTTTTTTCTTTAATAATATTAATCTCCTCTCCTACCATTTGATACATTCCATTATATTTTATAACTCGTAATCTTGCCTGTGGTAAAAATCTTGAAGGGTTTTTACCAAACAATAAAACTCCAGCTTTAGTTAAGCTTTCACCAACTAAAAAATTTCTTGCTTTCAAAACGTCTTCATAAGAAAGTTCTTCAATATTCATTAACTTCTTATATTCATCAAGTAAATCATAATCTATATCCTCTAAAGACGATAAGTCAACTACTTCGTCTTCAAAAGAGCGTTGCCCTCTATCATACTGCAATTCTAGAGTCTGTTCAAAATTCAATTCTCTAGATGCATCATTTTGCCTAAGGTACACTTTTCCATCATATGATTTTATGACCCTATCTGAAGAAATCCCTACAGAAATTACCAATATATTATCTTCTTTTCCATGTAGATTTATTACAGGCATCACTTCAAATTTTGGATTTATTGGTGTCTCTCTCAATTCTGTTAAAAAAATATTCCGATATTCATCAATACTATGTGCGCCCTTACATGTAAAACCAGAAATATCTCCATTATCCTCAATACCAATAACTAACTTTCCACCTTCTGCATTAGCAAACGCTACCAAATGTTTCAAAATATCTAAAGGCTTAATGCGAGCACTTTTCCTATCAAAAAATTGATTTTCTTTCGACTTAGAATATATTTCTATTTCATTCACTACATGAGCATCCATAATTTTACCTCCAAATATGATAGCAATCAAACCTGAACAAAAGTAAACTTATTCATCCCTCCTTGTGACGCCTACCTTAGCATTGACTGCATCGAGGAATAAAAAAGGGGGGGGAGATATGGCTCTGTAAAAAATAATTTGCGGCAGCATATTTTTTACAGAGCCATATCTCCCCCGCCACATACTCCCCAACAGCATCAGTGCTTAGTGTATAAGGAGCATCCATTCGAGAAACGTACACAGCATATACGCTATAATAAACTTCACCTTCTGCTTCCGATCCCGATCTTCATCCGCTACTTTCAGCCGATGTGCCAAGAAGCGTTTATCTCGTATTTGCATTAACATTTCTACGATGTGTTCTTGTCGTTTCACAACATTTTTATCATTCTCTAAAGCCTGCTTTTGCATAGCAATACGCCGTTGCAATCGTCGCATTTGTATCTTAATATTGTTACTTACAAATACAGATTGCCATTTTTTCCTCGTTTCAAAATACATATAAATATAACGAGGAATATTCATGACGATAAAACTGAATAGTAAAATACTCAAGGAGATAAAGAAATACGTAGAGAACGAAAAGTCCTTTAACTCTTCATGTGGTAAGTAATGGTTCAAGATAATAAAACTCACCCACACACCGATAGGCATTAATAAGGCTGCAGCCATATCAATGGATCGCACCCAGTTCGTTTTTACTGGCATTTCAGGAGCTGAATAGGTCTCTAATTTCTGATGGAATGCATAATACTCTACTTGTAATACAGATTGTCCCGATTTGATGGCTGTTAACAGTACTGGTCCTACACTTTCTTTTGGTCGCTCTGGCCATGGGATAAACTCTCGTACTGGACTATTCGGTGACAAGTCAAAGCGAATAATCCCTTTCTTTTCTAAACGCATAGATGATGTATCATTGCCGATACTGAAAGGATTAAAAAACATCCCTAATACATGCAAGCTCCAATTTCCCAGAACATGAGTAATGATATTTAAAAACAAACCACCCATATCTACATTGGCAACATCTAATTTAAGCTGAATCGTAGATGTATAATCATCAAACCAAATATCATCAATATCAAATTCCACATTGATGACATTCCCCAATTTCGTGATGACATTCATAAATACCTTATTGTTTGGTTCAAATTCAAAAATAATAGAATGAAAGAACCAATGATTACGCACCACCGATCGCATCTTACGGTTCACCGCTTCTTCCTCAATGGATAGCATACGATGATCGTACAATGTATTACCATCTTCTAGTTGCTCTGGTAAACGTGGGTCTTCTATATGTGTTTGTGTAGTTACAGCATTGGCTAATTTCAACAGCTTTGTAACTAATTGTCCCATATATATCTCCTATCTAATAGGTTATCGAATCTAAGTGATACACTTTCATAGTTATCATAATTATATCATAGTCCCTATACAAATGAAAGAAAAGCCCTACCCATAGCATATTCACTATCGGTAGGGCTCTTTCATTTTATATATATGTAACACCTAGAGGTAACTAACACCTGTATCGAAGCCATCTAGAAGATATAACCTATCTAGTCAAAGTTCTCCTTACACTAAATCCGTTCCATACTTAATCGATGGTATTCGTAGAATCTACCTTGTAAGGCGAGTAAGCTTTCATAGGTTCCGCTTTCTACAATGCGTCCTCCTTCTAGGAACAAGATGCGATCCATTTCATGCAGCTGTTCGATATGATGTGTAATATATAATACTGTTTTTCCTTGGAACAAAGTGCTCAATTGGTCTTGCACTAAGTGTCGTGTGACTTGGTCTAATCCTTCCAAAGGTTCATCCAAGAGCAGGATCTCTGCATCACGTAGATACAATCGTGCCATGCCTAGTCGTTGTCGTTGACCACCGCTAAGACCCATGTCACCTTGACCAACCATAGTGCGCAAACCTTTCGGTAAGATCCGCACCCACTCTGCCAGTTGTACCGCCTCCAAGGCTTGCCAAATCTCATCATCCGTTGCACTCGGCTTCGCTAGTCGGATGTTATCACCTATGGTAGCATGGAATATATAGATATCCTGGGTAGCATATGCCATATAGGATTGCAATTGTTCCTCTGAAAGTGTTCTGGTATCACTTCCATTAATAAATATAGTCCCACTGAAATCATACCATCGTTGTAATAAAGCAAATAAGGTACTTTTACCAGACCCACTAGGCCCTACAATCGCTACTTTCTCACCTTTTTGAATGGACAAGTTCAGGTCATCATAAACAGGTACTACGTCATAGGCAAAAGTTAGAGATTCCATACGAATCATCGGTGTTTTCATCTCAGCCATTGCATTGTTCGTGGTGTCATACTCTTTCGGAGATACTTCTTGTATCTGTTGCAAGGTCGTACCAATTACTTTGCTATCTTGTAAACGTCCATATGCAATATTTGCGTTCACATCCTTACTATGCTCTCTTGGTTCTTCTAACTGTTCTAATCGTTCCATAGCTAAAGCACTTTCATAACCATGTAAGGACGCTTCTGTCATAGGTTGCAATACTTCAAAATAGGACTGCAATCCGATAGCTATAACAGCCACCCATAGTGGGTCGTAGGAGATTCCATCAATGCCCCAAACTCCAACAACTACTCCCACTAGTAACGCCGATTGAGCTAACCCTAAGAGGATTGTCTGATTCCAACGAACACCACGATTCCATACACCTTGCCAGCCATCAAAATCACTAAAAGAGGCTTTCATAGACTGTACAAATCGCTTTTCTTGATGGCTCATAATGATATCTACTACACCATGGATGGATTCGATGAATTCTTCTTTCATATGACCCCTCGTATGTAGTCGCATAGGTGGGACTCGTCGCAACACATAGGTAATACTCATTGGTAGCACTATCCCTACAAGAATACTGTACAGTGCAATCACTATGCCTACTATAGGGTGTAATTGATATCCAATGATACAGCCTAGCACGGTAACACCGAGGAACGACAAGCTAGGCACTAAGGTGCGCAAATAAAAAAACTGTAGCGTCTCGATATCCGCCATAATCCGCCCTAGGAGGTCCCCCATTTTCATAGATTGAAAGATACGTGGCACCAATGGTTCTAATCGTTGAAAGAAGGCAATGCGCAGTTCATATAATCCTTGGAAAGCCATAGAATGCGATACGTAGCGCTCTCCATAGCGACAGATCGCACGGCTAATCCCGAAGAACCGCACCCCTACGATCGCCAAGCTAAGCACCACTAATACAGGATGCTCCGAAGCTTTCGTTATAAGCCAGGTAGACGTAGTTAATAGTCCAATATTCATAAGTACCGTAGCCATAGCAAACATGACACTACCCACTAACAAAACTCTATGTTTAGATAGTAAGTTACATAAGGATACGAACCCTCGGCGGATATCTGGTTGCTTTACAACTCCTCTTTTTTCACTTTTCTGCTCCCCACCTTTTGTAGCACTTGGTTTCATCACAGTAGGACTCGTAGTATTATACTTCATTTCGTATGTACCATTGCACTCTTCTTGTACCACCTGTGTATTAAGTATTGCAGCATCAGCTCTATACACGTTTTCTGAAACTTGATTCAAACGCATTGTATCTGCGCTCTTTATAGCTAGTTTCCGCATCACAGGATTACTATAGGTATTCACTAAGGATGCAAAGTATCCATTTTGTGCGACTAAATCCACATAACTGCCAAATTCTACTAATCGCCCTTCTCGCATCACAAATAAAGTATCTACGTACTTCATAGTTTGTACTCGGTGTCCCACGTATAGAACGATTTTATCTTGCCCATGCTTACGTAATACCTGCATGATTAGATTTTCAGTTTCCACATCTAAATGGGCTGTCACTTCATCAAGGATAAGGATTTGTGCCGGTCGTAACAAGGTTCGTCCTAAGGCTAATCGTTGGCGTTGCCCTCCAGACAGTCCGTAGCCACCTTCCCCAATCACTGTATCTAACCCTAATGGTAAAGTAGCAACAAAATCAGCTAGTTGCACTTGTTCTAGTACGTCCCATAGCTTTTCATCAGTCACTTCTAACTCAAATTGTAAGTTCTCCCGCAAGGTACCACTCATGATATATGGAGTTTGACTAAGATAAGCAATCTGCTCATGGTACCACTGACTATCTAAGGTTTGCAAATCATAACCATCCACTGTCACTTGACCTTTAGTAGGTGTCAGTAATTGCATAAGCACATTAGAGATAGTGGTCTTGCCAGCTCCACTTTCACCAACTAGCATATAGGAACGCCCACGTTCCAATCGACCTGTGAAAGCTACTAATCCCACATGATCTGTTTCATACTCATACGCCACGTCATGGAACGCAATGGTTTGGATTGGTTCCGTAAGTGTTTCGTGACCTGCACGAACTACTTCTATACCAGATGATAAATACTCTTGCAGAGCTGTTAAACTCACCTTGCCAGATAAACCTGTATGAAAAGCAGAACCTAATTGTCGAAGAGGCACATAAAAATCTGGTGCCAGTAGCAAAATAAAGAAGGACGGTAAAAACTCCACTTCACCATAGACTAAGGACACCCCTAAGTAAACGGCAATCATGGCTGTACTAATGGTACCAATTAATTCCAACACTAAAGCAGATAAAAAGGCGATGCGCAATACCTTTAATGTCGCATCCCGAAACTCTCCAGATAAACGTCCTATGACATGAACTTGTTCTTTCGCACGACCAAATACTTTCAACGTCGTCAAACCTTGTAATACGTCAAGAAAATGACCTCCTAAGAATTGCATTCGTTCCCATTGTTGTTTGTTTAGTTTATCCGCTTCTTTCCCGATAAGAATCATAAAGAAAGGGATTAACGGATAGGTTAATACTAGAATCCATCCAATCCAAGAAACAGAATCAATGATGGCAATCGACAATATAAGTGGAATCAATACAGCATATAAGGCTTGCGGAATATATTGGCTCATATAGGCATCTACATGGTCTAATCCATCTGTCAACAAATGTGTGACAGAGCTAGCGCTCTCGGATTGGCGCACACCTTGAGATACCATATGGTGTAACACACGATTGCGCAGGTCCTCATGAACTGCACTAGCAATATGATCTCGTAACCACTGTTCTCCATGAGAACATACCATACGCATAAGAATCATGCATCCTAGCAGAGTCATCGTCCCATAGGATACGCCTTCACCTTGTACCACTAAGCTATCAATGATACGGGCAAAGACATAGGCTTGTCCTAATGTCGCTACGGTACCAAGTAAGGTCAGTAATAATAGACCTCCATAGGAGCGAGGATGCAATTTCACTAATTGCCATGCAAAGGGATGAAACATAAGACCTCCTTTCAGAATCATTACGTATAAATTCCTAAGATATACAACAAAAGGGACGTGAAACCACGCCCCTTTCAAAATCACTATGAATTAATAGTGTAAGTCATCTTGTGATACACGATGACGGAAATAATAGTACGCCCATGCTTGGTACACTAATACGATAGGTACGAAGATGCACGCTACGATTGTCATCAATGTCAATGTGTATGTCGAAGATGATGCATTCATAATTGTTAAGCTGTATGCTGGATCAATGCTAGATACCATAATGCGAGGGAATAATCCTGCAAAGTAAGCCAATGTAACAAATAGAATTGTTAACGCACTGAACACAAATCCTTTACCAGTTTGGCGAGTACGTGTTAAGCCCCAAGATACTAAGAAGCTTACAATGGCCAATGCAAAGGCTACTGTAGCCACTGTACTGTTGAATAAATCAGTGTACGCATACGTAGCACCTACCAATACCAACGCACCAACTGCAGTGATTACGCCTTCTACTAGGGCTGCTGCACGAGCACGTTCAGAGATTTCCCCAGTCGTTTTCAAGGAAGCATATAAGGCACCATGGTACAAGAATACGCATACGAATACAATCCCACAAAGAATTGTATATACGCTCAATAAATCTAAGAAACCCCCTACAAAGTTCATATCTTTATCGATTGGCGTACCTTGGATTAAATTACCTACTGTAACACCCCAAAGAAGTGCAGGGATAGCAGATCCAAAGAAAATGCACCAGTCGAAAGCACTACGCCAAGTTGAACTTTTATCTTTACTGCGGAAGTCGAAGGACACACCACGAGCAATCAAAGCCGCTAACATCAAGAACAATGCTAAATAGAAACCACTGAATAATGTAGCATATACTTGTGGGAAAGATGCGAACATAGCACCACCAGCAGTCAACATCCATACTTGGTTACCGTCCCAAACAGGTCCGATAGTATTGATTAATTGACGGCGTTCACGGTCTGTTTTTCCCAAGAATGGAAGCCACATACCTACACCGTAGTCAAGGCCTTCTAAAATAAAGAATCCTGTAAATAGTACACCTACTAAGATGAACCAAATTAATTCTAAGTTATTTGTAATTATTTCCATAATGTAGCCTCCTCTTGTTCAACCACATCATGAGCTGGGTTACCATTAGGTCCCGCTTGAATATGTTTTACGGCTAAGTAAATGGCAGCAATCGCCATCACTACGTATACAGCGGTAAAACCAATGATTGTTGTCCAGATTTCTGGCGCTGTTACCACTTTGGATGCTCCATCAGCTGTTTTTTGCAATCCATATACAAGCCAAGGTTGGCGACCAGCTTCTGCCACATACCAACCTGTGGAGTTAGCAATGAATGGAAGGGCTAATAAATGATAGATGCTTTTTAGAGCCACTCTATTGTTAAGTAATTTACCTTTCACATGTAAATAGTATCCCACAATGGATGTCACTAACATAATAATGCCAGCTAAGATCATCACACGGAAGGACCAGAACATAGATGTTACATGTGGCACGTAATCACCAGCACCATGTTTCACTTCTGCTTCTTTTTGAAGGTCATTAATACCTTTTACTTCCCCTTTGAAAGAGTCATGAACTACGAAAGATAATGCACCTGGTACACCGATTTCAAAGTTATTCTTTTTACCATCTTGATCGATACCCGCAACGATTGCAAATGGAGCTGGATCATGAGTTTCCCATAATGCTTCAAAAGCCGCTACTTTCATAGGTTGTAATTTTGCTACTGTTTGACCTTGGAAGTGACCAGCGCCGCCCACCAATAAGCCACCGATAACAGCTGCACCTAAACCAAATTTGATGGATTTAGAATAAAACTCTACATGATTATTTTTCAATAAATGCCATGCACTAACGGAAGCGATAATAATACCAGCCGTTAAGATACCATCTGTAAAGATGTGTAAATATTGACCTGGTAAATAACCGTTTTGTAAGATGGCTGCAAAAGAATCCATTTCAGCACGACCATTGCGAAGTACATATCCTACCGGATGTTGCATAAATGAGTTCGCTACTAAAATCCAGAATGCGGATAAGTTACTACCGATAGCGACTAGTACTGCCACAAATGCGTGTGCTTTAGGGGACATTTTATCCCAACCGAAAATCCAAGCCCCCATAAAGGTAGACTCTAAGAAGAATGCTGTTAACGCTTCTAACGCCAAAGGAGCGCCGAAGATATCTCCCATAAAACGAGAGTATTCTGCCCAGTTCATTCCAAAATGGAATTCTTGAACGATACCTGTTACAACACCCATTGCAAAGTTAATTAGGAATAATTTACCCCAGAACTTTGCCATTTTTTTGTACACTTCGTTTTTTGTACGCGCATAAGTAATTTCTAATATTGCTACCAATACTGTCATACCTAGCGTGAACGGTACGAAGAGCCAATGATAGATCGTAGTCAATGCGAATTGAAAACGAGCTAACAAGACTGCATCCATCATGCCAATTCCTCCTCACTTGAATATACATTTAGACCACATGGTGCATTGATATATGAATCGAACGTTCGCGTTTTGCTAACGTTTCGAAATCAACATTTTTTAACTCTTGTATTAGCACCGTTTGAATTTTGCCAACCGCTTCTTGTACCGCACATTGACCGTGACAACCGCGCGAACAACTTTCAGAGTCATATAAACAATGTTGAAGATATGTGTCACCCTCTACGGCAACCACCACATCATACAAGCTAATATCTTTTGGTTTCTTTGCTAGCGAAAATCCCCCATCTACACCTCGATAGGAATGTAATAATTTGGCATTCACTAAATAGCGCATAATTTTTAACAAGAATCGTTCTGGAATCTTACTAGTCCTCGCCAGCTCAGCGCCAACCTTTCGACTGCCGAATGGTAGTGTAGACATATATAGGATAATTCGAAACGCATAGTCTGTTGCCTGATTAAACTTCAATGGTATCTCCCTTATTAGTTTTATAATATATATGATATATGGGCGTTGAAAGTACACTCTAACAGTATACTTTATAACTATAAAAAATGCTCGAGTGCATACGCCTTCGAGCATCTCTTGTGTCTATTATAAAAAATTATTGAGAATGTTGCAACACATTTCTTCATAATTTCTTCATTTTTTATACATGTGCTAAGGCATCGATAATCACATACGCCAAAGCCGATACACCTGCAGATAATGGTATCGTAATAAACCAAGCAAATACCATAGAGCGCGCTGTACTCCAGTTCACCGCTCTCACACGCATCGCTGTACCTACACCCATAATGGATCCACTCACAACATGTGTTGTAGATACTGGCAAGTGCAATAAAGTAGCTGTGAAAATAGTTATGGCAGAGTTCAAATCTGCTGCAAATCCATTGATACTTTCCAGTTTAAAAATTTTACTACCTACAGTCGCAATAATTTTCCAACCACCTGCTGCTGTACCTAAAGCCATAGCTGTAGCACAGGCAAGCTTAACCCAAATTGGTACATCTAGAGTTTGTAAATGACCACTGGCTACCAACGTCAAGGTAATAATCCCCATCGCTTTTTGAGCATCATTGGAACCGTGAGAGAATGACATCAGTGCCGCAGAAACCAGCTGCATATTCCGAAATCGATCATTTAAAACAATTGGAGAAAATCGTCCAAATAAAATAAGTAGTATTTTCATGACAATATAGCCTAATACTAGTGCTAAAATTGGAGATGCCACCAAAGAGATAAAGATCTTACCAATCCCACCAACTTGCAATGCTTCGGGGCCTACTGAAATCAGTACAGCACCAATGATACCGCCAATTAATGCATGGGAAGAAGAACTGGGAATCCCATACCACCAGGTTAAGAGATTCCAAAAAATAGCTCCTACCAAGGCTGCTACTATAATTTCTCCATTGATCATTTCTGGGGCAGTCACGATATCGCCACCAATGGTTTTAGCCACACCAGTACTTATCATGGCCCCCAAGAAGTTTAAGGTTGCCGCCATCATAACTGCTGTTTTCGGAGCAATCGCTCTTGTCGATACAGAGGTAGCTATAGCGTTCGCCGTATCATGGAATCCATTTATGTAATCAAAGGCCAACGCTAATAAAACGACGGCCCATATCACCCAACCATCAAGCATATTTCAACACTACCCGGCGGAATGTTCCTACCAAAGTCTCAGATCCATCGATAACTTCTTCCATGGAGCTAAGAATTTCCTTCCACTTAATGATTTCAATAGGATCACTGCACTCTGTAAAGAGTTTCGCCATTTCTACATGATAAATATCATCTGCTTCAGCTTCTAAGCGCAACACTTCTAAAGCACGACCTTCTACTTTTAAATAATTTTTCTTTAAGCTGCCCATGTAAGAAATGGATTTTTTAATGTGCTTGCAACATTTTGCTACGATTTCTGCCATACGGATTGCCCCAGCAGTCGGCTCACTTTGCACTTGATACATCACCATTTTGTCCATGATTTCTTTAATATTATCAATGGTATTATCCATTTGATCAATTAAAAGTTGAATATCTTCGCGGTCCATTGGTGTAATAAAAGTTTTACGTAAACGGTCCATAGTGGCTGCTACCAATTCATCTGCTTCTTGTTCTTTTTGTTCAATTCGATGAAGAGCCTCTTTTTTTTCTATTTCCCCTTCAAACACTTCCTGCATCAACTGTGCCGCCTCATGACATAGTTCAGCATGTTCATTGAGCATACTAAAAAACTTTTCTTCTTTTCCTTTTAAATTGAAAGCCATTACATCCTCCAATAACTTACTATGTGATATACATACATCCATTATAGCACGTTAGTATTCACTTGTGCACAAAAATTACAAAAGAGGCCATGCATTTTTTATTTTCTTACATTCCATCTTATTTGAAGCCTAAATTTGATGTCTCCTGTGATTCTAATGTTCAAAAAATTTTTAATATTTACATAGATATATATACGTCACAATCATTGTAACATAAAATATAGCTATCTTAGTGTCATATATACATGACAACCCACAGATAGCTATAGTTTCTTCTCTATTTTATTAACTCTCGTTTTAAATGTTTCACTTCTGGTAAAATTAATTCTTTCATCGCTAAGGTAACAGCACCCACAGAACCTGGAATGGCAAATAAAATCGTATGTTCTTTCACACCACTAATAGCACGAGATGCCAATGCTTTTGTTCCAATATCATCACGGTAACTTAAGAATCGAAACAACTCGCCAAAGCCTGGAATTTCTTTATCTAACAGGGGTTGCACTGCCTCTATAGATACATCTCGTTTCGCAATCCCTGTACCACCAGTGCTAATAATAATATCAGCCACACCTACTTCATCCTCATATGTCCAAGCACGCACATCATCACTTGTGGAGTCATTCAAAACTTGAACTTCCTCACCATAATTTCCGGTGAAAGCCTTATGAATAGCCCCTTGAATCTCCTCGATTGTATCTGTCACAATTTGACGAGATACCACAATAAACCCAGCCTCACGAGCTAACTCCTCAACACGAGCCCCACCTTTATCTGTTTCCTTTGTTCTTGTATCAGACACCGTAATCACCGCTACTGTCAACGGACGGTCTGTAAATTCCATCATTGCCATATATATATCGTCCTTTCTATGTATTCAAAACTATATATTACAACCTTCTTAAAACTTAATATCGCAATAGGTTAGCCATACATAACTCTATATCAAATGTTACCGACTAAAAAACTCTTTCACTTCTTTTAATTGACCTTTTGTGCAAGAAACATACAGTTCGTCTCCACACTGTAACACTGTTGTTGCTACCGGTACAATCGGTTGTCCTCCTCGATCAATACTAACAATCATAGAACCTCTTGGCATTTCAATGTCTTTCAACATCGTATCTACATAAGGACACACCACCGACAAACGTGTTTGGAAAAATGTTTGTTCCTCTTCTGCTCCTACCAAACCTTGGCTCATACGGAGTAACAAGTTATCATAGATTGGTAGTTCTTTCATAAATTCTGCCGTTAAATACGCGATAATCGCCACCGTTCCTACTTGGTATATACTGTGAAAGCTATTTGTCATTTCTAAAACCAGTAAAATCGCTAGCAAAGGCGTGCGCATAGAGGCTGCTAACATGCCTGCCATACCACAAATGATAAAGCTACTACCAAAGAGATTAGGTAACATATGCAATTCTACTAAGATACTATGTATCAATGCCCCTGCTGCTGAACCGATGACAACCATAGGGAGGAAAATACCACCTTGTGCACCATTCCCATAACAAAAGGAAGTTAACAGAATTTTACCTAGTACAATATAGAGTAACAATTGAATAGTTTGTTGATGGTCAACCATCATGGTCACCACATCATTACCACCACCCAGGAGCAATTGTGAGTCAAGTCCTAAAAGAGTTACCCCAAGAAATGTTAAGGAGATTTTCCATCCCCTAGAAATTGGTAATCTATCGTAGATGCCTTTCACACCAATAATCATACGATTAAAAATAACTCCGAAACATCCCACAGCCACGCCCAATATAAGAAGTGTTGTAAAATATGCTATAGGAATACTTTCCATGACAGAGAAACCCAAGGATGGTGTTAGGCCAAATACTAAGGATGTAATTAAATTTGCTGAAATAGTAGCAGAAAAAGTAGGAATCACAAGCTTAGGGTAAAAACTCTTATGTACTTCTTCAAATACAAATATAGCACCAGATACAGGGGCGCTAAAGGCTGCGGTCAATCCTGCAGCCGCTCCAGCAGATGTTAAAATTCGCTCTTCCCGTAAAGAACTACCAAACCAATTCGATAGTAACTTACCCGTAGCACCCCCAAGTTGCACGGAAGGTCCTTCCCGTCCTACGGAGAATCCAACAATACCCGTAAAAGCGCCACCAAAGAACTTCGATACCAATGTAGGGAAAGGATTCATATTAAATATACCCTTCATTTCCCCTTCAATTTGAGGTATACCTGAGCCACCAGATAAAGGTGCCCACTTTAGTAAAAAATGACACCCCCACCCTAAGATCATCATAATAATGGTCCATATAATGATTTGCTCTATCGTAGCACTCACTATAAACTCATGACGAAACTCATTACCCCAGTGAATCATATATCTGAAAGCAGAGCCAATCGTACCTGCCACTATCCCAATAAGAATGCCTTTAATAATTAATAACAGAAACTCTTCTCTGTCAAAGGTGTTAAAAAATTCTATCTTAGGTCTTTTAAAAATATTATTTCGTTTATTATGTATCATACTATCACCTTAGTTACCTTAATAATAGGTATAGTATACAAGGTTACGGTTGATTTGTCATTATGTAAAATATCATTATTATAAAATGAAAAGTCAGAATAATTAAGCTCTTGCCTCTTAATTATTCTGACTTATATTTTAGATGTAATATAGATGTATAGAAATAAGGTCTACTTATTTTTTTAATGCATCAAGTATCTTATCTGTATTTCTATCAGCATTATCCATTAATTTCAAATTTTGTTCTCTTACATTAGTATCTGAAAGATGACCCATAATCAGTGAATTAATATAATCTTTACATTCGATAGCTTTTGCTTTTTCAAAAATTACAAATGAAATGACAGTAACAGCACCTGATGTAGAATTTACAATTAAAATTGTTTCAAAAGAGCTTAGGATTGTTAATATAGCATAAATACTAATAACAATGCCATAGAAAGTATTATCCGCAAGCATTCCTAACCCCAATAATAGGAAAAATATACCCCATAATAGAGATTTAAAATTCAATTTGAAACTATCATCCACGCTAGAAATCTGATTAACTGGTAAACTACGACTAGCTTTACCTAGAGGAATCAATTTAAGAATTGTATTAGGAATCTCAAACTTAACAAAATTTTTATCTATCTGAATTTTTCCTTTTAAGTAAAAAGTAAGATATGATGTTATAAATTCTACTGTTTGCATATAAGCCTCCCTTTTTAAATCAATATTTGTTTTAATTATACATTATGTCCCCCCCCAGTCAACATTTTATTTTAATTGTCCCTCCTAAAAATATTGTAGTATCTAATTAAAATATTATGTGAGTTTCACCTCTACCATATTGGCTAGAAATAGTTTTGTAGATATAATCTTGTCATTTGCAACTACCTATTTGTTCTGACCTGTGGATTTTCTTACTCCCTTTGGTCGTAGAAAATCTTACGGGCCGAACTCCCCGATTCACACACTTTCATGCGTCGCTACGCTCCTATGAAAGTGGTTCACTGGGGATCCCAGGCCTTATTATTCATACCATAGATGTTACTTCTGCCATGTTGGCTAGAAATGGCTTAGTAGCTATACCTTTGTCATCTGCAACTTCCTGTTCCTAGCTGTGGATTTTGTACGTCTCTTTGAGACTTCAAAATCTTACTCTAGGAACTAAGCGATGCTCTATGATTTATGCGTCATTTCTTCTTTTATTTACTTTTATACTTCCCTTTTCCTGCTTTGTTCCGACCTGTGGATTTTCTTACTCCCTTTGGTCGTAGAAAATCTTACGTTCGGAACTAAGCGATGCTCTATGATTTGTGCGTCGCTTCTTTTTTTACTTTTATACTTCCCTTTTCCTGCTTTGTTCCGACCTGTGGATTTTCTTACTCCCTTTGGTCGTAGAAAATCTTACGTTCGGAACTAAGCGATGCT
>CAUUEA010000002.1:0-104770 GCA_963544145.1 uncultured Veillonella sp.
TGATAGATGCCTCACGAACACGATCCAATAATTTCACTTGATCTGTTTCTTTCGTAGTATGTACGTTTAGCTCATAGCCTTGTGCCTTGAATGGCTCCGCTAAGGATTGTAATAATTCTTCAGATACTCCTAATGGTTCCATCACAACAATTTGTTTCATAAGATAACCTCACTTTCATAGATAGTACGAACAAATTAGTTCGTCAAATTACGTACTGGCGCAGGAATGCGCATTTATGTTAGTTTCATTATAAGATATAGTCATACAAATTTCAACGAACACCTAAAAATCCTTGACTTTCACCATAAACTATGAAATAATAATATGATTTGTGAAACAAGGAGGTTCCTATGGCAGATGATCGTTTAATTGTAGCCTTAGATGTGTCCTCATTGGAGGCGATGCAATCCATCGTAACATCCTTAGGCGATTCCGTCAGCTATTATAAAGTTGGTATGGAATTATTTTATGCAGCAGGTGAGCAAACTGTAGCATATTTACGGGACCACAATAAATCCGTATTTCTTGATTTGAAGTTACATGACATTCCAAATACGGTAGCCCATGGTATTAAATCTTTAACTCGTTTAGGGGCTAAGTTAATCACTATCCACAGTCAAGGTGGCAAGGTGATGATGGAAGCGGCTATGAAAGCGGCTAGAGAGCAAGCTGCTGAGCTAGGCATTGAGCGCCCTAAACTATTGGCTATTACAGCGCTAACTAGCTTTGACGATGAAAACTGGTCCGCTATTGGTGGGTCTTTACCAATCTCAGACCATGTAGTAAAATTAGCTAAACTAGCTAAAGAAGCCGGAGTAGATGGAGTCGTCGCTTCTCCACTAGAAGCAAAACTGATTCGTGAAGCTTGCGGAGAAGATTTCTTAATCGTCACACCAGGTATCCGCCCATCTTTTGCGTCTACTAACGACCAAAAGCGTATTGCTACCCCTAGTAGCGCTTTACAAGATGGGGCGTCTCGCATTGTGGTAGGACGACCAATTACACAAGCAGAAAATCCACAAGAAGCAGTTCGTTTAATTGTTGAGGAAATGGAGACAGTTCAAAAATGATGACAGAAGAGAATGTAAAACAATTATTAATCGACACACAAGCCATTTTGGAAGGACATTTCTTGTTAACATCTGGCCTTCACAGCCCAATGTATGTGGAAAAGTTCAACGTCTTATCCCATCCAAAATATACTGAACAATTATGCCAAGAATTAGCTCGTCGTTTTGAAGACCAAAACGTAGAACTTGTGATCGGCCCTATGACTGGTGGCATCTTATTGGCTCATGAAGTAGGTAAAGCCTTAGGCACCCGTGCTATCTTTACAGAACGAGAAAAAGGTAAAATGACATTGCGCCGTGGATTCCGCATTGAAAAAGGGCAACGTGTTCTCATCGTAGAAGACATCGTAACCACAGGCGGGTCCGTTCGTGAAGTAGTAGATGTTGTGAATGAAGCTGGCGGTGAAATCGTTGGCGTAGGCCTTCTTGTAAACCGCAGCGGTGGTAAAGCAGACTTTGGTGTGCCAAAAGAAAAAGTACAAGCCTTGTTGAACCTAACAGTACCAACATTTGAAGCTGATGCTTGTCCACTTTGTCAAAACGGCACACCGATGACAGAACGTGGTAGTAAACACATTAAATAGTATCAGGTATATATCCTACCCAATTCATATAGGTCCCAACTCGCTATCAACAGCGGTTGGGACCTTTTATATAGACGCTACAGTAGAAAAGGAACTACGCAAAGACTCTTAGGTCTTACGTAGTTCCTTTTCATCTATTAATCTTTATGTTTTTATTCCATTGCTCTCACAGAGATGCATCTATGAAGTATATCTCTAATGCCTTCTTATAATCACGAGAAACATCAATGTATACTGGATTACCCATTATATCCTTTAATTTTTAAGGCTTCTACTAAGCGACGTAATGCCACCATGTACGCAGCCAATCTTGGGTATACCTTAAACTCTTCTTGCATAGCCCATACTTCTTCAAAGCTTTTCTTCATATTTTTGGCTAATTTTTCGTTGACTTCTTCTTCAGACCAATAGAAGCCAGCTTTATTTTGTACCCATTCATAATAGGATACTACTACACCACCGCCATTGGCTAATACGTCTGGCAACACAGGAATACCTTTTTCAAAGAAGTATAAGTCAGCATCTTTCGTTAATGGTCCGTTGGCGCCTTCCAAGATTAACTTCGCTTTTACATCTTTCATATTCGCTTCGTTCACTTGGTTTTCCAAAGCCGCTAAATATAATACGTCTACTTCTAATAACAATAAGTCTGGATTCGGAATACGTGTCATGCCTGGCTCTTCGTAGCCTTCCAAAGAACGTCCATGAGAGTTTGCATATTCGTAGGCTTTTTCTACATCAATACCGTTGGTATTGTATAAGGAACCATGTACGTCACCGATGGCAACGATTTTAGCACCTTCACGATGCATCAACAAAGCACCTACGGAACCTACATTACCAAAGCCTTGTACAGCAATGGTTAAATCTTTGATGGATTTTCCTTGTTTTTCCAAGTAGGAAAGCAATGTGAACATACAGCCACGGCCTGTCGCTTCGTTACGGCCCAAGGAACCACCAATTGCTAGTGGTTTGCCTGTTACGATGCCTGGTGTCCATTGACCTGTTAAAGCACTGTATTCATCAACGATCCAAGACATGATTTGTGGATTTGTATTTACATCAGGAGCTGGCACATCTCGTTCTACCCCAATAATAGGCGCAATTTTACGAACGAAACCACGTGTTAACCGTTCCAACTCTCTTTCACTTAGTTTTCTAGGGTCTACCTTGATACCACCTTTACCACCACCATATGGTAAGTGAGCAATCGCATTTTTGATGGTCATCCACGCACCTAAGGCGCGCACTTCATTTTCATCTGCATCTGGGTGAAAGCGCAACCCGCCTTTAGAAGCGCCAAGGACGGAGCTATGTTGGCAACGATAGCCAGTGAATACTTCCACATGTCCATCATCCATCTGTACAGGAATAGCCACGTTCATTTCACGTTCAGGGTGACGCAACACTTCATAGTCATTGCGTGGAATGCCCAATGTGTCCGCTGCTAAGTCTAAGGTTTGCAGCATATTTTCATAAGGGTTGTAATTTGTCATAATACCACCTCGCTTTACATATACTATAAAAATCGTGTATATCCTAATAGTAGCACAACTATTTCCATATGACTATAGATTTTCAAAAAATCCTATTTATTTTATAGGTAAATTAAAACTTTAAAAATACTTTGTTAAAAAAAGAAACTGATTCTATCACAAATCAGATAGAATCAGCTGTTCTTTCGTATTAAAAAATTGTCGGCAACTCAAATACCCTGCTATAGCAATAGCAATGGATATGGTTGAAAAAGACATGAAAATGACGATAATCTGGTATTTGATGGCCTCCATAGGGCTCATACCTGCCAAAATTAAACCTGTCATCATCCCCGGCAAGGACACAATGCCCAATGTTTTCGCACTATCGATGGTTGGTTGCAAGCTAAATATAAGGGCGCTTCGCAGGATTGCTTTACAAGCCTGCATAGGAGTAGCCCCCAAGGCTAGCTTAATCTGCACCTCTTGTTGACGGCTCTTAAAGCTCGTTGTAATTTGGCGGAAACACAATCCTACTGCCACCATAGCCCCCGACATCACCATACCTCCTACAGGAATCATTTGATATGGTGTAAAGGATAAGACATTCGCACTCAATAATATGGTCAACGTAATAACAGCACCAATGCCGATGCTGATACCTGCAATCCAGGAAGCATGTTTGATGCCAGACCCTCGTTTACCTCCATTAACAGCAGCACTGATAAGCATCACCAACAGTACGCCACCGGTAAATAAAGGATGGTCAGCGCCAAAAATGAAATGCAATACATAGCCTACAACAACAAGTTGCACTACCGCCCGCAAGGCGCTATGCAATATTTCTAGTTCCAATCGCATTCGTTGTTGATAGGACACGATAACGGCGATAACGATGAGCATTGTTGCCATCAACAACGATTCATTCGATAAGGCATTAAAGCTCCCCATGTAGCACCTCACAATCCGCAATACGTCCATCTTTCACGGTGATACGACGTTGCCCCATACGAAGACTTTGTTCTAGATTATGGGTTACCTGCAACAAGGTTAAGCCTTCTGTATGCAACTGCATAAGACCTTGTTCTACCCACTCTATATTTTCTGTGTCCAAGGCAGACGTTACCTCATCTAGTAGCAACACGTCAGGGGCAAAGAGTAAACTGCGAATCAAGCAGATTCGTTGCATTTCACCACCAGATAGCTCCGTATTCGACTTTTCTAGCAAGTGTAGATCCACATGGAATAAATCAAACAGTTCTTTGATTCTTGTTTCATCAACAGAACGACCTCGCATAGTAAAAGGAAAAGCTAAATTACCCCGCACCGTTTGTCCAAACAAGTAGGGTTGTTGGAAACAGTATGCCACTCGTCGGCGGTACTCCGTTGGCGATAAGCTTTCTATCGGTCTATCCTGAAAGTAAATCGTGCCTCCCGTAGGCGATTGCAAGGAACTTGCCAATTTTAGAATTGTACTTTTACCACTACCAGAAGGACCTATGATCGTGATACTTTCACCTTGATTTACAGAAAAAGAAATATCCTGTAAAATCTGGCTGCCATTAACCTCGAAAGAGATATTTTCAAACTGTAATACTGACATCATATACACTCACTGTAAGAATTATAAGTCGATAACTAACTCCACTGGGCAATGGTCAGATCCAAAAATATCTGCATGAATCTTCGCCTCTTGGATTTTGTCAGCAATGCTGTTAGATACTAAGAAGTAGTCAATTCTCCATCCTACGTTCCGTTCACGCGCTTTCCCCATATAAGACCACCAGCTGTACGCATCGACTGCATCAGGGTATAAATAACGGAATGTATCTGTAAAGCCTGCTGCTAGTAGTTCCGTCATTTTTTCACGTTCTTCATCACTGAAACCAGCATTTTTACGATTTGTTTTAGGATTTTTCAAGTCGATTTCTTGGTGGGCCACGTTCAAGTCACCACATAAAATGACCGGTTTTTTCGCATCTAATGCTAGTAAATATTCACGGAACGCCACTTCCCATTCCATGCGGTACTCCAAGCGAGCTAATTCACGTTGGCTATTTGGTGTATAGCATGTGACTAGGTAGAATTTTTCATATTCTGCAGTGATAACACGACCTTCTTGATCATGCTCCTCAATGCCAATGCCATTCACTACGGACAAGGGTTTTTCCTTTGTGAAAATAGCCGTACCGCTGTATCCTTTTTTCACCGCACTATTCCAGTATTGTTCGTGGTTCGGCAAAACCATTTCAATTTGCTCTGGTTGTAATTTCGTTTCTTGTAAGCAGAACATATCTGCATCTAATGCATCAAATGCATCCATAAATCCTTTCGTCATGGCTGCACGCAAGCCGTTGACATTCCAAGAGATTAATTTCATTGTTAGTACCTCATAGTATTTAGTAACAAAAATATACATCCATTATATCATATATTTTCGATATATTCTTCATAAATATTTCGGCTAAATTTTTGATATAATGTTAAGGATAGGCAGAAGTCTCTCTACTATCACCCATACAGAAACAAGGTATAGGAAATAAAAGGAGTAAGAAATGACAGGAAATTATTCAATACGCGAATACCGTGAGAAATTATATGATGATCTTCATGTTCGAATACAAGATACAGTGATTTTGATGTGTGCGATTTTTATTGCCTCTATAGGTTTAAATATGAATTCAACAGCTGTTGTTATCGGTGCCATGCTGATTTCCCCTCTTATGACACCCATTGTGGGCCTCGGATTTGGTTTAGCTATTTTTGATACGCGTTTAATCAAGCAATCTGCAGAAGTTTTATTAACTTATGTATTGGTCAGCTTACTTGTGTCAACTCTGTATTTTTGGATTTCTCCCTTATCTTATGCAAGTAGCGAATTGATTGCCCGAACCTCTCCCACTATTTGGGATGTTCTCATTGCTATTGCTGGTGGAATAGCAGGTGTCATTGGGTCAAGAAAAAAAGAAGCAAATAATATCGTTCCAGGAGTAGCCATTGCAACAGCTCTAATGCCACCTATCTGTACTGCAGGCTATGGTTTAGCTAACGGGAATATGCATTTTTTATTTGGGGCTCTCTATCTTTTCTTAATTAATTGCGTTTTTATCATGCTAACTAACAGTATTGGAACAAGAATTTTAATGAAAAAATCTCTCTTAAGTTCATTTAAAGATCTAACCATTAAAAGTAAAATTGGGCTGATATCCTTACTTGTATTATTGATTCTTCCAGCTAGTTATTCAGCAGTCACACTAACTATAGAGCATGCACGAAAGGAAGGAATCAAACAGTTTGTAGGAAAAGAATTCGCTAATCGAACAGTAATCAATCAAGTTTACAAGTCAAGAAATAATGAATTGGTCTTAACGGTGATTGGAGATCCGATTTCAGAAGAAGAATTAGAAGCGATTCGCAAAAAACAAACCTCTTATGGTATTCAATCTGTTAAATTGAAAATCAATCAAGTTTATAATTCGACAAAATTAGATAGTGAATCGACCAAAGAATTTTATGAAACCATTAATAAGTATATCGAGCAAAAACTCTCTGAAAAAGATTTACAAAAGGATTTACAAAAAAATCTCATAGAAGAAAATAAAGATGAAAACAACGCAGACAAGAATTGAATATATGGAACTTATCTAACACTATCTGTTAAAATCTATCCTTATACACTAAAAGCGCGATACCCCTGAAAGCAAACCTTGTAATCCTTAATTTGCTTACAGTATATCGCGCTTTAATGTTAAAGAAATCTCAGTAGCATTTAATATACTACCGCCCTATTTATTGTAAATGGATTTTCTCTTTCCAATTTTCAATTTGTGTTAGTTCTTCTGAAAGTACTTCTTTACCGATACGAATTTGACGTGCTACGCACTCAGGTGCAGTACCGCTGTAATTACTACGTCCCGCTACGCAAGCTTCGATAGTGATAGCATCCAAGATATCCGCTTCAAAGTGATGTGAAATCGCTTTGAAGTCATCCACGGACAAGTCTAACAACACGCAACCTTTTTCGATGCAATGTTGCACCGCTGCCCCTACTATGGCATGAGCTTCCCGGAACGGTACACCTTTTTTCGCCAAATAGTCCGCCATATCTGTAGCGTTGGAGAAATCATCGTCCAACACTGCTTTTGTATGGTCTCCATTCACTGTCATATGGCGTAACATATCTGCCGTAATAGAGATGGCGAAATGCAACGTATCGATGGTATCGAACACGCCCTCTTTATCTTCTTGCATATCTTTATTGTACGTCATTGGTAGACCTTTCATGGTAGTAAGAAGTCCCATCAAGTGACCGTAGATACGACCTGTTTTACCCCGCACCAGTTCACATACATCTGGATTTTTCTTTTGTGGCATAATGCTAGATCCAGTGCAATGGGCATCGTCTAATTCGATGAATCCAAACTCCGTGCTAGACCAAAGAATTAACTCTTCACTTAAACGACTTAAATGCATCATCACTTTCGCCCCAAAGCTGAGGAACTCTAGTACATAGTCACGATCGCTGACAGCATCCATACTATTTTCATAAATCGCATCGAAGTGTAGCAATTCTTTCGTCATGTTTTGATCGATAGGATAGGTCGTACCCGCCAAAGCCCCTGCACCTAATGGCATCACATTGGCATGTTTAAAGATTAACGGCAAATTATCGAAGTCACGACTTATCATGGAGAAATATGCCATCATATGGTGACTAAATAACACTGGTTGTGCCCGTTGTAAATGGGTATAACCAGGTATAATCACGTCTTTATATTTCTCAGCCACTTCTAAGAAAGCTTGTTGCAAGTTCACAAGCTCTTCTCCCATATGTACCACAGCTTTGCGGATATACATATGTAAATCCACCGCTACTTGATCATTACGGCTACGTCCTGTGTGAAGACGTCCCCCCGCCTCACCGATAGCATCGGTTAAGCGTTTCTCGATATTCATATGGATGTCTTCCAATGCCACAGAGAACTCAAAGTCTCCTGCATCAATCTGATGTTCAATGTCCTGTAAGCCTGCCACGATAGCCTCTTTATCTTCCTTAGAAATGATCTGTTGCTCTGCTAGCATGGTAGCATGAGCAATGCTGCCAGCTATATCTTCTTTATACATACGGGAGTCAAAGGAAATAGAGGACGTAAAGTCCTCTACTGCCTTATCCGTCCCTTTGGTAAAGCGTCCGCCCCAAAGTTTCGCCATTATTTTAAACCTGCTTTCTCTTTCATTAATGCATTGATTGTTAAAGGCAATCCGAATAAGTTGATGAAACCTTCCGCATCAGCTTGGTTATATACATCATCTTCTTCAAATGTTACAAATTCTTGGTTGTACAAGGAATATGGAGATGTAGATCCTGCGCTGATAATATTACCTTTGTACAATTTCAATGTCACTTGACCTGTCACTGTTTGTTGTGTGCTATCCACGAAGGCTTGTAAAGCGCTCATCAAGGGAGCAAACCACATGCCGTCATACACAAGTTCTCCGTATTTGTTCGCCACCAATTCTTTGTAATGGTAGGTAGCTCTGTCTAGGCAAAGGTATTCTAATTCTCTATGCGCATACATGATGATAGCTCCGCCAGGATTTTCATAGACACCACGAGATTTCATGCCTACTAACCGATTTTCTACGATATCCACGATACCAATACCATTAGCGGCACCGATTTCATTTAACGTTTGTAAAATTGTAAGTGGAGACATAGTTTGTCCATTCACCGCTACTGGCACGCCTTCTTTGAAGTCGATTGTCACCATAGTTGGTGCATCTGGAGCTTCTTCTGGAGATTTGCTAACTAAATATACATCATTTTTAGGTGCATTGTTAGGATCTTCTAAATCGCCACCTTCATGGGATAAATGCCATACGTTTTGGTCCATGGAGTATGGATGTTTTTTAGTAGCTACTACTGGAATATCATGTTTCGCGGCATATTCCATGCAATCTTCCCGGGATTTCAATTCCCATTCACGCCATGGTGCAATAATTTTTGTATTCGGTGAAAGCGCTTTGATTGTCAATTCAAAACGAACTTGGTCATTTCCTTTACCTGTCGCACCATGAGCGATGGCATCTGCTCCTTCTTGTGCAGCAATTTCCACTAACTTTTTAGCAATCAATGGTCTGGCAAAGGAAGTACCTAATAAATATTTACCTTCGTACACAGCACCAGCTTTTACAACAGGCCAAATGTAGTCGGACACAAATTCTTCTTGTGCATCAATGATATATGCTTTTGTAGCACCAGATTTGATGGCTTTTTTCTCCACTGCATCATAATCTTCTGGTTGACCTAAGTTTACACATACAGCGATAACTTCTGCGCCATAGTTTTCTTTCAACCAAGGAATGATAACAGATGTGTCTAAACCGCCGGAGTAAGCTAATACTACTTTGTTAATGTTGCTCATAATTGACCTCTTTCTTTGTGTAAATGACTGCTGTGCAGTACCTTGTTTCTATCTTATGAGCGTATTATACATCCATCTGTATAATAATGCAAGTATTTTTTATAAAAATTCTTTTATATATGTTTTTATTCTATACACTGCCGTTATATAGCTATTTCCTATCACCTATTTTCTGATTGCCTATTGAGGATACTACAATAACTTAACGAAGGAATCCATATATTATTTATTTACTAGCCTCACGCTAAGCCCTTATACCAAAAAGTCCTATTGTTGATACCCCATAGATGTGATATGATGAAGCCATGAAAACACTTTTTAAACTCATCCTTGTGCTTGCTTTGGCTGCTGGTGGCTTATATTGGTTCGCTGGGTATACTCCAGAGGACGCTAAGACGACTACGCAACATGTAGCACATACGATAAAAGAACAAACTATTGAGCAAGGGGAAGATCAACTTTCCAGAATCGACCGCATCAAACGTCTCTTTCATTTTAAAGAAGCTGTAGAGGAGGCCATGGATAAACGGGTGCCACTAGAGCATCGCGTTCGCAGCGAAGACATTAGCCCTATTGTGAAACAAGCATTAGTGGCGACGGAAGATAAACGTTTTTATGAGCATGGAGCGGTAGATTTCTTTAGCATTGGTCGCGCCTTGTATACGAATACTATAGCTGGGCAAACAGTAGAGGGTGGTAGCACCATTACCCAACAATTAGTAAAAAATTTATTCTTATCTTCCAAGCGCATTATGTCTCGTAAGGTGGAGGAAGTCTTTCTTGCCTATTTAATGGAGCATTATTACAGTAAGGATGAAATCATTACCATGTATTTGAATACCATTTATTATGGCACCGATTACTATGGTATTAAAGCCGCCTCTGAAGGATACTTCAACACAGATCCGAAGGACCTTAATTTGAGTCAAGCCGCTGTACTGGCAGGTATTCCACAAGCGCCGTCCTATTTTAACCCGGTCAGCAACATAGATGCTACGAAACAACGACAACGGACGGTATTAACCTTAATGGCGCAACAAGGGATGATCTCCTATGCAGACATCGACAAAGCCTATTATAAACGACTTGATGCTCCTAAGAAGCAACAGGATCACTAAGTAAACTGTCTAGCACAGGTTGCTTATACTGTTATAAGGAGGCGGCACCTTGTCTTATCAGCCCATATAAGATAAGCCACAACAAAATAGAACTCAAACAAAAAAAGAGGAAAGTTGACCAAACGTATCAACTTTCCTCTTTTTTATTTCCCTAAATTTCCTACGGGCACATAAATGCTACCACTGGACATAGGCGCGATGGTACCTTGGTCGTAAATCAATACGATATCATGATTTTCACGGGCAAAGAAACTATCCGGCTTACCTGCTGTGGCATCTGCATAGATAGCTTTTTTACCTTCTTTTGGTAATTGTTGTAGTCCTGCTGTAATCGTTTCTTGTGGTAGTCCACCAAAGTCACTTAAAGACAACGTACGGCCTGTAGTGGTATTAAAGGTAAATCCTTTTTCCACATTCACACCATGAGATGCATTGTCCTCAATCGTATAAGATGTGATAGTCACAGAGAAAATACCATTTCCATCCGCTTTTACATCATAACTCATGTAAAGATTTTGTTTTTCTCCATCTACTGCCTTTTCGTTAGTTTTGTGCACTTGCTTACGAAGTCTTTCTACATAATCTGTAATCGTCTTATTCATCGCTTTTGTCACATAAGGGCTAACAGATTGTACTCGTGGATATGTCAGATCCATATGGTTTTCTTTCACCATTTCTGGTTTTACCGTCACTTGTAAACGATCTGTAAAGGCTTTCGCTGCTGGTGCTACGATTTGTTTTTTATCTTGTCTAGCTTTCATCGTTTCCTCGCGGATAATGCGATTCGTTTCCGGTGACGCCGTCGTAGAGATACGTTCACCTACCGCAATCGGTGTTTCTTTCACCACCGTAATATCTGCCGCCTGCAGTGCCACTGGTAAGCATGTAACCATCAACAAGGTGCCGAATAGCGTTCTTTTCATAATCTATCTCCTTATTACAAATTAAAGTAGTATATCTCTATTATATACACTAAATACATGAACCGTATATGAAAATTTTCAGTATACTTCCTCAAATAGACGTATGTATACACAATTTACTATATTTCTTATTGAAAGTCCTTGAGAATACTGATACAATGAGTAAGATAGTAGTGTATTTTAAGGAGGTATAACTATGAAGCATGATTTTATGAGTCATGATATTAGCTTACCGGAATTAACAGTCAGAGGTATGTTGCTAGGTGCAATTATTACATTAATCTTCACTGCATCTAACGTATACCTAGGACTGAAAGTAGGTTTGACATTCTCATCCTCCATTCCGGCTGCTGTAATATCTATGGCGATCTTACGCTTCTTCAAGGATTCTAACGTTCTTGAAAACAACATGGTACAAACGCAAGCATCTGCTGCGGGTACCTTATCTGCAGTCATCTTCGTATTGCCTGGCCTATTGATGATTGGCTATTGGCAAAACTTTGACTTATTGGAAACATTGTTATTATCTGCTTGCGGTGGCTGTCTTGGGGTATTATTTACTATTCCATTGCGCCGCGCTATGGTTATGAACAGCGATTTACCATATCCAGAAGGTCGTGCTGCTGCTGAAATCTTGAAAGTAGGCTCCAGTGTTCCTGGTGAAACAGTAAAACAATCTGGTGGTATGAAAGAAATCGTATCCGGCGGTGTATTAGCTGGCGTTATCAGCTTTGTTACACAAGGTTTACGTGTATTGGGCGAATCTAAATCTTTCTGGTTCCCTGTAGGTGCTGGTGCTACACAAATTCCATTCGGTTTCTCCTCTGCTTTATTAGGCGCAGGTTTCCTAATTGGTATTGCTAGTGGTATCGCTATCTTAATCGGTATGATTATTGCTTGGGGTGGTTTCGTACCATACTTAACAAATCATCTACCAAACCCAGATAATTTGGAAGCTATCAAATTCTCTAACACAATTTGGAAAACAAAAGTCCGCTTCATCGGTGCTGGTACTATCGGTGTCGCAGCGGTTTGGACATTGTTAACATTAATCAAACCAATTATTGAAGGTATTAAATTATCCATCAAATCCATGACGGCTAGTGCAGAATATCGCGACACACACCGTATGGATACAGATATGAAACCATCTACTATCGGTATTGTATTTGCATTAATTATTATTGGTTTAATCATTTGCTTCTACTCTTTCGTATCTGCCCTTCCAATGTCCGCAGGTCTTGCTTGGACACTTGTGATTGCAGGTATTGTAGTAGCATTGTTAATCGGTTTCTTCGTAGCTGCTGCTTGTGGTTACATGGCCGGTTTGATTGGTACTTCTGCAAGTCCAATCTCTGGTATCGGTATCATCGGTATCATCGTATCTTCTCTAGTAGTATTTGCCATCGGTTCTGCCAATGACTTATTATCCACTCCAGAAGGCATAAAATTCTCCACTGCCTTGGCGATCTTCATGACATCTGTGGTTATCTCCATTGCAGCGATTTCCAACGATAACTTACAAGACTTGAAAACTGGTCAATTAGTTGGTGCTACACCTTGGAAACAACAGGTAGCTCTATTAATCGGTTCCTTAGCTGGTGCCGTAGCAATTGCTCCAGTACTTGACTTGTTATACCATGCATATGGTTTCACAGGCGCTATGCCTCGTGAAGGAATGGATCCTGCGCAAGCATTATCCGCTCCACAAGCTACATTGATGCGTCAAATCGCAGAAGGTATCTTCAATGCTAATATGGATTGGACATACATCTTCTACGGCATCGTAGTAGGTATCGTGGCTATCGTTGTAAACTTAATCTTAAAATCTACAACAAAATCCTTAACATTACCACCACTTGCAATTGGTATGGGTATCTACTTACCTCCAACTTTGGAAATGCCTCTTGTAATGGGTGCCATCATCGGTTACTTCGTAAATCGTTACATCACTAAACGTGCGAAAGAACGTGCTGGTGCATATGCAGATGCTGACGTAGAACAATCTAACCGTCGCGGCGTATTGTTCGCTTCCGGTTTGATCGTTGGTGAAAGTATTATCGGTGTTATCATTGCCGGTATCATCGCCTTCTCCGTAAGTACAGGTGGTAGCGAAGCTCCTCTTCAATTAGTGTTCACTGAAGCAAAATCCTACAGTGACACAGCTGAATGGTTAGGCTTTGCAGCATACATCTTCGTTGCAATTTGCTTGATTCGCATCGTAATCGCTTCTAAATTCAACAAAGCAGAAGCAGAAGCAATCAAAAACATGAACAAATAAAACACTACACATATCACAAAAGAGGCTGTAACCCTATGGTTACAGCCCCTTTTTTGCACTAACATATATTTCTGCCTCTATCATATTGTACTACGCGCAAAGGACTGAAACAGATGTTTAACATCTACTTCAGTCCTTTGCTACTTGTATCATGCTAACATATATACTTTTTTACATTATGCATTCTTTCTACCAAATTTATAGATCCACACTAGCCCATAAATACATCCAATAACAGTGGCAATCATACCACCAATGGATACATCCCAAAGAAATGCTAATGCTACTCCAATAGTAGTAGCTACGGTAGCTACTAGCATACTGATGATTAGCATAGCTTTCACAGAGCGAGCTAACATAAATGCCGTTGCTGGCGGCCCAATCATACATCCCGTCACCAAGATAGCCCCTACCGTCTGAAAGGAGGCTACCGTCGTCAAGGACGTCAATGTCATCAGACCATAAGATACTGCCATAGGCATCGCTTGATACACCTTAGCACACACAGGATCAAAGGTTGTCAGTATTAATTCTTTCTTAAAGAGTGCAATGCATACCGCATTAATGACGCACACTAAGATGGCAATCCATAATAGCATAGGCCCTAGATCATAGGCATCTACGGTAAAACGTTGGAAGGTAGCAAAGGCTAAATCCCCTAAAATTGCCGTATCCACGTCTAAATGGACATGTTTTCCGAACAAAGTCACCAGCACGATGGCGAGGGCAAATAGGAATGGGAATACGACACCAATCGCTGCATCTGGTCGAATGTAACGACGTCGTTGCATCCATTCTACGGCATACACCGTGCCCACACCCATAGCCGTGGCACCAATGATGAGCCAAGGAGAGTTCAAATCTTTTGTCACCAAAAAGGCTAGTACAATACCCAAAAACACAGTATGTGTTATGGCATCTACCATCATAGATAAACGGCGTAACACCAAGAATGTGCCGATAAGGCTACAACTGATACCTGTGACCGTAGCAATACCCCAAATTTCTAATATATGACTCATTCTAAACACCTCCTCATGAGGCGTTTACCGGTAGCTAATGCTAAACTTAATAAAATCATACCTGTCATGACGATAATAATCATCGGTCCTGTCGGCAAATTGCCCCATAGGGCACTCATAAAGGTTCCCAGAAAAGCCACTATACTACCGCTAATGGCAGCAATAATGACTAAGGTCCGTAAGGAATGTGTCCATTGACGACCAATCATAGCTGGACCAATCAGTAAGGAGCTAATTAAAATAACGCCCACTGTCCGTATGCCAATCACAATAGTCACTACCAATGCTGCTCGATAAAAAAATTGTACCTTTGACACAGGAATACCCATCAACTGTGCCTCAATAGGGTCAAATACGGTAAGACTCAATTCTTTCCAAAGTATTATAACCCCACCTACGATACAGGTGCCGCAGATGGCCATCACCCAAATATCACTTTGCATCATCGTCACAGCTTGTCCAAAGATAAAGGTATTTAGCCCTGCTTGTCCTGCATTTTCCATGGACTGTACACGAGTCAATAAAACTGTGCCGAATCCAAAGAAAGTCGCCAAAATCGTAGCTAAGGCCGCATCAAAACGAACACCTTTTTGAGATGTTTTGTACATAATCCATTCTGATAAACAGGCCGTGCATATGGCCCCCAATAGTAACACTGTGGTGTCTTTCACCCCTGTTAGTAGAAAACCTGCCACTACCCCTGGTAGTGTGGAATGGGCTACTCCATCACCTAGCAAGCTCTCTTGGCGCAACACCGCAAAAGTCCCTATGACACCGCACACCAAGCCTAACATCACCGTTCCTAGTGCTACGATTTGAAATGTATATTGTTGTAATAATTCCATGGTGCCTCCTAGTATGAATATGTCTCATCTAGGATATGGGAACCTACTATGTCTCGAACTGGTCCCATGCCCACCAATCTGCGGTTGACGCAGAGAACTTGATCAAAATACGTTTCTAAAGTCTGTAAATTATGATGCACAATGAGCAAGGTTTTGCCCGCTGATTGCATATCTTTCATAATCTTCACTAACACAGATTCTGTGGTCTTATCAATGCCTTTAAAAGGTTCATCTAGCAAGTATACCTCTTGGTTCTCTACCAAGGCACGGGCTAGGAATACACGCTGTTGCTGTCCCCCTGACAATTGTGAGATAGATCGCCCTGCATAGTCTAGCATACCTACCGTTTGCAAGGCTTTTGTCGTCTCTTCTCGTTCACGTTTCCCTGGTCGTTTAAACCAACCCAGTCTACGGTAGGTGCCCATCAACACTACCTCAAATACAGTGATTGGATAATCCCAATCTACCGCTGAAGTTTGTGGTACGTAAGCAATATGGTTATAAATACTATTCGTTTTTGCTCCTCCGTAAGCAGAAACCGTCTTAGTATCTAATGTTAAATCAATCGTTCCTTCTATTAATGGCACAAGCCCTAGGATGGCTTTCACCAAGGTCGATTTGCCAGCACCATTAGGACCAACTATGGCCGTCATCGTTCCTTTTTCAATCTGAAAGGATACATCTTTCAGCACTACTGTATCATCATAAGCTACTGAAAGATGATCTACTTTCAAAATACACTTGCTGTCACTCATCATTTAAGAGCGCCTACAATTGTATCAATGTTGGCTTTAACCATACCAATATAAGTGCCACCTTCTGTGTTAGGAGAACCTAAGGAATCGGAGTATAGTTCGCCACCAATAGCCACATCCCAACCTTTAGCTTTACATGCTTCTTGTACAGCTTCAATTGTTTTATGAGGAACAGAAGATTCCACGAAGATAGCTTTAATTTTATGGTCTACAATAAATTGTACTAAGTCGTTCATATCTTTTGCACCCGCTTCGGTAGCTGTGCTTACACCTTGTAAACCTTTTACTTCAAAGCCATAGGCACGAGCAAAGTAATGGAATGCATCATGAGCCGTTACGAGTACGCGAGATTGTTCAGGAATTTCTTTCGTTCTATCCTTAATATATTGATCTGCTGCATCTAATTCTTTCATGTATGCCTCGTAATTGGCAACATAATCTTTTTCATGTTTAGGGTCTTTCGCTACCAATGTGTCTTTTACGACTTTTGCAGCTAATTTCCAGTTTTGTACATCGAACCAAATGTGAGGGTCTTTTGCATCTGGACCTTCTTCTTCAAAAGCTAACAAAGTAGATGGATCCATATCTTTCGATACTTCTACTACTGTTTTGTTAGATTTTTTTAATTCTTGGAATACTTGACCCATTTTACCTTCTAAATGGATACCATTTAAGAAAATAACATCGCCTTTTTGCAAGGTAGATACATCGCCTGCGCTAGCTTGGTATAAATGTGGGTCAACCCCTGCACCCATCAAGCCTTGCACGGTTACATGGTCGCCACCAATTTTTTGTACTAAATCTGTAATCATTGTCGTAGTAGTTACCACTTGTAATGGTTTACCTTCTTGCACCGTATCGGCTTGCTTACCACAACCTGCAATAGCCATAATACAAACGGCAAACACAATGAACAAACGCCATAATTTAAATTCTTTCATGGTCTTTCCTCCTTTACTAATACATATGGGATTTCCCGTACTATCCCTAACTTAAAAATTACATGAGTCTTACTTATCTATACTATATCACAACTGATATTATTTCTCAATATAATTTTTTAATTATGTCTTTCAAAGAATGAAAGAATTGCCTATTACCATTGTTATCATTTAAATTTATGATAATGGATATTATCTATTTTATAATACACCCTTAAATATATCTTAAATATATGCCCAAAAAGTCCATTTCGAGATGACAATATGTTTTTTTGTGATATACTACAGATACAAAAGTTAATCAAAGCCATTGAAACAAGGAACCCCCACAGTTGCCGCTGTGGGGGTTCTTTATCCTTATAAAACAGTAAACACTGTTACTTCTCTAGCACAATTTAACCGCACGGGGAACCAATGTCCCGACCCTCGGCTTACGTAGGCAAATAAGCCTTGTTCTTCGTACAAACCTTTCCAATAGGGCTTATACACAGGTACTAAATTTACGCCCCATAGGTTGATTTGCCCTCCATGGGTATGTCCAGACAAGGTTAAGGGGATATGCCGACGAAATGCTTCCGGAATATAGTTCGGATGGTGTGCCAACAAGATAGGATACCCATTACTTGGGATATCCTTCATTGCTTCATCTAAAGCACGGACGTTTTCACCTTGTACATCGTCTTTAAAATGGTAGTCCATACCCACCAAGTACACAGGATTAGGTCCATCCAATATTTTCTGGTGACTATTTCGATACATGTGCATCTTCGTTTGGCTCAACCGGTTCCACACACGTTCTATATCGACGCGATATTCGTGATTCCCTAAAATATAATCAATGCCATCAGGGAAATCTTGGACACGGCTATCTAAATAGTCTGCCACTTCATCTAGGTATCCCAAATCATCGATTAAATCTCCGGTGATAACCAATCGATGTGGGTGTTCGCTGGCGATGGCATTTACCATTTCTTTCAACTTGTCCATACCGATGAAAGGGCCTAGATGAACATCACTAATTTGCCCGATTTTGTAGCCTTTCAATACCTCTGGTCTATCTTTCAAGGCCAATTGTATCTTGCGTAACTGCAATTCACTATTCCCCTGAAAGGCCGCTACTGATCCTGTGACACCTACTACAGCTGGTACCACTACAGCAGTGCGTTTAAAGAAGTTTCTCCTGGATTCATCTATAGGGCTATCCTCACTGTCAGATCGCGCCCCTAAACGCATAAGTCCGTAGAATACACTAAATATAGCCAATACTACAAAGGTAGCGACCAGCGCTACCACCAATCCATTCAGTTCTATCAGCACAGGTCTCACTAAGTTCAACAGGATTCCACCATGGATACCGTACATCATCCATTGCAATAAAATAGTACCTATTGCTAAGACCACTCCCAGTCCACATCCGTAGATACATCCTTTTCGTTTACGAGTTCCTCTAAATAGGGCTACCAAAGACCCTGTCATAGCTCCAAAAAGAGCCATGCCAAGTACTAAGATTCCCCCTAATATATATATTCTCATCTATATCACTCCTCGGTATAGATTAACAAAGATCAATAAATTTGCCATGAGGTCCTGCCCAAGGCAGCACGTGGAAGGCTTCTTTTCGGCAGAGAATCCAATCACTCTTCAAAGGGATAATCTGACCTTCTGCTACTGCTTGTTGCACCGATTCGTCACCTTCTAGCACAATCGTATTAGCCCTATCGATTGTCACCTCTGTAGCGACCCCTCGATAGCCTTTCATAGTCCATTTACGATGGCTAAAGACATGGGTGACTTCTTTTACCATCGGTCGTTCCATAGTTACGCTGACCCCAATGGATTTTAGCAACTCAATGAGTTCTGTTTTACGGCTCTCCACCGTACCACCTTCTACACTTGGAAATTCCCACATCCCTTGGAGCAAACCCTCCTTCGGTCTCCGATGGAGCACATAATAGCCCCCTACAGTTTGGATAATCCCTACATAGAGCTGTACGGGTTGTACCTTTGTTTTCTTAATCCGTATCGGCAATTGTTGCTCTGTTCCCTCCGCTTTAGCCTTACAATCTGAAACTAATGGGCACGATTCACAGCGTGGTGCTTTAGGAATACAAATAGATGCGCCAAAGTCCATAAGGGCTTCGTTGAAATCGCCCGGCCGATCGTAAGGCATAGTGTCTTCTACCAAAGCAGTAATCTCTTTTTTGCCTACCGTACCAAGAATATCTTCATGAATGTTATACAAACGAGCATATACTCGGAGCACATTGCCATCTACAGCCGGTTCACGAAGATTATACGCAATGGAGAGCACTGCCCCTGCTGTATAAGAACCGACGCCTTTTAGGGATTCCATTTCCTTTCGTGTCCGTGGCACTTGACCACCATAGGTTTCTACTACTTCTTTCACGCCTTGGTGCAAATTACGAGCCCTAGAATAGTACCCTAACCCTTGCCAAGCCCGAACCACCGTATCTTCTTCGGCACTAGCTAAGCTTTCCAATGTTGGGAATTGTAACACCCAATTTTCAAAATACGGGCGCATAGCCTCAATCCTCGTTTGTTGAGACATGACCTCAGACACCCAAATACGATAAGGATCTTTACTTTCACGCCAAGGCAAGTCACGCTTATGCACATCGTACCAATCTAATAAATGATTCGTCCATGCCACTTGGCTTTGTAATGCTGTTTGTTTCACTTGTTCTGCCTGTTTCACTTCAACCCCTCATATATCCAAGCCGTCACACGGTCCACCTCGTCATTTTCTAGAATCTCTTCTACAGCCATGAATTGCATGGATTCTATGGTGCTATTATCTTCTTTGAAAGTGATGACACCTTTCAACTTCTCACCATGCCAAATCCGTGGAATCCACTCTTCATCACCAGCCCACATATGGTCAAAAGGAGTATTCTCCAGCGTAAACCAGTAGGGTTCCATCTCTTCCGATTCCAAAGGAATGCCTTGAAACTGTTCCACTATATACACATAACTAATATGGCTCAACTCTGGTGAATAGGGAAATTGAAAGTCCAATAGAGCCACCGCCTGTAGGGCTTCTTCCTTGACTAGCAAAGAAACTTCCTCAAATACTTCTCGCACGGCACAAGCACGAAAGCTTTCACCGTCCTCAATTTTACCGCCAAATCCATTATAATAATCGGCTCCAAAGCCACGTTTTTTACGTCCTAATAAAAATAAATTATCCCGTTTGGGAAAACATAATGTTGTAGGTCTCATAGTTCCTCCTATTCTTTTTTTATTATATCATGTTTCACACTTTCATAAACCTCGCCCCCTATGATACTATAGTATTAGTGAGGTGAACTATGAAAGAACCATTAATTTTTGATATTGCTTTGGGACAAACAAAACCTGACAGCATGCACAATCGCGACGGGCACTGCCCATTTTGCGACCCCTCGCAATTAACCCATATACTAGATACATCTGGGTCCATTATTTGGCTCATGAATAAATACCCTGTATTAGAACGTACATGGCCTACTGTTATCATTGAAACACCACCCCATGTGCATACGGAATATTCTAAACTTCCTTTTTCAGATGCGGTCCATATTTTAGAATTTGGCAGAACCAAATGGGAAGAGGTAAAATCCAACCCACGTTTTACATCGGTCCTATTTTTTAAAAACTATGGTCCCATGTCTGGTGGATCCATCTACCATCCTCATAGCCAAATTATCGGCCTAGAGGACTATGATTACCGCGAAGATATTTATAAGGAGCATTTTGATGGATGGCTCATCTATGAAGAGGCGGGGCTATACATGACCTTATCCAATCGTCCTATTCATGGCTTCTTTGAGTTTAATATAAGATTTGATCCACAATTAGATACACCTATACTGGCCAACTACTTACAGCGCACTTTGCGGTATCTATTAGAAGGCTTTTCTAAATATGCAAAATCTTATAATCTATTTTTCTACGATATTAATGACGGCTTTCACTACCTCAAAATCGTGCCTCGCTATATCACATCGCCTTTAGTGATCGGCTATGGGATTCCTCAAGTGTGCCACGAAACACGAGCCTTAGAGGTCATCCGTCATATACAACCATATTTACACAATTCTTTGGAGGTTTAATGAAAGTTTTTGCCATTGGCGATTTACACCTATCTGGGCAACCACCTACCAAGCCGATGACTATCTTTGGTCCTCACTGGGAACACCATTGGGAGCGCATCCAATTGCATTGGCGAGAGCATATAGAGCCGGATGACCTAGTCTTTCTCGTAGGCGATATGTCTTGGGCTATGCGTCTCAGCGATGCCCAAGTGGACTTAGACGAAATCTCTTCCTTGCCTGGTCAAAAATTTATGATTCGTGGCAATCACGATTATTGGTGGACAAGCCTACAAAAAATGAATACCCTTATGGAAGGGCGTATCACTTTCTTGCAAGGTAGAGGCCTCTACCACAATGGCATAGCCTTCGGCGGTACAAAAGGATACATCTATCCACAAGATCCTTTTTTTAAAGAATCTGATGACCGTCACATCTATGAACGGGAATTACTGCGCACCAAAGCGGCTCTAGACGCTATGGAAACTGCCATTACTGAAAGTGGCGATGACCCCTCTCAGGTAACACGCATACTGTTACTACACTATCCGCCTACCTTGGAAAACCATGCTAATGGATTTACGGATTTGTTAGAGCAGTACCATGTAGATCACTGCGTATTCGGTCATTTACATGATAAAACATCCTTTCAAAAAGTACCCTCCCATTGGGGGCACACACAATTACACTTAGTCTCAGCAGATGCTGCTAATTTTATGATGAAGGAGATACCATGAGCCGTATCCACAAAGAACACTTACAAGCAGGGTACATCTTTGGTGACCCTCATAACGAAGAATACCTATACCTACCAGCGGGGGAAGTTGGTTCTAGCGACCCTCGATGCATCTTTGAACAAGGGCATATCAAAGAAGACCTAACCCTAGACGAAGCATGCCGTATCATTGATCGCTATACACTAAAACCATGCAAGCACCCTAGCTTGGGTAAACGATCATTTTAAAATGGTATATACCAAAAATCAGTAGTATTAAGCAAAAAACTATACTATACTAAATATAAGAAAAGAGGAGCCATCAACGTGTCTCAGGCGTTAGGCTCATCTCAAAGAATACAAATAGTGATGAAGCCTAACGTGTTAAGTACTTGCGATACTTATCAACGATACCCTTAAGGAACGCCGTTGCGTGTAGAACACCAGTGGCGTTCCTTTTTTTCTATATAGAGAAACACAAAAAGAGCACGACATATTCCGGAGCAAACCTACCGTAGTATCAGTTTGTGGAGGAATGTGGCGTGCTCTTCCCTTTGCCTAACAAAAAACGCCACTGGTTTCATAACGAAGCCAGTGACGTTTTTATAGTAAGGGTATTTTATTTGTGTTATATAGTAAGGGAGTTTTAAGGAGAGTCATACTAAGATTAGTATTTGCTAGCTTTCATTTCTACATTGATAACTTCACCAGTCATCGCATCTACTTTGACCTCAGCTTCTTTACCGCTGCCATCAATCATATCTAATTCATAAACTAGACGACCTTTTTCTTTTTCTACAGACCAGTCCATCGCTTCAAATGCGCCGCCCACTTTTTCTTGAGCTTTTGTTTCTGCTACTTCTGGCATGATAATATCATTCACATCAAAGGATTTAGACATGCTATGGCTACCTTTCATAGCTTGACCATACATCATAGAGCCTTGTTGTTTCATATGTTTACCTTGTTTCATAGGTTTTACTTCTGTATTTAAGATGTCTCCATTTTCACGGATATGCATTTCAATTTTTAAGCCATCCACAATACCATCTACTTCATAAGTTGGATTATGTTTTCCATCATAAGAAATACCTACAATTTGTGCTTCTGGATATAAGGATTTAAATTTTGTGACTACACCTTTATAATCTACATCACTCAATGGTAATACGCTAGGCACTACACTTCCTACACCATTCCAAGCATTAATTTTTGCCATTTGATCTGCTGGCATATTTTTCATCATAGTTGTATTCGCAGCATTTGCGACACCACTTGCCATCATAAGTCCTGCACCTAGAGCCATCACAGCAGCTCCTAAACGAAACATTTTTTTCATAGTTTCCTCCTTCACGTGCTTTTTGCATCGTGTCTTATTTTTAATTAAGGAATATTTGTTATTTCTAACTTGCTTATATCTTACACCCTATCTATGAAAGAATGATGAAAAAAATATGAGCATTCTATGAAATTATAATGAATATTACATGAACTTTTAAACACAAAAAGAGACAACACCGAAATGTTGTCTCTTTATCTGTTTAAGTATGCTAGTTTAATCGTTAATGTTTAACTAATGTCAAAAGATCTTCTAATTGAGGGAAGAACGCTTGTCCGAAGTAAGTGAGAATACCAAAAACGATTAGATATAACAAGAAGTATTTAGACACATGAACCATGATAGAACTTGCATCGATAGAGTGACGTAATTGGTCAGCTTTTTGTGCATCGATTTTGTGTTCTTCGATGTATGCGTTAAGAGCAGGACCTACGGCACCGATGGCAATCGCAATACTTTGTGGGGAGAACATTTTACCAACACCAGCGGAACCAGAGTTAGTTGCTGCCAACCACAATGCTAATGTATCGTGACCAGGAGTCAATTGATGAGCCGCTGCTGTTTGCAATGGTCCGAACAATACGTTCGCATTTGTACCGGAACCTGTCAAGAACGCACCTAATGCACCAATTACAGGAGCAAATGCAGGGTACATAGTACCAGTAGCAGCTACCAATGCATTCGCAATCATACCAGTCATACCGGAGTATGTCATCAATTTAGCTGTTACAACTACAGAAATGATTGTTACATATGTTAACTTCAATGTTTTTAATGTATTTGTTAATACATATTTTTGAGTACCAAGCCCCGCTTTTTGAATAAAGCCACCAATTAAAGCAGAGATAAAGATCATAATACCAGGAGTTGCAATCCACACAAATGTGTAAGGTTTTGCATTCACACCTGCGTGAATAGGTACAGACGTTTTAAATACCATCAATACATGATATACAGGTGGTACTAATTTGGATGTACCAATTAACAAGATAAAGATCAAGATAAATGGAGATGCTGCAATCAAGCCTTCTTTAGCTGATACTTTTTTTGCTCCCATATCAACTTTATATTCTGGGTCGTTAACAGGCATGATTTTCGCAATAGCAATAATAACAGCCATAATAACAATAGATGAGCCCATAACAGCAAGTTCTGGACCACCTGCGTACATATTAATTAATAACTCAGGAATAGCTAATGCAAAACCAGCAATAATAGTTTGAATAAATACACCCTTAATGGCTTTCACACCACCAGCGATAATACCAACAATAAAGAGTGGAGTCACCACATTTAAAATGAATAATTGTGCTGCAATGAATGTACCTAATTCAGCTGGTTGTAAACCAGTTAAAGATGCCAATGTTGTAGTTGGAATCGCAATAGAACCAAATGTAGTTGGTACGGAGTTCGCTACTAGACAAGCCAAGATAGATTTCAATGGATCGAAGCCTACTGCTACCATCATCGCTGCTGGAATCGCAACAGCTGTACCGAAACCTGCCATACCTTCCATAAAGTTACCAAAGCCCCAAGCTAATAATAATGCCAAAATACGCATATCACTAGTTACGGAAGATAACATAATCTTAATTGTGTCCATCGCTTTTGTATGAACCACTAATTGGTATGTAAAAATTGCTGCTGTAATAACCAAAAGAATTGGCCAAACTGCAAGAGCTACACCTTCCATAGCCCCTGTATACATGATATAAGCATTTTCTCCATAATAGAAAACTGCCAAAATATATGTACCAATTGCTGCTGCCAAACATGCTTTCCATGCTGGCATTTTTAAAATTGCCAATGCTACGATAAGCCATAGAATCGGCAAGACTGCTAAAAATATATCCATATTAACAATCCCTTTCTATAGTGTGAATCACTGTAATTCAAATTCTAGCATACATACAGTGTTGTATAAACAATAAGAGAGGAAATCCACAGATTCCCTCTCTCATATGTTCTAAGATATTGACTGTTACCAGCCTCTAAGAAGTATTCCTTAGGGATACAAAACTACTAATTCTGCATCGATAAAGATTTTTAATTGTCAGTTGCTGACCTTTAAATTAGTAGTTGGATGCTACTGCTTTAGGTGGCTCATAGTCACCAAAGTATTTTTTAGGATCCAATTTTAACAAGTTACATACGTCGAACAATTCTGCCACAGTTTTATCGATAACTGGGATACCTTCTTTACGGCAAACTTCGATAGCTTCTGCTTCTTTTTCACCATGAGTGTAGATGCGTTCAGCACCTTCAGCTTTAGGAGCTTCACGAAGTTCTTGTAAGAATGTGGAGAAGTGTTTTTTAACATCTTCTGGATTACCAAAGATAGCTGGGTTGATAGCCATGAAACCATGACAAATGTTGGAACGGCCACCAGTCATACATTTATTGGATGTACCACCTTGAGAGAAGATAGATGCGAAGATTTCGCAAAGCATACCGTAACCATAACCTTTATGAGAACCTAATTGTTCAGTGTTGCCACCCAAAGGCATGATACCGCCGCCAACGTGATCGGAGATATTGCCCAATACTTCACTAGCATTTTGAGATGCTTTACCATCTTTATTTAATGCCCAACCGTTAGGTAATTCTTTACCTAATTTGTTGTACATTTCTAATTTACCGCGAGTTACTACTGTTGTAGAAGCGTCGAAGAAGAAATTGTATGGTTCAGCAGGCATTGTGAACGCAATTGGGTTGGAACCAAGCATTGCTTTACGAGCAAATGTAGGAACCATGATTGCTTCAGAGTTAGTGCAAGAGAAACCAATTAAGCCTTCTTTTAAAGCAAGATCAGCATAGTAACCAGCAATACCATAGTGGTTAGAGTTACGAGCAGATACGATACCGACACCGGATTCTTTAGCTTTTTTAATTGCTAATTCCATTGCGAAATGACCAACTAATTGACCCATTGCATCATGGCCTTCCACAACTGCAGATACTGGAGTTTCAAATACTACTTCTGGTTTTGCTTTAATATCGATAAGACCTTTTTCAATACCTTTGTGGTAACGAACTACACGTTGCATACCATGGGATTGGATACCGTACATGTCGGACATCATCAATACGTCTTTAATGATGCTAGCATCTTCAGGGCTAAAGCCAAATCCTTCAAATGCATCTTGACAGAATGCGTTAAGTTTTTCTTCTTGGATGTAAACAAAATTTCCCATCGTTAAAACCTCTTTCCCTAACCAAAAAAATACTTGTGACATCTACGAATACTCCTCAACAGATTGTCACGACTCTTGATACGTAAATTATAGCACACATGTACACCACATGGAATAGAAATCCCCTTGTTATAGCCGTTTTAGCCTTATCATATATGCATAGTTAAAGGTTAATTTAATTAATTCCTTTAAAAAATAGTCTAAAAATAGCTATTTTAAAGGGATAAATCAATTATTACTTTTAGTTATACTTCATGTATCTTCTTCATCATAAATTCATAAAAAATCAGAACTATATCGAATCCTATAAAAGAACATCTAGTTTTATCGTTCTTCTCTATCGATATCCATCGATAATGCTGAAGCATTATATAATCTACTATAACGGTTAGTTTTATGTATCCTAATTATTTTTGTTCTTTTTTATCTTTTTTGTCTTTCTTGTCTTTTTTGTCTTTTTTGTTCTTATCTACTTTTTTATCTGTTATAACGCCAGACTCATCACTAATAGCAGCATTCATTTCTTTCGCAATAGTAAACGCTGCATCATAAGTTGGCATAGTCACAATATTAGTCGTTCCAATCGCTACGGTAGATCCATCTACACGGGCGCCGCCAATGGTATTATCATGATACAAGCGTGCCAATTTTCCTGCCACCAAGTAAGCCCGCATAGGCGCCGTATAATTACCTTTTGCTGTGCCTTCATAGACAGGTTTTCCGTTGATCATTACGGTTTGTCCTTCTACTTTTACATGATTGCCAGAATATACATACAAGCGTTGTAAGTTATCTAACACCCGTTGCGATGTTTTGGGATGATCGTTAGGATTTAAAATTTTACCAAATCCTTCACGGTACGTATCACCATATTTATTTTTGATGACTTCCATAGCGAGGGCCGCACCACCTACATTATAGGAAGAATCTGCTAAGATACTAAACCCTAGCTCATCAGCATTCTTCTCTTGAGACATAGTGAACACTTGGCTATCTAAATATTTTCCGGTGAGTCCTGCCGCAATTTGCCCTAAATCTCCTGAATTAAAAGTAGCAGCTCCAATCACAGTGGATAAAATACTACTTTTCTTGGCACCGTTCACTAAATCTTTGTGCTCACCATGACTTAGCTCGTGACCAATGACTGCTGCCAAGGCATCATCTAATAAATCCATAGCCCCTTTGTTAATAGACATAACACGACCAAAGGTCATAAATGCGTTGAAATCTTCATCCGGATTCACATACACCACGTAGCTACGTTTTACATGAGGTGATTTGGAAAGTTCATCTACAAGCCGTTTCGCTCGCATTTGGTAGGCATAATTATCATAAACACCGGTACGATCTTTTGTTTTTTCCAGCATCTCTTGTTGACCTTTTTCTGTATTATCTAGGTCGCTTAAATGTTGATGCACAGAAATGCCTCCCAACACGCTTTTACCAAGAGCTTCCCAAATTCCACTGGCTGCTACCGTAGGCGTTCCTGCTGATACAAGCCCCATCGTCAACGCCCCTACACATAGTATTCGTGCCCACTTCTGTTTCATTATTTCTCTCCTCTTCTTAAATCCCAGGGTCATCTTCTCGATATGCCAAATCTCTAAATCGAGTATATGCCCCTTCAAACCATAATTTTACAACTCCTAACTCACCATTACGGTGCTTACGGATGATAACTTGCGTTTCTACGCCATCGCTAGTATCTTCTGTATCTTGATAGTTTTCACGATTCAAGAAAGCAACGATATCAGCATCTTGTTCTAGAGATCCAGATTCACGCAAATCACTTAACATCGGTGTTTTATCCGCCCGACTTTCAACACCACGACTTAACTGCGACAAGGCAATTAATGGTACATTAAATTCCCGTGCCATAATTTTTAATTGGCGAGAAATTGCAGATACCTCTTGTTGGCGATTATCCGCCATTTTTTTGCCACCATTTTCCATAAGCTGAATATAGTCCACGACTACAAGCCCTAGTTCACCATGTTCTTGAATTAAACGGCGCAACTTTTTCTTCATTAATTGTGGCGTCAATCCTGAAGTATCATCAATATATAATGGTGCTTCTGCTAAATCATTCAAAGCATTGATGGCTTTTCCCCAATCTTCTTGACTAAGCTGACCATTCCGAATGCGACCAGAGTTAATACCAGCTACTGCTGCCAATACACGGGCGACTAGTTGTGTTTTCGACATTTCCAGAGAGAAAAAGGCTACATTTTTCTTCGATTTCATCGCTACATTTTGAGCAATATTTAAAGTAAATGCTGTTTTACCCATAGAAGGACGGGCTGCTACTAAAATTAAATCCGATTTTTGCAAGCCACTCGTTAAGTTATCTAAGTCTTTAAACCCCGTAGATACGCCAGTCAATATCCCTTTATGCCGTTGTAACTCATTGATACGATCAATCGTTTCATACACCACATCTCGCATAGCGCTAAAAGAGGACTCTCCCTTTGTAGTACCGCTCACGTCGAGGACCATTTGTTCCGCTCGATTGACGATATCTTCTGTCTCTTCTTCTTCACGATAGGCCATAGATTCTACGGCATTGGCTACATGGATGAGTTTGCGCAAATGTGCTTTATCTCTCACAATTTTCGCATGGTCTTCTACATTGTAAGCATCTACAATATCTGTAGTTAAATTGGTAAGGTATAAAATCCCCCCTACAGCCTCTAACTTCTGAGATTTTTTCAACTCTTCAGATAATAAGACATAGTCTGCACGTTGATTCTTTCCTACAATGCTTACAAGAGCTTCATAAATGACACGATGATTATCACTGTAAAAGTCTTCTGCTTTCACAATAGAACTGACTGTGTCAAATGCATCTTTATTGAGTAAAATAGCACCTAGTACGGCTCGTTCTGCCTCTATACTATGCGGTGGTATCCGTCCTGACATATACATTCTCCCTATACACAATACCTATCTGTACAAAAAAAGAGGGGACTAGCCCCTCTTTTCGTTAACCTGCTACTACTTCTACAGTAATGTTAGCTGTAATTTCTGGATGCACTCGAATTAACACTTCATGAGTACCCAATGTTTTGATTGGCTCTTTTAAGTCAATTTTCTTTTTATCCACATCAACTTTTACTTGCGCTTGCAATGCATCAGAAATATCTTTACCAGTTACAGAACCAAATACACGGCCACCATCACCCATTTTTACTGGGATTGTAACAGATACTTTAGATAATTGGCTAGCCAATACAGTAGCTTCATCAGAATCCACTTGTTTTTTATGCGCTTGAGCCCCTAGTTTTTGTTTTGCATTGTTTAAATTTTGTGGTGTACCTTCAAGAGCTACGCCTTTTTTGATTAATACATTGCGACCATATGCTTCAGAAACTTCTATGATTTCACCGCGTTTACCAACTTTTTTAACATCTTCTAATAAAATTACTTTCATGATAATTCCTCCTTAGATTCTCTTTGTAATTCTGTCATATGGGATACGGCTACTTCAGTCACCCATTGGCGTGCCTCTTTCATAGACATATTATAAATTTGAGCACCCGCCACGGTACGATGCCCTCCACCTCCGACAGCTTCCATAATTACTTGTACATTTAATTTACCTTGTGACCTAGCGCTGACCCCAATACCACCATCTGGCAGCACATAGAATACAAAACTTGCTTCGACACCCTCTAGGGTAATCAACGTATCTCCCGTTTGTGCGGCAATAACGGTAGCATTTTTTGCATCTTGTGGTGCTTCTGTGAAAGCCATATGAGATATTTCTTCTGCAGATGCTAGCATCGTTGACCGTATGCGCATCCCCTCAAAACTATCCATAAACAAATGACGTACTAAAGATACATCTGCTCCTGAACGTCGTAAGAAAGACGCCGCTTCAAAGGTACGTGCCCCCGTTTGGACCACAAAGTTTTTCGTATCAACTACAATACCGGCATATAGTCCACTGGCTTCAATATGTTTAATCTCTACATGTTCTGGGAAATATTGAATCAACTCTGTTACAAGCTCACTCGTCGATGATGTAGAAGGCTCTAAATAGGTCAATAATGGAGATTCAATAAAGTCTGATCCCCGTCTATGATGGTCGATGACAACACGACGATTTGCCTTTTTCAAAGCTGATGGGGCCGCCACCATTTCAGAACGGTGTACGTCCGTCACAATCACCACAGTATTATCTGTTACAAATTGTGTAGCTTCTTCTTCATCAATAATAAGTCCCTGAAAATCTGGGTGTTCCACTAAAACTTCTACTAATTTGCGAACTCCCGTAGGATGCGAGCTCAATGCAATATGAACGGGCTTTTTGAGTGCTCTTGCCATCGCTGCTACACCTACTGAAGCACCAATGCTATCATAATCTTCTCGATCATGGCCCATCACAAGAACACGATCAGAATCTAGCATAATCTCATGCAATGCATGGGATACGACCCGGGCACGGACACGGGTATTCTTTTCATTCCCTGATGATTTTCCACCAAAGAATTTCACTTCTTCACCATGGTATACGCAAACTTGGTCACCACCACGTCCTAATGCGATTTCTAAGGCTGCTTTTGCCTTTTCACCTTGTACTTTCACAGTATCTTCTGTTAAAGCAATACCCATACTGATGGTTGGAGGAATATGTTTCGATGTGGTTAAGGCACGAATTTTATCTAATAAGCTAAATTTCGATTCCATCATCTGTAACATGGCGGCCTTGCTAATACTGAAAGTGTACGTATCTTCTGTAGCATTGCGAATAAATCCATCATGTTGATCGATTTCCATTACAATCAATCGATTCATATCAGACCACAATTGCGTATATTCAATATCGCTCAAACCAGATCGTAAATCTTCAATATTATCCATGGCGATAAAGCCAAGAGCTGGCAACATGGAAATGGCTTTATGTTTTTCCGTTTCGATATCTGTAATATCATCAAAATAAAATGCCATGTAGGATTCTAATTCATCGCTCTTTACATCGGAATAGTTAGACTTTGGCGCTACCAACGTTTTATAGAGCACACGATAATACTTTCCATCGATTTCTTCGTGAAAGAATCCAGATTTACCCCAATATTTATCAATTCGCAAGGTAGGAATAAATCCACTTAATTTCATTGTTTTATCGGAATCACTAGGCAGCCAATCTCTAAATACACTATTACTCCAGCAGATAACATTATTTTCGTCAATGATAACAATGCCAACTGGCAGATTTTGTAGCGCAAAGGTAGAAGCTTGCGTAATCCCTTTTGCCATACGGTCAAATTGAGCTTTTCTAAGATGTCGTCCTCGGCGAATGGTACGTCCCACGTATAAATACGCAGCTATTACCACTATACAAGCCAACATGGCTAGTTGCCAATTCAAATAGAAAATAATACCTAATAAGATAAGAATGAGAACGGCAGCAGTAACTTCAATTGAACTGTATTCAGTTTGTATATCCATACTACCTCCTCTAAATTTACTCACTTCGTCTGCCCCATCGTTCCTCTATATGTAAGAATACATCTAAGGCGCCTAAGATAGCGGCGGACTGTGACATCATAATAAATAAACCTAGTACAATCCACGGTACAAACTTCGGTAGATTATAACTTTTACTAATACGCCAAGCACAAGATATGCCTCGTATAAATAGCATTATACCACCTAAGTACATCAAATTATAGCCTGCATATTCAAGGAGTGGAATATATTGTTTCACAAAATAGGAAATGACCCCCACTAAGAAAATATGCAATGCCCAATCTGGCACACGCCAACCTTTGATGGTAGGCATTTCAGGAATCTGATAGGTACCAATACGACTGAGCACAATATAGGTAAGGCGATTGATAATATACGAAATTGCCACACCAGAGCAAAATAAACCTGCAATCAATACTTTTTTCATGATTTCAATTTGATCTTGCAAAGCAGTCATCGCTGTTGTCACTTGCTCCTCTGAAAGCCCTTGTTGAGCATACATATCTTGCATAGATACAGTAATTTGTTCTTCCAAAGATGACCACATCTCTGTAGGGCTTACTTGCATCACTAAAGCAGAAGCCCAAAACTGAATGACTACTGCTAGCATTAATACTACCGCAGGAATCATCAACAATTTAGAAATCGACCACTGCTTACGCAAGCCATAACCAATTAAAATGCCAATCACACCAAAGACACCGCCTTCTACTATAGCCGTCAATGGTCCTAATAAAAAGGCAATGGCTATAACCGCGGATACGACAGATAATAAGCTCCATCGAAATCCATGACGTACGCCTACAATGGCAATTGTCATAGGTACAAAAATAGATCCAAAAAATCCAAGCATAGGTACACTGAGGCCGATCATGGCAAAGACAATCATCAATGCCGTTAAGATACCAGACTCTACGACGGATTTTGTACTTGTTTGATTCATATATTAACTCCACACTATGTCGCCCTAAGTTACGACATAGTCCAATACAATAAATAGACATATGACTTTCGTCATATGTCTATTATATCACATTCTTTATACGTCTTGAATGATTGGTAGAATCATTGGACGGCGACGTGTTTTTTCATAGAAAAATTTTCCTAATGTGTCACGCACCACTGTTTTGATGGTTGTCCAATCTTTGATATGATCCATTTCACATTTCTCTACTGCTGCATCTACACGACGTTGTGCTTCGCTTAACAATTCTTCTGCATCACGCACATACACAAAGCCACGGGATAACATATCTGGACCTGCTACGATCGTGCCAGAAGCACGGTCCATTGCCATAACAACGACTACCATACCTTCTTGGGCTAATTGTTGACGGTCGCGGATAACGATATTACCTACATCACCAACACCTAAGCCATCTACAAAGACTTTACCAGCTGGCACACGGCCTGCTAAACGACCTGTACGAGTGGTAAACTCAAAAATTTGTCCATTATCACCTACCAAGACATTGCTAGGCTTTACAATCCCCATGGATACAGCCAATTCACCATGTTTTTTCAACATGCGGTATTCCCCATGGACAGGGATAAAGAACTTAGGTCGTACTAGGTTCAACATAGTTTTTAAGTCTTCTTGGCTACCATGTCCAGATACGTGAATACCACGATCTTTGCCATACACAACATGAGCACCCTGGCGCAATAAGTTATCGATGGTACGTCCTACAGCCGCTTCATTACCAGGAATTGGTGTAGCGGAAATAATCACAGTATCATTTGGGGTAATCTCTACGGTACGGTGATTGTTCGTAGACATACGAGATAGGCCTGCCATTGGTTCCCCTTGAGACCCTGTTGTTAAAATCATAATTTCATCAGCCCGATAGCGATTCATTTCATCATCGCCGATGATAGTTCCTTCTGGCACTGTTAAGTAACCACGTTCTTGCGCAATTTCTGTCACATTTACCATGGAACGACCTAGTACCACTACTTTACGTTTTGTAGCTACCGCTGCATCAATGGCTTGTTGTAAACGGGATACATTGGATGCGAACGTCGCTAAAATAACACGACCTGTAGCTTCTGCGACGGCACGCATAATAGCTGGTCCCACAGAACTTTCAGATGGAGTAAATCCTGGTTTCTCTACATTTGTGGAGTCGGACATAAGCGCCAATACGCCTTTGTTGCCAAGTTCTGCAAATTTGTGAACGTCCATCAATTTCCCATCTACAGGAGTTTGGTCAACTTTAAAGTCCCCTGTATGTACCACAGTACCCACTGGAGTTTCTAAGAAGATAGCGCATGCGTCTGGAATAGAGTGGTTTGTTTGTATAAAACCCACTTTGAAGCATCCAATTTTAAATTCATCACCAGCTTTTACAATTTGTAATTTTTTAGCTTTTACATGATGTTCTTTTAGCTTTCCTTCAATCAGTCCACATACTAAGTTCGTCGCATAGACAGGTACGTTCACTTCTTTTAATAAGTATGCCAAAGAACCAATATGGTCTTCGTGACCATGCGTAATCACCACAGCACGCACTTTATCTTTATGCTCGATTAAATAACTCATATCAGGGATAACAATATCTACCCCTAACATATCATTCTCTGGGAATGCTAAGCCCGCATCTAACACTACAATATCATCGCCATATTGGAAGATGGTCATGTTTTTACCAATCTCACCTAACCCACCTAATGGAATGATTTGTAATTTATCTTTTCGCACATGCGGACGTGCTGATTGTTCCTGTTTTTCTACTCCTGTATTCGTCCGTTGTGGTCTACGTGGACCACGGTTGGATTGACGGCGCTCGCCATTATCATTGTTGCGTGGGCGGCTTGGACGTTCTCCCTCCGCTTTCACAGTGGCACGACGATTTTGACCAGTGGTGCGACGTGTACGTGTTGTCGAACGTGGTCGTTGTTGCGTAGCTTCACCTGTTGGTGTAGCTACCATTGTTTTTTCTTGTGTATTCAAAATTTCCTCCTGCAGGACTATAGTCGTACTGTCTATACATACTACTATAGTCCAAGACTATCTAATTCCATCCACTGATGGTTGAGCATGTATCGGCATGTAAGCACAAATAAGTATCTATTTCTGTTCGTATTCATACAGCAAAACACTGTGAGAAACCTTTCTCACTATCTATGTCACATTCTTCTACACAGCAAAGCATATACCCACTATACATACTTCTACTGTGAAATTTTTGGGAATCCATAGGGTTCATAAGCCGATCAAATTAATTACTTTTATTATACTATAGAAATTCCAACCTAAGCAACTGAGGTCCCTTATGATGAGTCATAAAAATTTGCAATTGAATATTGCACTAAATGCAATTGCGTTTTATAATGTAAACGAAGTAAGGTTATTGAAAGTTTACAATAGGAGGTCACAAAATGAAACATGTAAGTATTCGCGCTATTGCCGAAATCGGCATCTTAACTGCTATGATGACAATCTTAGGAGGTATGAAAATCCCCAACATCATCCCTGGTGTAGAGTTCCAATTATCCGCCCCTCTAGCCGTCGCTATTTGTGCAGCCTTTGGGTTTCGCAAATACATCATCTGCGGTTGTTTATCTAGCGCTATCGGTCTTGTACTAGGTACACAAAATTTGCTCAACGTAGCTATTGCCATGCAATTCCGTCTCATCGTAGGCTTTATTTTATGGATTGGTAAAAACCGTATGTGGTCCATTCTTATCTCTGGCCCTATTGCATCAGCTATTGCACGGATTACCATCGGCCTTTCCTTTGGCAAAATGGTCATTCCTATGCTCATCACAGCCATCCCAGGCATGATCTTCACAGTCATTGTGAGCCCTATCTTCGTAAATATTTTCCGCCGCTTGCCACAATTAGCGCCTACCAAAGTAGCTAACGATGTGAACAAGGGCTAACACCATGGTCTACAGCATTCGTATGCGCGCTGCTAAGGGAGGTCCTCACGAACAAGGAGGAGCTCATATCTCTGGGGCAGAACGACTCGTTTCCTTAACATCCTTATCACGCATTTCAGAAGAATTTTTACAACGAGCTTTGCAGCACAGCAAAGGTCGTCCAGATTTCATTAATTTACAAATTGACGAGATTCCTGACGAATCCATCGTGAAAGTCCCTGCTCTCACGATAGCTACTACCGAATCCGCCACGATCGAGGAATCTCATCGAGTAGCGGCTCAGCTATTACAGCAAGCACAGATTCAAGAACAGGCGATTCAAAATGCTTTTATCAAACTTAGCCAAAACACAGAATCTGTCAGCGGTGCTTGGCTCGTCAATGCTACTACTGGCGAGGTATATCCTCAAACCGTACGTGTATCCCGTATGGATGCAGAAAACGATACCGATATACAGCAACATTTACAACACTTCGGATGTGCCTCTATCCATTCTAGGGAGGCCCTTATCTTGGCTAGCAAGGTCTTGGCATCTCCCTATGTGCTAGGCGAACTGTGTTGGTCCGACGATCCAGATTATACAACGGGCTATGTGTCCTACGGTACTACATACCATCGATTAAGCCCTATGAAAGTCTATGGTAGCCCCATTGGTGGTCGTGCTTTCTTCATCACAGAAGAGGCTCCCTTAGAAACATTAGTACAGTATTTTACGTCCACCCCTACCTGGGTCACAACGAAAGGGATTCATCATGTGTAATCGATATTCTAAAGCCTTAATCAAGCGCCAAGAGGAATCACAATTTCGTTCTCCTCGGACCTATACGCCTATCGATGCGACGCATGTTATATATGAAGGTTCCACCTATCTGATGATGGCATCCAACAATTACCTAGGTTTAACACACCACCCGCATGTGAAAGAACGTGCCTTACAGGCTATCCAACAATATGGTACCGGTTCTGGTGGCGCTCGTCTTACCTCTGGTTCTTTTCCTTTATTTCAAGAGCTAGAACACCGCCTTGCAGAGTGGAAAGAATGCGAAAAAGCCCTCACTTTCACAGCTGGGTTTATGGCAAATCTAGGAACTATATCGGCTCTCGCTCATAAAGGGGACATCATTTTCAGTGATGAATTGAATCACGCTAGCCTCATCGATGGCTGTCGTCTTAGCGGTGCCAAAATACAGGTGTACCCTCACAAAGATGTGCAAGCCCTTGAGCCATTACTAGCTCAATCAAAACACTATGGGATGCGTTTTATCATCACTGATGGGGTGTTCAGCATGGATGGGGATATTGCCCCCTTACCTGAACTACTAGCGCTAGCGGAGCGTTACGACGCTCTTCTCATCGTAGATGATGCCCATGCTACTGGTGTCATTGGTGACGGTCGTGGTACTGCCCATCACTTTCACTGTGAAAGCCCCCGCATCATCACCACTGGCACTATGAGTAAAGCCTTGGGTTCCATCGGCGGATACGTCTGCGGTTCTAGCACTGTTATCGATTATATTATTAACCACAGTCGTCCTTTCATCTTTGCCACCGCCTTGTCCCCAGCTGACATTGGGGCGAGCCTTGGCGCCTTAGAAGTATTGGGAGAAGAACCAAATGTCTATCAAAACCTACGGAGCAATACGGAATATATGCACAAAGCATTACAATCCTTAGGAGTCTTTAGTAGTGATGAAACACCGATTTTCCCCATTATCATTGGTTCCAACGAAGATACATTAGCGGCCAGTCGCCTATGCGAACAAGAAGGGATTATCCTCAGTGGTATTCGTCCACCAACTGTACCTATCAATACTGGACGATTGCGCTTAACCGTCACCGCTTCACACACACAAGAAGAGCTAGACAAAGTGATTCAAGTGTTGCATACGCTACTGATACGAAAGAATCTATAACTAAGCTTCCTCTAAATTCCTATATAAAAATCCTACCATCATCATCGATAGTAGGATTTTTTACATTACATATTAAATTCACTGCAAAATAAGTCTTTGGTTTTCTCTAAGCACTAAAAAACATGATAAACACTCAATAATGACTCCCACCAAGAAAAGCCGTAGTGCTTACTGAAAACTTTCGCGTAGGGCAGTTTTCAGAAGCGCTGCGGCTTTTCGTCTTTTCGGAAGCGCTGCGGTTTTCCCAGCTTTTTTATTTAACAAATTCCCGGAACTGCTGTTTATACAGCCCTGCCCCTCCATTAGCTGGATGACGCAATGTAGCTTGTACTTCTATACCATAATCACTAAGTGTAAGACTGGCTTTTTGTCCTACCCCAATGATCTGAGCCTGTGGGAATAGATCTAAGAGTTGTTTTGTATAAGTCCATCCTAAGTCTAATTCTTGCTTGGTCGGCGTACGATTCGTCAGACCATCTGTACCTTTAAAGGGATGAAAAGGAAAGATGTTCCATAACACCACTTCATAAGGATCGATATTAGCTTCTAACATGGCATTCCACACCACAGAATCAGTGGGCTCGTTGAAGCCCTTTTCTTTTTGTGTGGGTTTTATAATATACTCACTCTTTGGATTACTAGTTCGTTTCGGCTCTAATCCAGTAAACACCATAGATGGAGCTACTGAAGGATGATGCCCTAAGAGCATTCTTTCACAAGTCATGGCAATTCCTGTAAACCGCCCACCTTGATAGCCCACCGCTTCTGCTATAATAAGAATTTTGGCACGATCTAATCGCTCCTCTAAATAGACCTGCAACTGCTTTCTCCGAATGGAGCTGGCCCTCTTGTTCGAATCATAGCGTTCATCAAAGTCATTCCAAGGATTATACACTTGAGGACTAGAAAATCCTTTTAATTGTCGCATCAATCGTTCTACTGACATAGATACCTCACTATTTGGAATGCAATAGCACTACTTTAGAACTACTTTCATCACGTTCTAAATATTGACTTACTGAAGATTCCTCTAATTCCTTACCATAATTTTTATTGGTAATAATCAGCATCCGTTCTCCAGATTGCAAGCGTTTAAACAATTCTTCTTCCTCAATTTGAGGCATCACATGTTTGCCATTCCACTTCGCACTGCGTTGTACATTGTACTTCGCCAATCGTTCTGGACTAGGCTCTACTCGCACTGGGGTAATATCTAAATAATACGGCACCGAGGCTGCATATTCCCCATAATAATAGACAGGTCCATGGAACTCCTTAATCTGTTCATGATAGGTCACAGAAGAACGCAGGCCCAAGAATGGTACCAATCCTTCTATCAGAACAATACCTAGTACTACTAAGGTACCCATCCCCACTGTGAAAGGCATCATCAATCGTTTCCCATACCAATAACACCCGCCTAAGAATATGGTAAGGCCTACGACAAGTGCTCGAAGAATCCACCAAAATCCCCAAGGTGCAAAGAATGTACCAATACCAAGAGCCCACCATAATACCAAGGTAGGCCCCAATACCCACCACCAAGCACGGTGACTGGCATCTTTCAAAGACATCACGCCATACGCCCCTAATAGACTAAAAGGAATGACCGAAATAAAGGCATAGGTTGGATATTTTGTGGCCATAGCCGTATAAAATAGAATCGTCCCCCATCCCATAATCATCGTATATAGATAGGCATCAGTTCTCGTTTTCCAGCCACGATACATACCATATAGAATGGCCCCCGTCCAAGGGAGAGAACCGCCCAGGAAAATAGGTAGATAATACCACCAATGATTCACCTCAGGATGCTCAGATTGGGTAGCCCTAGTTACATTATGGAGCCCCAAAAATCCATTGATAAATTCTATACCGTGGGTATGGTACATATATCCATACCAAGGCAGAACAATCGCTAAGAACACGAGGATACCTTGCCATGGAAATAAGGCTTTCACCAATGACCAAGAACGTTTAACACCTCCATAGACAAGGAACAACATTCCAGGCAGTACGAGGCCTACAGGTCCTTTCGTCAACACGGCGATACCTGCAAAGCCATAGGACACTGCCATATACCAAGGATTCTTAACTAGTAATCCCCGATAGGCGTAATAGAACGTTCCTACCGTAGCAAATAGGAGTACCATATCTGTGATGATACCATGGGCAATGGTCCAGACAATAAGAGAGGTCCCCAGTATAAAAGCCGATAATAAGGCTCCTAGTCGTTGTCCGGTCAAAGTACGTACCCCTTGGTAGACCAAGGCTACTGATAAAGCTCCAAAGAGGCCAGACGGAAAACGCGCTGCAAAGTCTGTGATACCAAATACGGAATAGGACAAACTCAATAGCCAATAAATCATAATCGGTTTATCAAACCAATAGTGCCCATAAATTTGTGGGGATAACCAATCTCCGGAAAGAACCATTTCTTTTGCGGTTAAAGCGTAATTTGACTCTACTGGATCCGACACTGGCAAGAGATGGTTGCCTAGTACATAGACTCCTAAGAAAAAGAGAAATACTACATAGGTGACACGATGTAATTTCATAAGCATCTCCCTATTGGTTACGACGTTTCCAATATTTCAAACCATACACTACAGCGACCACTACAAACACCACAATCATAGCCACTAAAAGTTCATGATTGTACTCGATCAAGTCTTTCCAATGTTCACCTAACTTCATACCTAGCCAGACTAACAAGATAGTCCAAGGAATAGTGCCCAAAGTCGTCCAAATCACAAAAGGTGTCATCGGATATTTAGCTACTCCTGCAGGAAGGGAAATAAAGGTACGCACCCCTGGCAATAAGCGACCAACAAATACAGCTGCACCGCCATAACGATTAAATAACTTTTCAGCTGCACCGAACTTATCTTCATTAAACAAAATATATTTTCCGTATTTCATTAATATAGGTCTGCCACCATATTCTCCTAGCCAATAGGACAATACAGACCCCACAACACCTGCTACCACACCTACAATAATAGCTGTATGTAAATCAAATACACCTTGAAATACTAAATACCCTGCAAACCCTAAAATAATTTCACTAGGAATAGGAATGTTTGCATTTTCTAATACCATACAAATAAACATGGCTGCATATCCGTAGGTTTCCATAATGGTCAATACATAATCCACTGTTGTCTCCTCATAGGAAGATAGTTATTAATCTTCGTCTTCTTCATCTAATAAATAATCTTTTGCCATCCACTTTTTCGTAGCTGTAAAGGTGATTGTCACCCATTTCTCTGCAGGGTCACCACCAATGGCAAGGTCAATTTCATTGCGAATCTCATCTAATTCGACAATCGTTTGTTTTGGGAAGTTCTTAGGAATTAAAATATCAATTTCAATCATTTTTACATTCCCGTAAGCTTGTACACTAGTGACATAATCTTTAAATTTATACTTTTCCATGAAAGAATCCATAATAAATTGAATTCGATTATGCAAGGTTAAAGGGGCCACCCCCATAATTTGTTTCACTGATGGAATGATAATTTTTAAAGCAGATGGCATCATTTGTAAAGACAAAATGATAAGCACAATTGGATCCACATAGACGGCCCATTCTGCATAGCCAAAATGTTCTAACCCAAAAGCCACCAAGAAACTAATTAAAATCCCCGCTTCTAGCATAGCATCGATGGACCAGCTAATATTATCGAATTTCACCAAATTAGACTGCAACTTTTTATTGATTTGGTGCACATAGAAATAATAGCACGTATCAGCGATAGTAAAAATCGTAGCATAGATGATAGCTGGTCCCACATGAACAGCACGACCGCCACCCAATAAATCGGTCAACCCCGATAAAAAGGCATAACTTACGATGAGCAAGGTAAAACTACCTTCTGCAATTAACACCAAAGGTTCAAACTGCCAATACCCAAACTGAAAGCGCTTACTTGTTTCATTAGATACTAATCTGGATGTAATGATCATCATCACCTTAATAATAACGGCAATAAATGACACTACCCCATCTAATAAGATGGCACTGGATCCACTAAAGACCCCCATCATGGTGCCACCTATTGCCACAAATGACATGAGTATGGCCGATTGAATTAACAATCGCTGCTCCACTGCATGTTTATCTTGTATTAACATAATTACTCCTATCTAGTCTAGTGAGCCTACAACTCCCCCTATTATCTATCTAACTATTTTATAGCCTATAGGCATTCTATACGGGCTACACGCTATGAAATAGTTTTATGCATTCATATACAAGTATATATAAAAACGGTGTATCATACAAGTACGATACACCATTTCTATGCATTGTGAGTACAAGTTTATAGATACCATTGCTTATACTATAACGATTCAAAGGACTTTTGTAACACATAGGCAAAGGCTTTTTTAGTGCCATCCTCTTGGTCTTGCAAGTACACCCCTTGAATTTCTGGGGCAAAGCCAGGCAATCGATTAATCCCTTCTTCTAAAGCCAAGAAATAATCTCGTGCCGTCTCTGACCACCGTTCTCCTGGCTGTACGCAAATCACGCCCGGTGGATATGGCAAGGCTCCTTCTAGAGCAATGCGCCCTACTGCCTCAGACACTGGCACTAACTCGCCGCGACCACGAACGAAATCAAAATTCGCTTCTTGCGGTGTTTTTACATAGTCAGGGAAATAGTCTTGTAAAAATAATTTTCTTTGTAACTCACTGACATTGCGATCTTTATAAAAATCATGCATTTCTTGGCAAAGTTGACGAATCGTATATCCTTCATAAGCCTTCCAATGTTGATAGCTCACATAAGGCAATACTTCTTCCAAGGGAGCATCTCTATCGATGAGACTTTCAAACTCCACTAAGTGGGATACTAGTTGCTCCATTTTTTCCTTCGTTTCCGCCGGTGTCATCAAGAATAATATGGTATTTAAATCGCATTTTTCTGGAATAATATGGCGATCTCGCAGATAATGAGCCAAAATAGTGGCAGGTATGCCAAAGGATGTATAGTCTCCCGTTTCTACATCAATACCGGGCGTAATCAATTGAAACTTACAAGGGTCGATAACATATTGATCTTCCCCATACCCTTGAAAGGAATGCCATTTTCCATTCGGTTCAAATCGAAAATAGGATAGGTCCTTTGCCATACGTTCAGTATCACCATCCTCCCAACGTTGACCATGTACCATAGGTGGTACTAATGGTCGTATATACTGGCATCGTGCCAACACTGATTTACGGGCTTCGATGGCTACTTTCACACAGTCATTCCACAAAAATTGACCACCTAATCCTTCATGCATTTTAGCATTCACATCCAAGGATGCAAACAAAGGATAAAACGGTGATGTAGAGGCATGCATCATAAAGGCATTGTTCATCCGTTTATGGTTTACATAACGTGCTTGCCCTTTAATATGTCTATCTTTTTTATGTACCTGAGAAGCTTGAGAAAAGCCAGCTTGTTGCTTATGTACTGATTGTGTCACGAGAATGCCCGGATCATCAGGACCTAATTCCAACAATAAAGGACTACAATCTTTCATCATCGGAATAAATTGTTCGTACCCCACCCAAGCAGAGTCAAATAAAATATAATCACAAAGATGTCCGATGCGGTCTACTACTTGTCGTGCATTATAAATCGTTCCATCATAGGTGCCTAGCTGAATCACGGCTAATCGGATGGGCCGTTCTTCCTTTGCTTTCTCTGGGTCTCTTTGGGCCACTAATTGACGAATATATCGCTCTTCAAAGCAATGGTCTAGAATCCCTCCAATCGATCCGAAAGGGTTGCGCGCTGTTTCCAAGTACACTGGTGTCGCACCAGCTTGCACCAAAGCACCGTGAGAAATGGACTTATGATTATTTCTGTCATACAGTACTATATCTCCTGGCGCCAACAACGCATTGAGGACCATTTTATTAGCAGAAGAAGTACCATTCAATACAAAATAGGTTTTATCTGCATTGAACACAGTCGCTGCATGCCGCTGTGCATCACATGCAGGTCCTTCATGAATGAGTAAGTCTCCTAACTTCACATCTGCATTGCATAAATCACTAGTAAATACATTGGGGCCATAGAAATCATAAAACGCATGCCCTGCTGGATGACGTTTGAAAAACTCTCCTCCTTGATGTCCTGGACAATCAAATTGAAGATTGCCATCGGTAGAGTACATAGATAGCTTTCTAAAAAATGGTGGCAATATAGCATATTCATAGCGTATCGCCGCCGTTTCAACATCCTCTGCCATTCTAAGTTCATCTAGTGTATGTGCTGTATAGATCTTCATATTCGGCACATAATCACCAGATGTAATACGAGTATCTCCATTGTTTGTGATCACAAAGAGAGGAATGGAAAACGCTTGTACCTGTGGATGATGAACTATGTCTTTGACATACGCATCACTGACTACAATGGCAGATACCTCTGTAAAGTCTGCCTTCTCCACATCCACCATAGGGTATGTTATATACTCTTTCAACAGTTCTGTCACATCTTGAGAGAGTGCTACGGACAATCGTTTCATAGTACAATCTCCTCACTTTCAAATACACCTACATCTGTCATAAATAAAATAGAGACCCTGTACGGGTCTCTACATGGTTCATTGCAATTACGCAAATACATTCACTAAGTCAATCGTTTGATCACGACCAGGACCTACGGAAACAATACCTACTTGTACACCAGTGACTTCTGCAATGCGCTCTACATAGCGGCGTGCTGCTTTTGGCAATTCTTCGTACTTGCGGATACCGGAAATATCTGTTTTCCAACCTGGGAATGTTTCGTATACTGGTTCGCATTCTGCGAGTACATCTAAGCTAGCTGGGAATCCTTGTACAGGTTCACCATTGCGAGTATAACCTACACAAATTTTCACTTCATCCAAACCATCTAAGATATCAAGGCGAGTAATGGCTAAATAATCCAAGCTATTCAACGCTGCGCCATAAGTCACAACGGATAAATCTAACCAACCACAACGACGGGAACGACCTGTAACAGTACCAAACTCATGGCCTGTTTGACGAAGGTATTCACCAGTTTCATCTAATAGTTCAGATGGGAACGGACCTTCACCAACACGAGTGGAGTACGCTTTTACTACGCCAAAGATATTTTTTAAGTAGTTAGGACCTACACCAGCGCCTACAGAGGCACCACCTGCTACTGGATGAGAACTTGTTACGAATGGGTATGTACCATGATCAAGGTCAAGCATAGTTGCTTGCGCCCCTTCAAATAACACTTTTTTACCAGCTTTGATAGCATCGATAACAGCAAAATTTGTATCTTTTACAAATGGACGTAGTTTTTCTGCGTAGCCTAGGTAATCTTTTAAGATCTCTTCAAAATTAACTGGCTCAAAACCATATACGGCTGTTAACATTTTATTTTTCAATTCTACGTTGAATTTCAATTTTTTCTCAAATACAACTGGATCCATTAAATCACAAATACGGATACCAATACGATTTACTTTATCTGCATAACATGGACCAATACCATTTTTTGTAGTACCAATTTTAGCATCACCTTTCACAGATTCTTCCGCTTCATCTAAACGATTATGATACGGTAAAATCACGTGAGCACGGTCAGAAATATATAAGGATTTTGCACTTTTACCTTCTTTTTCAAGGTTTGCAATTTCTTCCAACAATACTTTAGGGTCCACAACGACACCAGTACCAATGATATTCATTTTATCATCGTAAAGAATACCGCTAGGCAATAAACGCAATGCGAAAGATTTACCGTCTACGACTACCGTATGACCTGCATTATTACCACCTTGGCTACGTACTACCACATCAGCGCGTTCAGATAAATAATCAACGATTTTACCTTTACCTTCATCGCCCCATTGTGTGCCAATTACCATACTTGTTGCTACATTGGTTCCCATATGAATTGCCTCCATTACATCATAGAACTTTCTATGTTAACGATTGCTTTCTAGTTTGAAAGCCCCCGATTCTGAAAGTTCTTCCATTATTAGTATTACCTTCGTAAATAAACGTCTTACGCACAGCTATTTACACTCTATTATAGCATAGATTGAAAACATTGGGGTAGTTGTTCCCTACAAATTCCCTACCAACGATTGAATGTTACATGCTTTACGTACTCCTCTGGAATAGAAGATAAAAATCGACTTGGTTGTTGATAATATCCTTTAGCATTCCCCTTTGCATAGGTAATCGTCAAGTGTTTCTTCGCACGGGTTAATGCCACATAGAAAATACGTTTTTCTTCTTCTAGTTTGCCATCTTTAACCGCATAATAGAAAGGAAGTCCCCCATCATGAGCACTAGCAATAAAGACATGTTCAAATTCACTGCCTTTAGCTTGATGAACCGTAATGATTGGAATACGGCTATCTCCTTTCCGTCGAAACATTCCCTCTCCCGAGTGAAGAGCAGACATTTCTAATATCTCTTTCACACCATCACGCCCTACATATCTTGGATGTTCCTCTTCCAATTCTTTCATGATGCGGTATAGTTCACGAATACTAGTGATTCTACGTTGTCCTGTGGGATCTTCTTTCACCTTCTTTTGATAATGCTCCACTACCCCCATATCTTTCATAATATACGTAAGAATTTCTGTAGGCTTACTCGTAGTCCATTTACTTCGTAAAGTGTCCATCGAGGCAGCAATATTAGCAAATATATCTCTATATTTATTGACAAATGCCATGCGCTGTGCTTTCGTAGGAAGGATATTTTCTTTCATAGCATAGACCAATAATTTGCCTGTCGCTATAATGTCATCCATGGCATTATGGGTAGACTGATGATCTATGGGGAAATAGCCACTTAAAAACTCCAATTTGTGATTTGGCAAATTCGGATAGAAGCGACGGTATATGTCTAAGGTATCATAGATGGCTTGTACCCTTGGCATAACTACACCATTGCGACTACACTCTTGTTCTAATATCCCCATATCGTACTGCACATTGTGCCCTACAATCATGGACCCATCCGCAAATTGTCTGAATGCTTCTAATACTGTTCGTGCATCGCCCCCAACCTCTTGTAAGTACGCATCGCTAAATCCATGGACTAATTCTGAGTCACCTACAGGTACACCGGGATTGATAAATCGTTCGAAAGTATCAATTGCATTACCTTCTTCATCGATACGGATAGCTGCCATCTGCACAATACGACCTTCCATGATATTTACGCCCGTAGATTCCACATCAAACACAACGATATCTTTAGCAATGAGTCCTTTTTCTAATTGTTCATAAGGCTCTCGCGTAAAGATCTTTGTGCTCATGAAATCGGTGATGCGTAAACCAGTTTTTCTCACCGCTGTACTTTCTAATTCCTCCATGCGCTTATCACCAATCCCTTTGACAAAGGTTCGAATAATCCGTTTTGTACTCATCAAATCCCAAGGGTTTACTAAGCATTTAAAAAATGCCAACACATCCTTGATTTCTAAACGGCGGAAAAATTTTAATTCATCTGCCAAAATAAATTTCAATTGTTTCTCTTCTGGCAAGGTTCTATTACATCGCTTAAATTGCTCACTTAATCGTACGGCTTGTTTGTTGGTGCGCACTAAAATTCCTACCGGCGGCATCTCTTCACCAGTTCTCAGCTGTTGGATAGACTGAAAGATATACCTAGCCTCATCCTGAGCATCTTCAGCAGCAAATATTGAAATAGGCTCTCCTTGTTGCGTAGCAATCGCTTTCGGTTCTTTTCGATACAACTCTCGCACCCGTTGAGGGAACATATCTTTCAGCATGGAAAAAGCTCCCTTAAACAGCATCTGATTGGACCGATAGTTTGTATCAAACACCAATTCTATGGGGTTATACTCTCTACGATACCGATCGATCAATGTAATCGGGTTAGACCCACGCCATTCATAAATGGTTTGAAAGTAATCCCCACAGAGCAAAATATGATTACCCTTCCACATAGTATTCATCACTTCATATTCCAATGCACTAGTGTCCTGCATTTCATCCACTGCAATATAAGAATAGCGCTGGCGCCAACGATTAGCCACTTCGGGGCGCTGAAAGATTTGGTGAACACGAGTAATCAAATCAGCAAAATCCAGTCCATTGAGGTTCCGCAAACGGTTCTCGTATTCCATCAAAACTTGCAGTCCTTTTTCTTCTAAAAAAGCAGCCGTTTCTTCTGACATAATGTTGTACCAAACAGATTCATCCCGTTTCATTTGCTCTATTGTGCGCCCGTAATCATTGTCTATACTAGAAAAATAATATTGATACTTAGAGCGATGTTCTTTTACCGCACTGATAACCTCACGAATCGTAGTTGCATGTATTCTCGGTGCCGTGACACCTTGCTCTTCACTATAGGCTTTCACAATATCCGGCAAACATTCACTCAATAATTCCTCTGCATCTTCTTCATCAAAGATAAGAAATTCCTTAAACAAATCTTCTTGTAATTTTGCTTCTTCTTGCAAAATGGTATAGCAAAAGCTGTGAAATGTAGATACTTTCACAGCTTGTGCCTCTTGCCCTACAATCGCAATTATGCGTTCTTTCATTTCACGACACGCTTTATTCGTAAATGTTAAACACAAAATTTGATCCCCAGTGGCACGTCCCGTTTCCAAGATATGTGCCACCCGATAGGACAATGTATTTGTTTTTCCCGTTCCTGCAGAAGCTAGCAATACAATATTTCTATCTAATTCCTGTACAACTTGTTGTTGAATGTCATTAAGTACCACAGTATTTGATTGCATAGTTGCTCCTTATCTTACCAATGAAAGTAGGCCAAGCCTAACACTGGTATAGGCCCTAACACGGCTGTTAGTGCCCACAGCATAATATTCATATCTAATGATACATGAAACACTTCTGTGATAACCGCATAGCTAACCATACCTAAAAAGACATTGGTCGCCACTCGTTTCACCGTAAACCAAGCCACCTTAATGATGACCCAAGCCACTAAGATTGCCACTGCACCATGCATAAGAAAATCCATAATTACCTCATTTCTTGACGGTGTAATACAGCACCGCTCAAGGTCACCTCATCGGCGTATTCAATATCTCCACCTACTGGAATACCACGGGCAATACGAGTGACTTTAATCCCCGTAGGTTGCAATAATCGAGCAATATATAACGCCGTTGCTTCTCCTTCTACATCAGGGTCTGTGGCGATGATAACCTCTTGCACTGTATTATCTTGAAGACGTAACATGAGCTCTTTCAAGCGGATATCTTCTACGCCTACCCCATCAATAGGGGACAAAGCCCCTTCCAATACATGGTATAACCCTTTATAGTCACCACTGCGTTCGATAGCAATGACATCTCGCGATGTTTCTACTACGCAGATCATAGACCGGTCCCGTTTAGAGCTCACACAAAACTCACAAGGATCTTGAGCTGATAAATTAAAGCATTGGGAACATCTATGCGTAGCTTCTTTCGCTGCAAGGATGGTTTCTACCAAGCGTTGTACATCTTCTGCATCTGCCTCAATCAAATGGTATGCTAATCGTCTAGCCGATTTAGCCCCCACACCTGGTAGGCGACGCAACTCTTCTACTAATCGTTCTAAAGGATTTGTCATATTAGAACATACCTGGCATTCCAGGAAGTTTCAAGTTTCCTGTGACAGCCCCTAATTTTTTCTCTGCCACTTCTTTTGCTTTACGGTTCGCTTCATTCACAGCTGCTAAGATTAAATCTTCTAATGCTTCCACATCTTCTGGATCTACTGCAGCAGGAGCAATTTTAATGGACAATACTTCTTGTTCTCCATTCATTGTTACAGATACGGCACCACCACCGATAGATGCTTCTACCACGGTGTTTTTAATTTCTTCTTGTGCTTTTTCCATATCCTTTTGCATTTTTTGAACTTTTTTCAACATACCTTGCATATTACCGCCACCAAACATAGTGAACCTCCTTCATTACTTAGACAAATCGTCTACTTCTTTCACATAAATATCATACCCACTGGCCTCCATGTGTTGTAAAGCATCATAGAGTAGAGTTTCTTGTTTTTCTTCATCACTGGCCTCGGCTGAAGACCATTTCGGCAATGTCCGTATCTCGTCTATGTCTTCTTCTGAAAGCATGCCTTTCCCCATTTCCTGATAGTAGGGGTTTAATACTTCCTCTGGATTCTCATAGACTGTGAGAAAATCATCAATAATGCCATCTACATTGGTAGGGTCGCTACCGGCGCCTACCTTTGAAGTGGTATTCGTACCTATGTAGGTAGGTTTACCACTATTAGACTTTGACGTTTCTACGGATACAGTTGGTATCTCCTCACGCGGTGTAACCTGTGTTGTCTCCTGGGTAGCGACAGTTGGTTGCCCTGTCTCTTCGGTATCTCTAGAGTGTTCCACCACAGGAGCGTTCGCCGTTACCATTGATTGTACCTGTCCACCGTCCTGTGAAGAGTCTCCAAAGGATTTTGCTGCCTCTAAATATACCTGCAATTTAGGGTCCCTCTTATCAATAGCTTTCACCACAATCGGTCGTCCTATGACTTGTTGGAACGCTTGTTTCCCACATTCTACATGTTGCTGTTGTACTAGAATAGGCCCTGCTATCGGCGTAGGGAATACTAAGATCGCTAGCTCTTGATCTAAGTACACCAAGGTGCCTTGCTGATAAATCGTATTCAGCAATCCATAATTCTTGCCTCTCAACCATTTTATCACGTTTGCTAAAATCGTGCTATATTCATGAGGACTGACCATCCCCTGTCCTACAGCCACCTCTTGCATCATGTCAAATGTCGACGTTTTTGGTTTTGCCGTTGGAGATGCTTTCTTCGGTAATGGTGGTGGCAAAGAGCTTTTTATAGTAGAGGCCATACCTGCCCCTTTAGCTCTTGTTCTTCCCATTTCATTCGCTATACGCGGTGGTGGCAGTGCTGTCCTCTTCACAGTCCCTGAAGGTGGCACTGGCGGAGGAAATTCATCGTCTTCAAGAGATGGTGGTACATCTTCCATAATACCTTCATACATATCTTGTTCTGGTACCTGTGGCACCTCCACCTTAGATACTGTGTGTATCATTGTATTATGAGCTACACCGCTGCCAATACTAGCTGCCGTATCTGTCGAGGCGCTCATAGTTATTGCTGGACGTTGTTCCCCCCACTCATTCAATTTTTGGAGCAATGCATCTTCTTGACGATTCACAAATTGTTCCATCGTAGTCATGCGCCCCTCTAAGGTTTGGTAGGTCCCACCGCCTAATTGCAATAGTGAAAGTAATCCCATTTCCACAATCACTCGCGGATTATCTATTTGCTTTGCGTTATTTTGTACCGTTTGTAATACATTGATATAGCGTCCGATTTCCTCCATAGATAACTCATTTGTCTGTCCTAATAAGCGTTCTCTATGCGTATCATAAGCCAATAACTCTTCTGCCTCAGGTAATACTTTCGCCACAATCATAGCTCGTAGATGTTCTACTAAAGCCGTTACAATTTGGCGCGCATCACGCCCCATTTGCAAGGCTTCATCTACAGCTTGCAGTAAGGCTGCACCATTGCCGGCTTTCAATATATCCACCATGTCAAGAACCCAGGATTTGCTCACTAAGCCAATCATAGTCTCTACTAAAGGAGCTGTAATAATATCCGAGGTCATACCAGAGCATTGATCTAGAATACTCAAAGCATCCCGCAACCCACCATCGGCATGGACTGCAATCACTTGTGCTGCCGCAGGATCAAGTTGGATATTACTTTCCTTCGCCACATGCAATAAGTGAGCCGTAATATCCTTCGCTGTGATACGGCGGAATGTATACCGCTGACAACGAGATAAAATCGTAACCGGCAATTTCTCCGATTCTGTGGTCGCAAAAATAAACATCACATGGCTTGGCGGTTCCTCAATGGTTTTCAATAAAGCATTCCAAGCTTCATTGGTAAGCATATGGGCTTCATCGATGATAAACACTTTTTTATGACCTACCACAGGCAAGAAGTTCACCTGTTCTCGTAAGGCACGCACTTCATCAATCCCCCGATTGGAAGCTGCATCAATTTCAATGACATCCAAAGCTTGCCCTTGCAGCATTTGCCGGCAGGATTCACACTGACCGCAAGGCGTGTCTGTAGGCCCCTGTTCACAGTTAATAGCGCGGGCAAATATCTTTGCCATACTCGTTTTGCCTGTACCTCTAGGACCAGCAAATAGATAGGCATGGGCCACTTTATCTTCACGAATAGCTCGCTGTAATGTATCCGACACGTGATGTTGACCTACAACATCGGTAAACTGTTTCGGTCTCCACCGTCTATATAACGCTAAATAACTCATAGCCCCTCCTTTCCCTTAAGATATGAAAAAAAGCAGCTAAGCTAGCTGCTTTACCATAGCACTCGAATCTGACAGCCCTATAGGTTTCCTCGTGGCACAAGAGAGTGACCGCTTAATGCTGCTCCAATCAAGGCCTGACATGGTTCACAGGCTCTCCTTGCACAAGCCCCATAGAACTGCCATATTCCAATGCTATTACCCCATTATTATACATGTTTTTTCCTTTCTATTCAAGACTCTATCCCCCTTTCTATCACAAAATGTGCTATACTTTAGGTATCCTCTTTAAATGAAAGGAGGTGAGCTTATGGAGGTTGATTATCCCCCTCTAGTGTGGTGGGCTAGCTTTCTTGCCCCTATTCTGCAAGGATTGATTGTTAACTTTTTAACATATGCAATTCTGAAGTATTATAAGAATAGAAAATAGAAAGAAAAAAGGACGGTGGCAGCCGTCCTTTTTTGAGCTTATGGATGATTTTCTACAACCCTCTAAGAAAGATTTATTCCTTCTACTCCAAGTATACACCATTCTATCCTAAAATACAATAGGGTTACGCTCTGCGTCCTTCATAAGGGTGCAAAATTAGATGCCCTTTGGAGTATTCTCCTACATAAATATCTTTGATCGAGTATCCTTGATCTCGCACTTCTTCTTCCAACCAAGCCATGTCTTTATCGGCTAGGTCTAGAATATCTGGATCTACCACACCGTCTACGATAACGGGATAGCGAATTAAATCGTCACCATTCATGACTAATGTTAATTGACCGTTCTGTTCTAGTACAGCACGACGCACATCACTCACAAGGGTCACTCCTGCGCTACGAAGTTTCAGTTGCAAATCACTGCCACGAAGGCCTCGCTTTAAACATTCCCTCACACGAATCTGTCCTCGATCAATGACAATACTGGGACGGCCATCAATAAGGGTCTTAATCCATCGTACATGAGCGCTAAGAAAACGCAGCCCCATAACTACGATAGTCCAAGCAATCAACACCAGAAAAAATTGTAAGATGCCGATACTTTCACTATAGATAACGGCGCCAATGATACCACCTAGCACATAGTTTTGCACTTGGTCTAGCGCAGAGTTAGGCGCCAAATTTCCCTTGCCCATCAAATTCATTTGAAAAATAAGGGCTAAAATACCAAGGGTTAGTTTGATAAATACTAATGTGTATCCTGTTAACATATTATTGCCCATCCTTCTTCACATCGACTAACTTAGGATTGTTGTTGATCATCTCCACCGGTCGCAAGGAATAGCCATCCTTATTCATGGTGAAAGTCACCTCAAAATAGGCGTCCTCGATACTGACAATCATACGATCCTGCACACGCAATGTATTAACACGGATCTTATCTTTTGGCACATCAGCACGTTCACTCAAGTTGTTTAAGAATTGCACCATATAGTTTGATTCTTCTGCACTATCTACATCTCGAGTGTAGTCGTTGACTTGCAATCCTAATAAAAACACAAGCCCTAATACAATGATAATTCCCAAGTCACGGAATTTAGTATCAAAGCGATTATACATAGCTTTCACACCCACTACTAACAACGCAACTAGTAATACAGATGTCACAATATATTGCAAAAGAGATCTAAATTCTCCTCGTTCTACCACATAGGCATAGGTATAAAATTCCACAATTACCTCACAGTTCTTACTTTAACATTTCATTATACTGCGCGCGTTCTCCGCCTACAAATTTAGGTCGCACACGAGCTGCCGTCACATGGGCTGCGCCAATTTCTGTTACACTTAATCGTACAGGTACCGCTACATGTTTCAAATGCATACCAATGAAAGTATCTCCAATATCGATGCCTGCATCGGCTTTCACATACTCGACTAGCACAGGGTCCTCCCAAGATGCATAGGCCGTAGTCGCCATGGATCCTCCTGCATGCTGTACAGGTACTACATTCACTTCTTCATAGCCTCGCGTCAATGCAGCATGACGCTCCATCACTAAGGCTCGATTGAGATGTTCACAACACTGAATCGCTATATCAAAGCCATATTCATGTTGTACTTCAGACAGTGCTGTAAACAAATCTGATGCCACAGTTAAAGAGGAATTCTTACCAATATGACCGCCTCGCACTTCACTAGTAGAACATCCCACTACGAGTAGTTTACCTTCTCGGAGTTTCCCTACTTCGGCTAGCTCTATAATAGCAACTTTCATAGATTCATATAGATTTTCATTCATAGGAGCTCCTCCCTTTCAATGCATACGAATGGGTTTACACAAGTATATTTCTATCCTAACATATGAACTTGCCACAGACATCACACCTTGTGGGTGAAAAATAGCATTGTCGTATACTATTAGTTGACCATATGTACCACACGTTGTGGATATGGAATATCGATGCCCTCTGCATCAAAGCGGTCTTTTACATCGGACATAACACCATAATAAACTTCCCTAAAGTCACTAACGTTAATTAACGGATACGCCACAATGTTCACAGAACTATCGCCAAATTCTTTAATACCGATTTCTAGAGTATCCATATTCTGTACCTTACCTGTGCTCACAAGAATTTCTTTAATAATCTCAATGGCGCGATGATGGTCCGCATTATAGTTAATTCCAAACACAAACGTAATGTACCGTGTTTCTTCATAATTACTATTCATCAAGTTATTGGATGTAATCTCAGAATTTGGGATGAAAACGATACGATTTTCTTTTGTCGCAATGGTGGTGTTCAATAAATGAATCGCTTTTACTGATCCTTCCACACCATTCACCGAAATCAAGTCCCCAGCTTTAAATGGTTTGAACGCCAAGATAATCAATCCCGATGCCAGATTGGACATGTTATTTTGCAAGGCTAAACCAATAGCGATACCAAAGGCACCAAAGGCAGCCAAGAAGTTATTCGTCGGGAAGCCAACTAAGGACAAGGCAGATAGGACCACAACAGATAATAAAGCATAATAAATAATCTGAGTGGCGAAGGTCCGCACTGTTGGATCATAACTGGCACGACTCATCAATTGCTCTGTCACTCGTCTTACAAGTAAAGCGCAATAGCGGCCTACAATCAACACGACGATAGCCAGAATAATACTAGGTAAATATTCAACCACTAAAGATTCTATATGACCCACGAAGGAAATACTTTCCTCTACATGTCCTGCTACTTTCTCAGCACCTACCGCTGTGGCGGCAGCCACTTTTCCTTCTGCAAATATCATACCTTACCCCTTTCCTATAATTATATTGCTATAACTAACTTTTAGTATATGGTGACTCGCTCACACAAGACTAGATTCTATGACAGCCATAGAACCAATCTTGTTAATACATCATCTTTAAGTATAAGAGAAAAAAGGGTTTTGTCAAACAGGATATCTGCTCCTACACGAATAGATCCAGATTGAGTATGGACCCTTACTTACTGTCAGTAACACTTAACAAAAAATATAGGATAGCTGATACATCTATCAACTATCCTATACCTAATTGTTTATGAACTATATCTCTTATTTAACTAAGATGAAAGTCACATTGATTGGACCATGTACACCAACGACACGAACTAACTCGATATCTGCTGTGTTAGATGGACCAGAAATATGAACTACATTAGTAGGGAACTTAGCTGGATCATTACGATAGATTTTTGCTAATTCTGCCATAGTCTGTGTCATACGAGGATGAATATTTTCAGTACGTAACACAGAGATATGAGTCAATGGCAATAAACCTAGGGAACGACCAGATTCTTCTGTACTTGGTTGGATAACTGTTGCTGTTTCCGCAATCCCCAAAATTGGGAATGTAATACCAATATTAGAATCTTTCGCTACATTGATATTGGCCTCACGACCTTTTGTAGCATCCCATTGATAGAATGTAGCTTGGTCTTCGCTCAATTGTTTGAAAGCCGCCTCTAAACCATAGTTTTCTACTTCTGCAGATTTAGGGTACACGACACTACCGCCACCACGAGCAATAATTTCGTCTACTAATGCTTGGCTTACTTGAGAAGCTTCTACTTCGATAAGTTTAGTACCTAAGCGTTCTGCTTCTGTTTTAAACATCTGTACTACTTGCTCATGGCTAAGGTCAGAGTACATAGTTTCTTGAGGTCCTTTTGAAAAATCAAAAGGTGTTACAGATGTAGGAATTGAGTCACGGCCTAACGCACGAGATAGGCGACCTAAAAAGGCTTGTTTTTTTGCTTGATCCATTTTATTTCTCCTTTCCCTTTTGTGCTACGTGTTTTGCATATTCATCACGGAATTTACTCATTTTGAGTACGCCCATGTCTTTCGCTTTCACCCAGCCACCAACTACTGGTAATACTTTTGTCCAATCTGCCATATGGCCATTTTTACTCATTAATTTCATGCCGATAGCACCCATTTTGGTACCCATATCGAACAAGAAGGAGTTCGCAAATACACCTGCCACTGTGTGGAAGATACTGCGTTCAATAGCTGGACGCATTTGTAATTTATCAGCAATCACTTGACGATGTTTCAATAATAATTCATGCAATGGAATCTTAACTGGGCAGTGTTCCCAACATTCGCCGCACAATGTGGACGCGTAAGGAAGATCGCCGGCTTCTTCATAACCAACCAATAGTGGAGTTAATACAGCACCCATTGGACCTGGATAGATAGAGCCATAACCATGACCTGTAATATGACGATATACTGGGCAAATGTTCATGCAAGCACCGCAACGGATACAACGTAACATTTCTTCAAAATCGCCACCTAAAATACCAGAACGGCGATTATCAATGATGATAATGTGTAATTCTTCTGGACCGTCTGCTTCTCCTTCACGAGCAGGACCTGTAATCATGGAGAAGTAGTTGGAAATTTTAGCGCCTACAGAGGAACGAATCAACATTTCCATCATAACGTCTAAGGCTGCAAAGTTTGGTACTAAACGTTCCATACCCATCAAAGCAATTTGCGTTTTAGGCATGGAGCTGGCCATACGGCCATTACCTTCGTTAGATACGATAGTGATGGTACCAGTTTCAGCTACACCAAAGTTACATCCAGTGAAACCTACATCAGCGCGCAAGAAACGATCGCGGATATAACGACGTACGAAACGAGTCATTTCTTCTGGATTTTCAGTACCTTCATAGCCTAATTTTTTCGCAAATGTGTCACGAATACGGTTACGTTCAAAGTGCAATGCAGGTACTACGATATGAGATGGAGGATCGAAGTCAGCTGTTTGCAAAATGAACTCTGCCAAGTCAGTTTCGTTAACTTCAATACCTGCTTTAATCAATTCATGGTTCAAGCCAATCTCTTCAGAAACCATAGTTTTAGATTTAACAACCATTTTTGCTTCTTTTGCACGAAGTACTTCCATGCAGATTGCTGTCGCTTCTTTGTCATCCGCTGCAAAGTGTACATGGGCACCTGCTTTTTCAGCATTTTCAGCAAATTGGTTTAAATAGTAATCTAAGTTAGCCAATACATGGTCACGCAATTCAGCAGACTCATTACGGAAATCTTCCCATTCCGCCACTTGATCTACTACAGCCTTACGTTTTTCATAGAATACATCTTGTGCTGTTTGAATGGCTTTTACTTTGAAGTCATTAGCAAGCACATCATTAACGCGAGTCTTAAACGGGCGTTTATCGTACATAATATTACTCATGGTGACTCCTCCTATCGACTATTCAACAATTCCGCAATGTGCATCACACGGATATGACGATCAATTTCGCCTTCTTTGTAAAGTCGATCTAACATACCTTCAATATTCATCAAGCAAGCCATATCGGAACCTGCTACAATGTTAGCGCCAGAATCAGCAATGTTCAATGCTTTTTCTTTTGTCATAACAGCGGAAATTTCAGGATTTTTTACTGTGAAGGTACCACCAAATCCACAGCAACGCTCAGCGCGGTGCAATGGTAAGTATTCTAAGCCTTGAATACCTGCTAAGAGTTTCATAGGTTGTTCTTTAATTCCCATCAAACGTGTTACGTGGCAAGATTTATGGTATGTCACTTTGTCGTTAAAGCGAGCTCCCACATCTGTTACTCCCAACACGTCAACGATGAATTGAGTGAATTCATAAATTTTAGAACTCAATCTTTCAGCTCGTGCTAACCATTCTGGTTCATCTTTTAGAATATGATGATATTCATCGCGAATCGCGAACGCACAAGAGCCGGACATGCTTACTACATAGTCAGCATTTTCGAATTGTTCAATTGTGTTTTTGATAGCTCCTTTGGCAGCTTCGTTGTAACCAGAGTTAACAAACATCTGACCACAGCACACTTGCTTTTTAGGAACTGTTAATTCGCAGCCAAGGTTTTCAAGAACCTTTACACCTGCCATGCCTACATGAGGGTAGAACATATCAATCAAACATTGTTGAAATAAATGAATTTTCATTTTTTCACATCCTCAACTTTAAAGTAAACTACTATCACTTGATTGGCAAAATGCAACAATCGTTTTCCATCTATGCACTATTAGAACGGTAGATTCTAAATAGTTTTTTGATGATTTTATTATATAGTAATTTTTATGTAATTACAAAAGACTTGCAATATTAGCAAGAAGCCATTTTTATACCATTTTGCTATTCATTATCAATCAGCTAGTTTGTACCAAAAATCACACATTTTTCCTAGTCTCATCAAGCCTTATGGCATCAAGGCTTGTATAATTTTTATGTATTTTAATACATATCAAATCCTCTATTAAAACACACATGTCTTTTCAGTCTCTAATTCCTACTCAAAATTAGTGCTATAACCAAAACTCATGATAGAGATAACTAACACTTTATAATTCAACCTTTCCTGCAGTAAATTCATTGATAAATATCACTCTTTTCGCATGGAGCGAATCTTTCAAATATGGTATGATAAACGTAACAAAACACAACTTACTTCTCTGTATTTGGAGGCATATTATGAAACGTATATCGACAGCAATATTTCTTACTATGGTACCCGTATTGTTCGTACATGCTGAGGCCGCCAATTTGCTCACCTCAACGACTATACTAGGACCTAGTACGTACACCTATTCACAGCCAAATAGTACCACTACCTTTGATCGGGTTCAAAAATACCGTTTTACTGATGTACCTACTACGTTTTGGGCCTATGAATCGATTACTAAAATGACAAAAGAAGGACTTATGAGCGGCTATCAAAACGGCACATTCAAACCGAATGAGCCTCTATCTCGTGAAGAAGCTGCCTCCTTATTTAGCAATATGCTTGGTGACACTCCGTCCATCATGCTAGCTAGCTCTTTTTCAGACATCACCTCTGACCGTTGGTCTTCCTTGGCTATTGAAAGTGTAGCAAGAGCTAATATCATCAGTGGCTATGGAGATTCCACCTATCGTCCAGAGCAATACATGTCTCGCCAAGAGTTTGCCGTTGTGGCCAATAAATTTTTACACTACCAAGGGTACCACACAGAAGATCCAACTGCATTAGATACGATTCACTTTAGCGATCAAAAATTCATTGCTCCTTGGGCACAGTCATCGGTACGTGAGTTAGCTCTACTGGGATTTATTAACTATAGCACAACAGGTTTGTTCAACCCTGAAAAGTATGTCACACGTGCGGAAGCTGCAGAAATTACCTATCGCTTACTCTTCTCAAAAGAAGCTACTGCTATTCAACACACAATTCAGCAACAACAAATGGAGGAAACTGCACGAGCTCTCATCAAGAAAACATTTGGTGAGAACTACGACTTCCACAACCGTGGCGCTATGTTCTGGCGTGATGGTAAATTAGTTATTTCCTTTACATCTTCCAGTGATGTGAAAGCCATTACTGCCGAAACCGCTTACATGAAAGACAAAAACTTCTTAGATAATCATATCATTACAACAGGGGCATACAGTTTAGGAGACTTCGACAATTTACAAACCGATGCAGCTTACTTGTATCGTCAATTAGAGCCCCATGGTACCATCCTAGGTGTCACACCAACACCGAATGTAGACGGCTTAATTCTAACTGTAGACAAATTATATGCTACGACACAAACAGCGTTTGTGAAAAAATTTGGCAAGAAAATTCAGCTTAAAACTAATGCATAGGTATACTTTAACGGTAATATCCTGATGTAACTATAGCTAACACAGCAAAGCATATCTGATGTAAAATCGTATTATAGTATTGTATAGTTTTATGACTACATACAAAAAAGAGGAAAGTTGACACCACTTGATCAACTTTCCTCTTTTGTATCTGTAGCTTATTGTATTGCTATCCCTGTACCAAGATACAAGTATATCTTAGCTGTGTATATAGTTTAGGCGCTGATGCTTCTGGTATATTCGCACATGTTAGCATCCATCTAACAGTTAACATCCTCTAAGTCCAAACTAAATACTTCTGTAGCAGGTCCTGTCATATACACAGTTCCATCTTCGTCATAGTCTACATGCAATGTGCCTAAGTATAATTCCACATCCACAGAACGTCCAGTAAGCCCTTTTTCATGAGCCATAACAGCACTAGAGCAAGACCCTGTTCCACAAGCCAATGTAGCCCCTGCACCGCGCTCCCAAGTGCGGACTTTCACAGTGTTCTCGTCCACCACTTGCACAAAGTTTACATTCGTTCCTTTTGGGAAGAGTGGATGTTTTTCAATCTTCGGTCCTAGTACAGTAAGCGGCACGGCTGTCACATCATCTACAAACACTTCTGTATGCGGTACACCTAACAGTACTGAACTTACCACATAGGATACACCATCCACATCAATGGTATAGTCGATAACTTTGTTTGATTCAATGTCCATAGGAATGTTCTTCGCAGAGAACGTTGGTTTTCCCATGTTAACTTTCACCAATTTAGCCACTCCGTTTTCGGCAATAATTGTGGGTGTCATAATACCCGCCAAGGTTTCTACGGTGAATACCTCTTTATCAATAATCTTGCGATCATAGGCATACTTTGCAAAGCAACGAATGCCATTACCACACATTTCCGCTTCACTACCATCAGAATTGATAATGCGCATGCGCACATCAGCCACATCAGACGGCATGACAATAACAAGTCCGTCTGCTCCGATTCCCGTGTGACGATCGCAAAGTTCTTGTGCCATCCTTGTCACATCGAGTTGACTTGTGCCATCATCAAAAAAAACAATAAAATCATTTCCTAATCCGTGCATTTTTGTTACTTTCATATCTATCTCCTTATCTGTATGATACAATTCCTATCCGCACAGAGCGGATTATTAATTTATCGCAAAAATAGGCTTTACTTTTATACATTTCGATGAAATCTGCCGTAGACTACTATAATTTATTTGTCATTTATATTACCATGAATATAGGAAAAATAATAGGTACGTTTTCCTAAGCAGTATTAGGTTAATCATAAATTGGAGGTGATTTTACTATGCTTCCTGAAGAACGTTATTCTGCTATTTTACGACGCTTGAAACAAAATCGGGTAGTCACTGTACACGAACTAGTGACAGCCTTATCTTCTTCGGCGCCTACAATACGCAGAGATTTAGCCTATCTCCACAACAAAGGTTTATTGCAAAAGGTCCACGGTGGCGCTGCTAGCCTCACCATTGACCATACCACAACGGATATCGACATACTCCCTAAATCCGTCATGTATCGTGATGCGAAGGAGTCCATTGCCCTGGCTGCCTCAGAATTAATTAGTCCGTCTGGCTTTATCTTCATCGATGCTGGCAGCACCACAGAAATGGTACTGCATTATCTACAGCACACGAATGCAACCTTTGTAACTAATGGTATTCACCATGCTACCCATTTGGCATCTCGCCATTTGAAAGTCATCTTATTAGGCGGCACAGTCAATCCCATTTCGACTTCCATCGTCGGTAGCGTAGCCCTTAATCAATTGGATTCGTACAACTTTACCCAAGGGTTCTTTAGTACACATGGTATTAGTTTTAAATCTGGCTTTACTACAGAAGATCCACTTGATGCGTCTGTGAAAGAAAAAGCATTGCAAAAATGTCACAATGCCTTTGTCTTAGCTGATCCATCTAAGTTCGATCGCATTTCATCTGTTACCTTTGCCACCATTGATAAAGCGTCTATTATTACTACGAAATTACCTAATGAGTTATACCGGAACTATGCAAACATTCAAGAAGTTGATCATCATCGTTAATTATAAAAGCTGTCATCCCTAGACCTGTGAGTCTAACGGTATGACAGCTTTTCTTAACCCGTATTAAATCTATCTTTTTCGATGTATTTGTGTTACAATATAATTCGTATTTTTTATTGTATAAGTTTTGAAATGGAGATTATAATGAATTTTTTGAAAGATTTTAAAGACTTTGCCATGCATGGCAATGTAGTAGATTTAGCGGTCGGCGTTATCATTGGTGCCGCTTTTGGTAAAATTGTTACTTCTTTGGTAAACGATGTGGTTATGCCTCCTATCGGTTTATTATTAGGGGGAGTAGACTTTTCAAATTTATTCATCCCTTTAACTACTGGTGCTGCACCCACTACCCTAGCAGAAGCAAAAGCAGCTGGCATCCCTGTCTTAGCCTATGGTCTTTTCTTGAATACAGTTTTTGAATTTCTTATCATTTCCTTCTGTATTTTCGCTATCATCAGCCAAATCAAACGCTTTACACCTGCAGAAACACCGGTAGAGGTTCGCAAATGTGACTATTGCCGCGAAGCGATTGCAGATGATGCAACACGCTGTCCACATTGCACAGCAGAGTTAAGTATTAACGAAGCTTAGATTTAACCCATATCATAATTTTTGAATTTTAATATTACACGATACTAATAGGAAAGGACTGACACGAGTGTCAGTCCTTTACCTATAATTAGTATTATGTGAAATGCATAATGCATGATCACAACAAACCTAGCATATACTTTTATTATGTATATTGCTTTTCAAATATAGCATAACTAGATATTTAAAATCAAGTTTTAAAATATTCATTTCGCAAATGCTAATAAACCCCTTAATACAAGGGTTTTTCTGACTCGTTAAAACATTTAATAACAGTACTATAAAGTCATATAATCTAAGCAATATGTAAAACAATTATCATCTTGATTCTATCCAATATTTCTAGTTCATAACACATAAAATGTGTCATATATAATAACCAAACAGACACCTTAAAATATAGGTCAAGTACACATATCTTGTTTGTCCTTTTAAATACAAGAATCTATAATAAAACAGCTCTAAATACAATAGAGGAAAGTTGATTAAAGCGTATCAACTTTCCTCTATTTTTGTAAATTATGCTATTACAGCTTCTATATATCAGTTAAGTAGCACTGCATATCTCTACATATAACATCATATAGATAGTGTATGTACTATTTACCTTGTTGCATAGTTACCATAGCATTCATCAACATAGCAATTTTTTGATCTTGCTCTTGCAATTGTGTTTTTAAGTCATCAATCTCTTGCGACATAGCTTTTCTAGACTTAGACACGCCATTATGTTGACCTAATTTAAGGCTTACACCTACATTCACCATATTTTGGCCATTGCCCATAGCTCCGCCAACGCTGAACATAGTATCTTCATTTGGACGGTAGAATGCACCTAATGCCATTGCACTGCCACTGCGGTAATTACCATACCCAGCAGCTACATTCCATTTATCATTTTCATCAAAATCTAATGGATGTAATGCTGCTAAGGCTGCAGAGCCAGCTACTGCTTTGTCCATGCGAGAGTTTACACGGTTTTCTAAGGCATTCATGTTTTGGTTGATGCCATCAATTTTATTATTAATATTAGTGGTACTTCCATTAATATTGCCTATTTTTTCATTGATAACAGATTCAATACTTTCTTTTACTTCCTGTAATTGGCTACCATTCACTGCATCTTTCGATGTTTTAGATACATCACCATTAGCTACATTCGTGATTTTTGTATCGTTTGCATTGACACCATCTTTGGTAATAACCTGCTTACCATCGATAGTAATACCATTTGTATCAACTTTAGTAGCACCTGTTGTAACGCTATCTACTGCTAGGTCTTTGTTAACAGCAACTGTATAAATAGGATGACCATCATCACCATTAGATGGGGTAACTGTTACATTACTACCCGCTTTTACCTCTGTTTTCACAGCTTGAATCGCTTCTTCCACAGTATCTTTGCCTGTGCCACCGATATCAGTCATCGTAATGGCTCCTGTTTCTGCTACCGCAGCATTTCCGCCTAAGATCGTTTTTACAGAACCTGCAATAGTGCTCATTGTACCTGCCACAGCATATAATTGGCTACCATTCACTGCATCTGTAGATGTAGCCGTAATTTGACCTGCTGCTACGTTTTGGATTTGCTTTTCTTTACCAGCTGTACCAATAGAGACAACAAATCCATCTCCATTAGCTTTTCCATCACCTGCAAAGCCAGTGAATTTTAATGCTGTACCATTTGCTGCCACTGTAGCTTCTGCTGTATCTACTGCTTTTGTTGTTTTTGCATAGGTACCTAATGCAACAGAATGTGGCATCGTTGTTCTAGCTGCTTCTGCTGCATTGTAACCGCCACCAATGGCAACGCTATTAGGATTTGCTTCTACACGAGCACCAATAGCAATACCATACCAAGAAGATTTAGCACTATCCCCAATAGCTACTGCACGATTACTTTCTGCTTTCGAACTAGCTCCGATTGCTACTGTAGACTGACCACTATCTCCAGGAGTACCTGAAGTTGCGTTGGTACCGATAGCCACTGCATTTTCACCTTTCGTACTAGAATTCCGTCCAATAGCCACGCTATTCGCCTCTTTCGCAAGAGCTCCCGTGCCTTGTGCCACTGTATTAGCACCTTCTGCACTAGCACTGCTACCAATAACTACGCTATTAGCACCTGTTGCAGTGGAGCCTTGACCTAAGGCTACATTCGTATCCCCACCAGTACCAGCTTCATTCAATGTGGCATGGACAGGTCCTGCAAAAGCTGTAACAGCTAATGCCGCACCTAATACGCCGGCTTTCACAGCCTTACCATTTACTGTGCTTGCCAATTCTGACACTACTACATACATATTTTTTGTCTTATTCCATACAACTCGATACATTTTGTTCATGTGTATCCACCTTTCTATCACTTAAGACGTATGTTCATCTTCCCATCACATACGTAACACTACCATGTATATGCCCTCTATACATTTACAATACATAACGATACATCGATCACTATCGCTTACTATATTTCCTTTCACAATGAATACGATAAAAGTAGGATTTAACTGCAAAAAATTTTCCATCCCCACTAATACGACTATTATGAAAGAAAACAGAAATACTGTACCAAAACTACGTCTCGATACAGTATTTTTTACTTTCTATGTAATTTAGTTTACACTATATTTATGAATATTTTATGAATATTTCATGAAGATTCACGAAGTTTCACGAATATTTTATGAATATTTCATAAATTTTCACAAAACACATTCATGTGATTACAATGTATACTCCGATTTTATTTTTTTATAGGCTGGATGCTTACCCACTGCTTTCACGAGGCGTGGTCTCCAATGGAATGCTGCTTGGTACGCTGCATATCCAAAGATGATGACCGCCAGGCCTCCTTGGATAGGAACTTCGCCGCAGGCATAAATAGCATAGCTATCGTAAGCAATGGCTAGGGCGCTCATCACATAGATGAGACGGCGCAAGCCCATAGTAGCACCCTCGATGGATAACATCTTATTCACTGCTACACAGCAAAGAATGTAAGGGAATACATTTGTTACTACCGCTAAGTTAACAAGTTGCGCAAACTGTTCATTCAAACTTTCATCGGTAGTCATCAAGGCTAAGACGCCTTGCAATGCCAGGAGGATTAAAATACCGCGCACGGGAGAATCTACACGATTCACACGAGCAAACACCTTAGGAAAGAATCCTGCTTCTGCACAACTTTTAAACACACGGCTCAAGGTAAATTGCCATCCCATGATGGCCCCAAAACATGATACCGCCATGAGAGCCATCACAATTTTGCCCACTGTGTCATTGAACATGTACGCAAAGACAAGTCCGAAAGGAGCGGTGGAGTGCACTAACTCGATGTTAGGGATGATCCCCGCCATAATATTCGTGGATACAATATAAACCACGGCTACTGCCAAAGTGCCAAAAAATGTCGCTATAGGTACATTCTTCTTAGGATTTTCTACGGCATCTGCGTTCGCTGCCGCTGATTCAAAGCCTAAAAAGCCCCACAATGTGAGGGAAATGGACTGACTGACCGCATCAAATACAGGCAGTTCCTGTGGGTTCCAAACAGACACAAACATCTCTGGATCGAACCAAAACCAACCAAACACGCCAATAAACAAGACTGGCAACATCGTTCCCCAAATGGTAATGTTACTAATACGCCCTGTGCTCTTATTCCCACGCACATTGACTAGGGCTGCCACCATAAGCAACACGATGGTTGCTAAGCTCACTTCTAGTGGTGAAAGCTGCATATCAAATAACACAGCTCCATATCCTACGATGGATATGGCAATGGCTACATTAGCAATGACCAAGGATACTGCATAGGAGTAGTTCGCCATAAAATGGCCAGTCCTACCAAAGGCATATTCCACATAGCCTCCTAAGCCACCAGCTTTCTTGGTAAATAAACCACATTGGGCAAAAATATAGGCTAAGGTCAAGGACCCTAATACCGTAATAATCCATGATAGGATAGAAATAGTGCCTACCTGTGCTAATTGAGACGGTAGCATAATAATTCCAGCACCCAACATATTGGCTGCCACGATGGATGTCAGTTGGAATACAGACATTTTTTTAGCGGTGGTTTTCATGTATCAAGCCCCTTTCCATACATCACTTGAGCATTTCAAGTATCCGTGTCGTCAAAAACCGCTAGCGCCACTAGTCCGTACGGAATGGGTTCGGATGTAGTGACGCAATTTCATTCATTTATCGATTCATTGTAACACCTTTTACCCCTCATGGATAGATGTTTTTTTACAATTTTTCTAGGATTGTTATAACTTTCTATCATTTCCCTATCTTCCTATGATATACTAAAGAAAATATGCTATGTCCATAGAAAGAAAGGATGTCCTTATGCAAGAACAAATCATTCAACTCTTGGGCGATGTAAACGGATTCCTCTGGAATAATATCATCATCGCTCTCCTTATCATTGCTGGCGTTTGGTTTACTACAACCACACGATTCGTGCAATTACGACAACTACCAGAAATGTTCCGCATTTTAAAATCTGGTGCCGGAGAAAAAAGTAAAGGTGACCATCACATTTCTCCATTCCAAGCCTTCTGTATTAGCGTTGCCTCTCACGTAGGTGTTGGTAACATCGCTGGTATCGCCATTGCCATTGCCTTAGGTGGTCCAGGTGCCGTCTTCTGGATGTGGTTCATCGCACTTCTTGGAGCGGCTACTAGCTTCATTGAAAATACCTTAGGTCAAATCTACAAAGAGCGCTTATCTGATGGCTCCTTCCGTGGCGGTCCATCCTATTACATTCGACATGGCTTGAACAGCCCATTCCTATCCGTCTTATTTGCTATCTTAATCAGCGTGACATACGGATTAATCTACAATTCCGTGCAAGCGAATACCATCGCTATCGCTGTACAACCATGGAATATCGATGCCTCCACAACCGGTCTTATCGTAGCAGCCTTATCTGCCCTCGTTATCTTCGGTGGTGCCAAACGTATCGCTCAAACAGCTGAGTTTCTAGTACCTTTCATGGCTGGTTTATACTTCTTAATCGCCTTGTATATTGTAATTTCTAATATCTCTGTATTACCAGATGTGATTTCCGCTATCTTTACACAGGCTTTCACAGTTGATTCTGCTACAGGCGGTTTCATCGGTGCTGCTGTGATGCAAGGGATTAAACGCGGCTTATTCTCCAACGAAGCCGGTGAAGGTTCTGTACCTAATGCGTCCGCTTCTGCTGATGTAAATCACCCTGTAAAACAAGGTTTAATCATGGCCCTTGGGGTATTCGTGGATACTATGTTTGTATGTACTGCCTCTGCGTTCATCGTTCTTGTATCTGGAGAATATGTACATACAGATTTAACAGGAATCGCCTTGGTTCAACATAGTATTGGACACCAATTAGGTTCTTGGGCTCCAGCCGTTATCGCCTTATTCGTATTCATGTTTGCTTATAGCTCCATTATCGGTAACTATTTCTACGGCGAAGTAAACATTGCGCACATGACGAAAAACAACAAACTTGCTATCAACGTATTCCGTGCTCTTGTTATCATCATGGTTTATGTTGGCTGTATTGCTGAGTTAAATCTTGTATGGAACTTAGCTGACTTATTCATGGCATTCCTAGTACTTTGCAATATTACATCTATCTTGCGATTAGGCAAACTAGTAACGATTGCACTGAAAGATTACGTGAATCAAAAATCTCAAGGCATCGAAGATCCAATCTTCGACCGCTCTATTTTACCAACTCAAAAAGGTATCACTTGGTGGCACAAAGGTCACGAAAATGAATAACTACATACTAAAAGGGTCCCTCGGGACCCTTTTTTATATTACACAGGTATGGCTTTTTCTAATCGGAAGGAATAGATATATACCTCTTTCACAGGGTATGGTGTCAATCGTTCCAACGCTTCTTTATAGAGCATGAGCTGAATGCGATAGCGCTCTACCAAGTCGGCCTCATCTAGACGGTCCGTTTTGTAATCCACTAGCACCCAAGCGCCTTCTTCTAAGAATGCTGTATCGATAATACCTTGTAGGAATAGTTCTTCCCCCTCTAACATCTCTGGGTACACCCGGTTCGCTGGGAACAACATGCTAAATGGTAGTTCTCGTTCCACTCGTTCTGATTCTAGCAATCGCTGTCCTAGGTGCGACTGAAAGAAATCATAAATTCGTTTTTCACTAATCGCTTTTCGTTCCTCATCAGTCAAGTATCCTTGTAATGCCAAGGAATCCAGCGCTTGTCGCAAAGATGGTCGTGTATATGATTGCAACGGCAACCACTGCATCACTTCGTGCATGAGAGTACCCCACCGAGCACCACTGCGAATTGGTGTGGACGTATTTAGAGAAGATAAGGATACATCGAAGGGGCCTAAGTCGATTGGTCCATTTGCCAACATATCACCATCCTCGGCACTAGTATTTGTGGCTGAATCCATACCTTCCTGATATGTATCAGTACCCCCCTCTCCTAAGTCACCTTTTACGAAACTATCCAGTTCCTCACCAGAATGTTCAACATCTAGTTCTTCTTTATTTGTTTCCTCGTATTGTACCTCTACGCTACTGTCACTGAGTCCTATCCGATAGTCCGGCTCAATCATCTGTTTCGCCAATTCTTCCATCTCTACAAAGCGCCGTTTAATTTCAGACACAGAAATTTTCCCTGCTCGTTCTGTAGAGCTTTCATAAGGATAGACAGAGGTCAATCGGTCCACCACGACAGAGTCCAATGGTGGCGCTTCTACAGGGAGTTGCGCTCGCACTTGTTCTAAAATATCTACTTCTACGGATGGTGTTTCCTGTGAAACACTGTAGTCATTCCCATCATGAACGTGGAAGGACACGGGACAATCTTTGTACGGTATATCTGGGAATTGCGGGCTTTCTACGTCCGCAAATTGACGTAACTGCATGCCTCCTACTACATGGCGAGCTAAACTCCGCAAAATCCAATCTAAATAAGAATTACAGCCTAGAATCTGCTCTTTCGTGAAAGCACTTTCACCCCACTGTAATACAGGGGCGATCCATTCACCCATCTTCTTCGTAGACGGTCGATCCGTGGAACCATTGATAGAGCCCTTCATATAACCTGTAATATACAGTTTATCTTTAGGCCGAGTCAACGCCACATAAAGGATGCGCTCCTCTTCGGCTTTCAAATTCTCTTCCAACGCTTGTCGCACAAAAATCCATGGCAAGGAATTGTACATGACCCGCAAGTCTGGGAAATATCCCTTTAAGCCCACTCCATATTCCTTATGCAACAGCAAGGACCGATTCAAATCCATTTTGTTAAAGCCCTTTTGGGTGCCCATGAGGAATACCACAGGAAACTCTAAGCCCTTACTTTTGTGGATGGTCATGATGCGCACCACATTATCTGCTTCACTCACCGTTTTAGCAACACTTAAATCTTCTCCAGATGCCTGCAAGCTTTCAATAAAACGCAAGAAACGGAACAGCCCACGGTAATTGCCATTTTCATATTGTTTAGCCCGTTCATACAAGGCTAGCACATTGCCGCGGCGTACCAAACCATTCGGCATGGCGCTCACGTATTCCACCACATGCAAGGTGTCGTAGATGTGCCAAATTAAATCTGTAATACCTTGTCGCCGGGACATGGTACGCCATATATCCATAGAGTCCACAAAGCGAATCCACCCAGCATTTTGGGATACTTCTACAAATGACCGCAACCCGCTCCATAAGCTGTTGTCACCTACAGACAGACGAAGGCGTCCTAAATCGTTGGCATCCATCCCAATGAGTGGAGATTGCAAAACGATAGCCATCGGCAAATCCTGTTCTGGATTGTCGATGATTTGCAACAAGGACAGCACAAACTGTACTTCCATGGCGCTGAAGTAGCCAGACTTCTCCTCTGCATAGGCAGGGATTCCCTCGCGCCGTAACAGGTCGATCATACGACTCGCCGACCCAGAGATGGACCGTTTTAAGAGCACGATATCTCGCCACTCCATGGGCCGGAAAGTGCCGTCTTTATCTTGCACCATGGCACCATTTCGCTTCAACTCTTGGATTTTACGGATCACAAAGAGCATTTCCTTTTCATCGTTCTCTAGGTCTTCTCCGTCTTCAGTTTCTGTTTGCGCCTTGTCCTCATCACAGTAAAGAACATGTACTTCTACATCACCACCTACCCATTCTGGTGGTGCCTCTTCTACGATACGACCTGTATGGAGCGCCTCTGCCTCACCATAGGTAAGCCCCGCCCCTTCATCAGTCATGATTTGAGAGAAAATGAAGTTCGTCACATTCAGAATCGCTTCATGGGAACGGAAATTTTGTGACAAATCGATACGCCGCTCCACACCGTCTACATGGTGATCAAAGCGATGGTACTTGTCCATAAATAGCTGAGGATCTGCCATGCGGAATCCATAAATCGACTGTTTCACATCGCCTACATAGAATCGATTATCCTCACGAGATACTAAATTCACGATAGCCTCTTGAACACCATTCGTATCTTGGTATTCATCGACCATCACTTCTTTGAAAGTATCCTGTAACTCCAGAGCCACCTCAGATGGTTTAAGCTCATCCTTAGATTCTGGGTCTACTAATAAGGCTAAGCATAGATGTTCCAAATCGGAGAAATCGATCATGCCTGCTTCTTGCTTTGCCTGTTGAAAATCACTATGGAATCGTTTTACTAGCTCAATGATACCTCGTACCAAAGGGACTAAGTACTCCATTTGCTCTCGCCAATCTGCTTCCGTAATGGCAAAGACACCTTTCGGCATAGCTTGCAAAATATCCTTGCCTTCCGACAAGATGGCTTTGATTTCGCTCAAGATGGCTGGGTCGCTTTCATTCATAGCCTTTGTGGCGCGTAGTACGGGGAAACTAAATTCCCCAATGCCTACGACACCCACATGCATCGCATCCCAAGTATCTGCTACTTGCATGGCTTGTAACAGTGTTTGCAGCTCACTGACCTTTTCCATCCATTTGTCGAAGCCATTGCCTAAGGTTGCCAATCGCTGTGCCTCTTCGTAGCGCTCTAGGAGATACTCAATTTGCCGTTGTTGCTCTTTCCAAAATAGTTCTCCCCACGTAGTTTCTAGCAATGTCTGGTGTAAGGCACTTTCATAAGTATGACACACCTCATCTAACCAACGCATAGGCTGACTTTGTGCCAAGGCAAAGTTATATATTTGAAATACCGTCTCCCGCAAGACTTGGTCCGACCGTTCTGTACTGAACATATCACTGACATCGTAAATATTATACAAGCCTTGTTCATAGGCCTCTAGCAAAATAGCATCCAGCACATCGTAACGCATAAGCGCCAATTCCCCTTCATTGCCGATAGTGAAAGACGGGTCGATGTCTAGTTTATAGAAATAACTACGGATCACCCATTGACAAAAGGAGTGCAATGTAGAAATATGGGCAGACGGCAACATATTCAATTGTTCTTCTAAATAATCGTCCCCTGTGGCTTGAAACTCTTCCGCCAGTTTCACTCCGATACGGGCTTTCATCTCTGCAGCTGCGGCTTTTGTGAAAGTCACTACCATCAGTTCTTGAATGGTCAGTTCCCGCCGTTTCAAGCGTTGTATCATGCGCTCTACGAGGACTGCCGTTTTACCAGACCCCGCCGCCGCAGATACCAAGATCGTTTGGGACGGTAACTGCCCCGGTCTAGGCGCATCAATGGCGCTCTGTTGCGCATCAGTCCATTTCATAGGTAGCCCCTCCTGTTTGTACTGTTTCCATCTTCTCCAATGCTTCCTCTTCGGTCATAGTCTTAATATAGCGATATCGATTGCGGGTTCCATCAAAGCGACATAAGGCTTGGAACTCACAAAATTCACAAGGCCGTCGTTTATCCTTTTGGTAGGGACTAATAGGAAATTCTCCATCCATCATCTGCGTACCACTATTGGAAATAATTTGTTTTGTGTATTCCTTCATAAGACCAAATTGTTCTATCGTCTTCAGACTCTTGGATGTTCGACTATCTGGAGTGCCGTCCTTTTTCAGAACAATCGGTACATATGGAGAATTGCTTTGATAGGCCCTCGTCACATCTAAGGATTGTAGGACATCGCCGTCTACGAAGTATCCACTATTTTTCAACTGTTGAATATCCGCTTTTTCTTCCTCTGCCCGTCTGTGATTCACGACTTCAGACAATTTTACTTGCGGATTCCGCACATATGTATAGAGGGCAGCAGCTGTACCAATCCTATCCTGTGTATTCTTTTCCAATGCCAATAGATAGGTCATCAATTGCAATTTCAAGCCGTAGTAAATTTCATCGGCTCTCACTGTAGTGCCACCTGATTTATAGTCGATGACCGCCGCATAATGGCCAAGAGGTCCACGATATTCGTCGACACGATCAATTTGACCGCGTAATACGATACTTTCACCATAATTCTTGCCCAATGGAATGCGCACCGGATGCCAACTAGATGTACCCATGCCAAAGCTTTGTTCTACTTCCGTCGTAGAAAACTCACTTTTCTTGGACCAATCTACGAGTCGTGCTACCGTAGCCGACAAGGTGGATGTTAAACGTGTATACAATTGCGCTTCGTACGCATCTCGCTCCTCTGTGCCCATCACCGCATCTGCTGCTTCACGGCATAAAGATTCTTGTTCTTCCTCTGTTAAATCACGCCATTGTCGACCCTGTTGTAATAGATATTCTCCTAAATAACGCAATGTATCGTGTAGGAAGGTACCGATTTCAGGCGCTCCGAAGGATTTTACCTTCCGTGGCGCTAAGCGCAGCGCATATTGGGCATAGAAACTGTATGGGCAACGATGGTATCGCTCTAATCGTGTGACGGATCCTGTTAAGACATCACTGCGCAGCAATAAGCCTCGCACAATAGACCGGTCAATGCGTGGCACCGTATTGGAGTCAAACATACCTCGTGTGGCGAAGAATACTTCCCCTCTATAGCCCGTTGCTAAGCCCCAATTATAGAGGCTCCACCAAGTGGATGCAATAGAATCTCCTTTCATCAATGCGCTCATACGACTGGAAAAGAGTCCTAAACTTTGGGATGGTCGCCACAAATAATCCTGTTCTCGACCTTCCGGCATAGATAGTGGGGCTTCTTCTATGGCTTTCACATATCCATATTGTTGTAGCCGTCGCACCACCAAAGACGGTTCCATTTTGGACCCTTCTTCATCGGATGTGACATAGGACAAATGTAACCCTTGGCTAGCACGGGTGCAGGCTAAATAGAACAAGAAGTTTTCATTGAACATTTGTCCTAAGGCACCTGCCGCTAGTTGTACACCTACCTTTGCCAAGGCCGTCCGCTCTTGGTCACGAAGAATGCCTTCATCCCCCATTTTTCGAGGGAATACGCCCTCATTGAGGCCCAACACATAAACTTCCTTCGCCTCTGTCATATAGCTGCGGTCGATGGTGGTAATCGTCACATGATCCAAGGATGGTGGTACTAAGGAGTAGGTCACTTCGCTAAGACCTTCCTCGATGATAAGACCCATCTCTTCAGCACTCAACCCCTCTGCACCCGTCACAGATGCACATTCCTCTAACAATTGGATAGCATGTTTATATAGCTGTACATGACTAGCACTTTCTTGTATATCCCCACGTTCTTCTGCTTCGTCATACCAATGTTTCAACTGCTCTGGAATGCGCCAATCTTGCATGGTTTGGAATAGGAACTCACTCCATTCCTGTCCCGTATGTGGCAATTTACAGAAATCGTAAATAGGGCGTAATACTTGGTGCAACACACGATGATGTAACTCTTGCATCACAGCCCGTCGCTCTTCATCATCCTCGCCACCATAGGTCCAAGTATCCCGTAGCCACGCAGCCCCTTGAATACCGTATTCTAAGCAATAATTTTCTAATCGGTCTACTTCTTCCCGTGTGAAAGGAGCAAAATCTGTTTTCAGCAAGCGGAACACCGCATCATGGTCAAAGAAGGTACGATACACATGGAATACCCCTTGCAAGAACTCCGCCAAAGGATGGCTGGTCATCCTCTTCCGTTGGTCCGAGAAGAAAGGGATACCATAATTCATACACGCTTTTTCTAATACATCACCATAGGACTCCATATCCCGTAATATAATGGTACAGTCTTTCCATCGATGGCACTCCTCTTGGCGATATGCCAAAATCTTACGACATACCGCATCGGCTTCCCGCTCACGATTGTAAGCACTCACCATGGTCAAGGAATCTTCGATGGTGTTTGCTTTCATCGGCGTTCTGAAAAACTGTGTATTCAACTGCTGTAATAGCGAGGTTCCTCGATGTACTGTGGTCATGTCATGAATCACTGCCTCTGGGTACCACTTCATCATATCTCGGTATGTCTCCCACACCCGGAAATACATGGACCCCTTGCGACTATGTAAGTCTTCCTCCAAGGATGGCAAGCTGATCGTCATATGACAGGATTCACTAAGGGAAAACAGTTGTTGGATCAAGCGATACTGCAAGGGCGTAAACCAATGGAATCCGTCCACAAAGATATGGCACTGTTTCATCAGTGGCGACTGTGGCAATAGGTCGATCAATTCTTCCATGGAATCTTGGACTCCCAACTCTTCCAACGCTGCATCGTAACGTTCTAACAACAACGACAATTCTTGTAGTTTACGGCCCAATACCATAGAGTCTACCTGTTTCACAGCCCCAGACAAGTCTTCTGGTGTCACCCCAAAGGCTTTACACTCCGTCAACAGCCCTTGTATGACATCTCCAAAATGGGGCTGTTTTGCCGCTTGTCTAAACAAGTCTAACTCCCCTGCGGATTGCTTTAACAACACACGAAGGACTAGTTTTTTACCTATCTCCGACAGACCGCCTTCTTTCACTTTCCCCAAGGATTGATACACTTGATAGGCTAACCGTGTCATGCCCACTACGCGCACCGTGGTAAATCCTTTTTCTTGACGATACTCTGCTAGCTTGCGCTCCATCATATACGTCGCAGGGTCTGGCACAAGAACGATAATCTGGTGGTCTGGATGGTCTTGTAAAATTCGCTCTATCTCTGCGAAACAAGCCGTAGTTTTTCCCGTACCCGCTCCGCCAATATATAACTGTAGTTGCATGTCCAACTCCTTTTCCTCTCAACACGTTTCATCTATCTCTATCCTATCATGTCTGAGGCACTTAGTAAAATTGCCAGGTCTCTCAACCGATTGACCTGGCAATAGTATGTATGTAATTAACGGTACGCTACCCGTTTTGGTTGCATATCGTGAAAGTGCAAGCGCTCCTTCGCTGTAGCTTCCCAGTCGGTACCTGGTTTGCCATAGTTGGCGTATGGGTCAATGGACAAGCCCCCACGTGGCGTAAATTCGCCCCACACTTCAATATATTTAGGCTCCATCAATGCCACTAAATCTTTCATGATGATATTGATACAATCTTCGTGAAAGTCTCCATGGTTGCGGAAACTAAATAAATATAATTTTAAGGATTTACTTTCCACCAATTTTTCATCTGGCACATAAGAAATGTAAATCGTTGCAAAGTCCGGTTGCCCCGTCATTGGACAAAGACTTGTAAACTCTGGACAATTGAATTTTACAAAATAGTCATTCCCTGGATGTTTATTAGGAAATGCTTCTAGCACTTGCGGCGCATAATCTGTAGGATAGTCCGTATGGCTACCTAGGGCATGAACACCTTGTAATTCTGCTGCATTACGACCACTACTCACGAACTAAAGCCTCCTTATTTTTATACACTACTCTCTCCAATGCATTGATGAGGAAGTAGCTCACCACACCACACACGAACTGACCTACTACGAGGGAGCTCACTAATACCCAGTACGGAACTGGCAAGAAATAGGACAACCAAATTGGTACAATCAATCCTGGTACAAAAGTAATGATAGGAATCAATACCCAGTTGCCTAAGCCTTGGCGTTTCGCAAGGACGATTAAACCTGTTGTCAATAAGCCTACAATAGCTCCGCCGATAGCATCGACCATACCGAAACCGCCCATCACTGTATTACTTACAAAGTTCGCAATACCAAAGGCTGGAATCGTAAAAGGGAAGATGGCTGACAATCCATACAGCGCCGTAGCAATACGCACTTGATACTGACCAAAGGCAAAACCTTGTGTACCGATCATAAGCGCTAAATACATAGCGATGGAAATGGCAGAAATCGTCAATCGTTGTGTGTTGTTAAATTGTTTCATTATAACTCCTTAGTTTTGTTTACAGACAGGAGGATCTCGAACTGTCTATCTAATACCTACTGCGATAAATACCGCAGTCACCTAGAACATTTCTAGGGTTTTAAAAAGTTCCGGGTATTCCAATGTACCATTGAGAGGCTTCGCATCATGATCTAATCGAATCCCCATCATATGGTCCCGGTCCAATCCTTCTGGTGGTTCTACACCAAAGTTATGTGCAAAATCATAGCCCAACCGTGGGTAGTACACATTGCTGCCGTACACGAACAAGTAGGAATATCCCATTTTACGAGCCAATCGTTGACCCTCTAACACAAGAGCTCCCCCTACGCCATGTCCACGCATAGACTGTGCCACCGCCAATAGACCCAAGATGAGCACATCTTGATCACCTACTTTACCGCGCAAGAACATGCCATATCCTGCAATGGCATTGTCGATGACCGACACCAAAGATAACTTAGGAATATACGCATCAGACTCGCGCAATGCTTCCACTAGTTTATATTCTCGTCCTGTACTGCGATCCGCACTGATATAGGCTTCACGCACGAGAGCTGTGACCGTATAAAATTCACGCTTTTTCTCTTCTCGTATAATCATAGTTCCTCCGGTTCATGATGAAAGTACACCAAATGGATTGCTAACCTTTAGTATACCGAATTTCTTCGATAATGGCAAATGTATTTCCCTTATTTCTTAGCTTGCTTCGCTAGTCTCTCTCGTTCTTTTTGCTCTTGTTTTGCCAGTCTTGCTTGCTCCTTAGCTTGCTGTTTTGCTAGTTGCGATTCCTGTTTAGCCTGTTGTTTCGCTAATCGAGCTTGTTCCTTTGCTTGTTGTTTCGCCAGTTTTTGTTCCACTTGTAACTTAGCACGTTCTGCCTTTGCCAAACGTTGTTGTTCTTTCTTTGCCAATGCCTCTTGTTTTCGTTGCGCTTTCTCTAATTGGCGTTGTGCTTGTGTCTCTAATCGTTCCTGTTTGCGCTCTGCTTTTTGCAATAGAACCCACTCTTGTTTTGCCGCTTTCATAAGCGGTCGTTGTTCTTTTTTTGATGCACCCCATTGGTCTCCCGCCATGGCCTCTTGTACTTCTCCATCAATCGGTTGTAAGGCTACATTCCCTTGTTCCTTCACCGAAGGTACTACCAATTCTAAATGACTTCGCTGAGATGTCCCCTGTGAGGAGGTACGCACTTGTACTACCCCATGATTTGGCAACGCAGACGCATCAACTTGGAAGGCCTCCATTTTCTTTTGGATTTCTTCTTTCGTTAAGGCTGGTTCCAACGCTATTGGAGTCCCCTCATCCGCACCATCCGCTTGTGCTTTACCTTGTTTTGCCTCTTCTTGTTCAATTTCATAATTCATAATGGAGCGACGGTTTTCATTGTACAATCGCAATGCTAACATGCGGTCACTTTCGTTCATAGTCTCACGACGTGCCACCACATCTGCCATCAGCGGGATTAACTCTTTTCTAGTGAAAGCTCGCGACCCTAAGTCCACTCCTTTTGTATCCGTAATCGCCCCATGTTTTACCAAAGTCGTAAGCGCTTGGTATTCCCAATCAGGAGGACTCACTACACCATATGGGTTGGCCTCTGCTTGGGCTACTGTCAATCCACCGGCAACCAATGCCAATGCTATATAATATCGTAATTGTTTCATATCTATATCCTTTCTATTATCCATGCCGTCCTACATAGTCTGCCTTAGGGAAATCAGCAAGCCACGCTGTTTCACCGTCCGCACGGACAGATACAACCACCGCCGTAGCAGGACCACCACTATGATCCAATTCATCATCAGTCAGTTCTATGGACTCCATGGATGCCCCTTCTAAATAGCTTACTACCGTCAACTCATGGCGGATACCTCTGGAACCAATAGGAATCACATGAGATGTACTAGGGTGCGCCAACACTCGTAAGACCTCATCATAGGTGACAATCCATTCTGGTTGCTCTAGCACTTCATTGCCTACCAAGGGTTTTCCTAGTACGTATACCGCATAGGGTTCCCCAGTGCCAAGCACTTCTGGCGCCCCCATTCCTAAGGCAGTAATCCCTACGGAGGTAGTGCTCACTTTCATATTACTTTCATGGCTACCATTAATGGGCACATCAATACCTAGTCTATCCAATTCTTCTTGGATGCCCTGCACTACAGAGTTCACCACTGTATCATAGTCACCGCCAATCAGGTATTGTATGGCTTTCACAGTACCTCTAGCACATAGAATTTCCAGCATGGCCACACGAGCTGCAAAGGCCCCCACCATATTATAGGGTACGGCTAGTACATCATGTTCTTGCAATCCAATGCCGCTACTAATATCACTGGCAATGATCCATTCTTTGTCCTTGTTCAAGGAAAGTCTCGTTATATCACGCATTTCGTTTCCCACCAAACACTCGATTCAATTGGCTCGCTACCAAAGCTGCCCCTACATAGTTTAACGCATAGGCTAAAGACAAAGGGACAACTATAAATAACACAACCCCCATACCTTCCATCATCCAAGCAATCACGGCAAGTCCAACTCCTACATTAATGATATACCCTAGTATACCACCCAGTACATAAGAAAAAGATGAAGTCATCCGTTTTGCTACATATCCAATACTCGCTCCAGTACCCGCCATAACGATAGCCACAGCCATATGGATGGGTACACTGAGAGGAAATCCCGTTGAGGCTGCTGTTGCTAAATGTCCTAAGGCACCCAATATAGCGCCCGCTACGGGTCCAAGCATCAAGGCACCTACAAAGGCTGGCGCAGAATCAAGCGCAAGGGAATAGACCCCTACACGAATTTGTCCACCAATAGCGCAAAGGGCAATCAATAAGGCATAGGCCGTAATCGTTCTAATATTCATAATACCCACTCCTAGGGAAACACAAATCATAATTTCTATCTTTATTATAGGTGACACTACTGCATAAAGCAATCATTCATGGTCTTTTCATGTGCAACCGCTATACTACTTCTATATCTCTCTTTAAACTATGTTGAAAATACGATACAATACAACTATATGCTAACCTATGAAAGGAGTTCTTATGAAAGTCTTAATTGTTGAAGATGAAGAAATGCTAAATAATATTATCGCCAAACGTTTAAAAGTGGAATCTATGATTGTAGACCAATGCTATAACGGTGAAGATGGATTGGATTATATCTCTACATCCAGTTATGATGTGATTGTAATGGACATTATGATGCCAAAAATGGATGGTCATACGGTGGTACAACAAATGCGTGCTGAAGGCAACAAAACTCCAGTTCTCTTCTTAACTGCTAAAGATGCCTTGGAAGATAAAGTGTCTGGATTAAACCTAGGTGCCGATGACTACTTAGTAAAACCTTTTGAATTTGACGAACTCATCGCTCGTATTTATGCCTTGGCTCGCCGTGGTCGCAACCAAGCGGTAGAAGATATCACGGCTGGTCCTTTACGCATTAACCATAAAAGTCGATCCGTCTTCCTTAATGGCGAACCCTTAACCTTAACTGCCAAAGAATTTGACTTGTTATTCTATTTAGCAAGCAATCCCAACATCGTCTTGTCTCGTCAACAAATTCTCGACCATGTGTGGGAATACGATTATGAAAGCTACTCCAACCTCATCGACGTATACATCAAAGACTTGCGCAAAAAGGTCGATATCGATGAAAACAAAAAATTAATTCAAACGGTCCGTGGCGTAGGCTATGTATTCCGCACCGAGGAGTAAGCTATGCGCTCTATGATCAATCGCATATACCATGGTGTCATACAACCTCTATGGCGCCCCATAGAGGCCCTTCTATTACGCGTTCCTTTGGTGTATAAAATCACTAGTTGGTACTCTATCTTTCTCTTGCTTATGATTGGTCTCCTTGCTACATTTGTCATTCAATTTACCCATATTTGGGATCAACACGAAATGCGCACCGACTTGCAAGAAAAGGTTATTGAAGCCGCTAGTAATCCAAAAAAATACAAACCTTTTGATGATGGTATCTTTCTATTGGTCTACTCCCATGACGGTGTCGTCTTACGAGGCAATCCATCAGACCGCTTCCCTAAAAATGCGCCACCTTCTTTTGATGGTATAACCGAAGTCAATCAAGATACTCACTCTTTCTTGTATTATGATGCGCCTATTCAGCATCACATCGGTGTCCAAGGCTATATTCGTGGCGTTGTGCCTATGAGTTTTCTTGATCGAAAATCAAGCAATATGTTCCTAGCTTTATTACTAGGAGGTATTTTATTCGTCACAATTGCCACTATTGGTGGGTATTGGATTATCCAGCGTGGTTTGAAACCAGTGCGCACCGTAACAAACTTAGCGGAACAAATTTCATTGAAACGAGATTTGTCGGAGCGTATCGAAAACATCCCACAATCTGGAGATACCATGTATCAGTTGGCATCTACTTTCAACCATATGCTCAGCAGTTTGGAAGAGGCCTCGAATCGGGAAAAACGATTTAACTCAAATATATCCCATGAATTGCGCACCCCTATTGCTGTCATCCAAGCTGAAAGTGATTACGCTCGCCAATATGTATCGTCCCTAGAAGAAGCTAAGGAAAGTTTTCAAAATATTTTCGTCCAAAGTAAGGGGATGGCTGATATGGTGTCCCAATTACTGGAAATAGCACGCCTTGATAGCTTAACCAATATCGATAAAGTTCCTGTTCCTCTATCTGAGGTAGCCACACAATTATCTCTTACCTATACTCGATTATGTAAAGAAAAGGGACTTAGCTTTACTACTCATATTAACGAAGGCATCACTGTCCATGGCAATCAAATCTTATTACAACAAGCTATGGCAAATCTATTAGATAATGCCTTAAAATTTGCTCATCATACCATACATTTTGAAATTTCCTTAAGCGATACGATTCATATCTTTGTTCAAGATGATGGCATCGGTATCCCCCCTGAAAGTATCCCTATGATTTGGGACCGCTTATACCAAGTAGACCCTTCTCGCACATCAAAAGAAAACAAAGGTCTCGGCCTTGGACTCTTCTTTGTACAAAATGTTGTGCAACTTCACGAAGGTACCTTAGAAGTAGAAAGCACACCAGAAGTACGCACCGTCTTTGGATTCCATTTACCACTTCTAGAAGAAATGGATCCAAAGCTAGAGACATAACAAAAACATATCCCCTATATGCAACAGAGGAACGTTGACCCGCTGGATCAACGTTCCTCTATTTTTATATCTGAATTATTTTGGTTCTTCTATTAAGCGCCCCGCTACATACCGTTTCATGATATGACGATCATCGCCGATATATATCCATCGTTCTAATCGTTCTTCTAAGGACCGGTCATTGGCATCAAATATAGATGTATCATCGATGACAAGAGCATCTAATTCATAGCCCGCTTCAAAGCTACCTACTTTACCGAAGAATATTCCACCACCCTTAGTGGCTAAATAGAAGGCTTCACTCAAGGTCAATGGTGCATATTGAGTATCTACTTCTACCCATTTCATTTTAGACAAGCCGATGGCTTCCATCAACACTTTCGCCATGGACACCGCATGCCCTCCTGAAATATCTGATCCTAATCCCACTGGGATATGGTGTTCTAATAGTTTCCGAATCGGTGCAATACCGCTGGATAAATTGACATTGGAGTACGGACAATGGGACACCATAGTCTGCGTTTCTTCCATGCGATCCATTTCTGCTTCACTCAAATGAATACAATGGGCCATGACTGTTGGAGTCTGTCCCATCAGTTGATGTTCATAATACACATCTGTATAACTTGACGATGTTGGATGCAAGGAAGCCACCCATTCGATTTCCCCATGGTTTTCCGATAAATGCGATTGTACTGGTACATCATATTCCTTAGCGAGCTTTCCTAATCCACGCATAAGTTCACTTGTACAAGACGGTACGAAACGCGGTGTAATAATCGGTTTCACAAGGGGGCCAAATGATTGCGATGCTTCTAACCAAGCTTTCGTATCTGCTAACGACTCTTCCGTAGTTTCAGTCAGAAAGTCTGGACTATTTCGGTCCATATTCACCTTCCCTACCAAAGCAGATAATCCCGCTTCTTGCAATAGCTCCATCAACACTAAGGTACTGTCCTTGTGAATCGTCCCAAATAGAATGCTGCGGGTTGTACCATGACGCCATAAATCACGCACAAAGGCACTATATACTAGTCGGGCATACTCTGGATCTTTAAACTTCGTTTCCTCTGGAAATGTGTACGTCTCAAGCCAAGGCAATAACTCTTTATCCATTCCAAGGCCTCGATTACAATATTGTGGTGCATGGGCGTGGGTATCTACAAAACCTGGAATGATAAGCTGATTTCCATAGTCAACAACAGGCAATCCCTCATAGGTACTTGGCAAAGTCTCACCACAATGCACAACTACCCCGTCTACCGCTACAATATATCCATGTGGTATGGCTACCAACTGTGTTGGACTCGGTGTGTGCAGAATATGTCCTTTCAAAATCAATGTGTCTTGCATAGAACCACCTCCGTGTATAACCTTATACAATACCGTATGAAGCCCACAATAGTATGCGTATATAGCACGTTATGTATGTGTGAATTATATCACACTTGGTGTATGCCGTCTATCAACTTATGGAATATTGGGGCGATTTCCATGGGCTTTCAATACTAAATAGCCAATGAGCATCATCCCTATACCAGCTACGAGGAACACATAAGATGTCCCCCAGTAGGTCGCTACTACGCTAGCAAATAAAGGCCCCATCATATTCCCCAACTGTTGCGATGTGGTGGCAAGTCCGAACACTCGACCACGCACTGACGGATCGGTGTTCACAGTCATAGCTGATCCAAGGGATGGGAAGATGCCTACAATGAACACACCGATCAGCAATTGTAAGACCCCGAACCACCATAGACCAAATGGTAAACTTTGCAATAATAAGACCGTTCCGGTCCCCAACAGTCCATAGGAGATAACCCTAAAGTATCCTCGCCGTTGTCCATAGGCTGCCCACACATTAGTCATAATCATACCCATTACACCGCCACCGCTGAGAATGGTTCCGGCTAACATGGCAGCACCCTCCATAGTTCCTTTTAGTTCCCCCACATAAATAGCCACAATAGGTTGTAACATGAGCATAACAGATTGCACTAAGAAATATAATCCTAAAATATGGAGTAGTATCTTATTTCGTTTTGCCTCTTGTAGGTCCTCTTTGAAAGAAGTAACTTTCACAGGTTCTGTGGTTTCCACATGTGGTTCTTTCACAAAGATGGCGATGGCGGCGGTAACGATAAACAAGGTAATCCCTGCTACCATAAACACAGGCCGCATTCCTACTGCTAGCTCTGTCAATCCACCTGTTAAAGGTCCCACGGTATTTCCTAAGACTAATCCCATCTGAAAAATACCCATCGCTGTGCCTACCCGTTCCTTCGGCACCGATAAAGATACCATAGTCATAGCGGCTGGCATAAATCCATTGGCAAAGCCTTGGAACGCACGCACCAATAAAAATTGATACTCATCTTGTACAAAGGCGCCCCATAAATAGGACACGCCAATTAAAATCCCTGCCCTGATTGCCATCAGTTTCTTTCCATGCTGATCCGCCAATCGTCCCCATACGGGAGCCATAATGGCAGCAATAAAAAAGGAAATAGAAAATGACAAGCCCGACCAAAGGGCTAAGTGTTCTTGTTCCACTCCCAGTTCTAATAGATATACGGGAAGGAATGGAATGATCATTGTATAACAAATGGCTAACAGCGACATGCCTATCGTAAGAATCCACACTGCTACCATCCCTGTTTGTTGTAATCGTATCATGTTTCACATCCTCTACTAACTTCAGTTTGTAACCTTATTGTAACACATCTACTACTAAGCCTAACTATCTTCTTTGGACTGGAAAAAATAAAAATAGAGGATAGTTGATGTAGTATCAACGATCCTCTACTCACCTTACAAGTAAGTCTAATTAGATTTTATAGCCTTTTACATTGTGCAGTACTTTATACAATAAGCCTTGCAATACTTGCATTTCCTCAGACGCTAACCCAATGTTTGACTCGATTAACTCAGGAATGTGGCGAACCTTTTTCTGTAATGATTGCCCCTTTGCTGTTAAGGTAATCACCATGGAACGCTCATCCGATTTAAACCGTTCACGCACAATGAATCCTTTTAATTCTAGTTTTCTTAACAATGGTGTTAATGTACCAGAATCTAGGAACAATCGTGTGCCAATGGCTTTTAAATTCACCGTTTTCAATTCCCAAATCACAGACATTACTAAGTATTGCGTATAAGTCAATCCAACCTCAGTCAATTCTGGTTGGCATGCCCGAAATACTTCTTTGGCTGCTGCATACAAAGGAAACCCCACATGGGTTTCTAGGTCTAATTTTTCTTTCTCTTTTTTCGCTTTTTTCACTTCAAACGTCCCTTACCCTGTTTAATACTTACACTGAGAAATGTCGGTCGATGACATCCTGTAATGTTAAACTTTGCATGTACTCGCGTAAATGATTTTGTAAATGCTCCCATAATGGCAATGTACGGCATCCATCACTCATTGGGCATGTGTTCACATCGTCCTCTAAACAAGCCACTACCGCAATGGAATCTTCCGTAGCCGCAAGAATATCATAGACTGTATAATCTTTTGGCTCTTTTGTTAATTGATATCCACCGTATTTACCACGCACACTCTTTACGTATCCTGCCGCACTTAATCGTGCTACAATTCCTTCTAAATATTTATCAGAAATTCTTTGTCGTTCCGCCATTTCGCGAATAGATACGTTCCGATCTACGCTATGTTCTGCTAAGTCCACTAAAACACGTAATGCATATCGACCTTTTGTAGAAATTTTCATAAATAATACCTCTTCACAAGTAGGATTTATTCCTAGTTTCTATTATATCCACAACACCGAAATTTGTCTATATAGATTGTGTACATATTTAGTACGTAAAATGCATAACTACCACTCACTTAATGCATGTATACAATATTCCACTGCATATTTACACACACTGAAAGCCAATGTCACTTCTCCGTGTACATTTTACTTATTCATTAGAGATATTAATATGATTATCTATGTTTTATAATTTTTTTGAATATATTCTAACAAAAAATCTATCTTAATGTGTTTCTCTATGCTACAATAAAAGAGCATTTTATTTAATTATATAGGAGGTTTCTCATGTTAGAACGCGTATTCGCCCTAAAGGAGCGAAATACTACGATCCGTACAGAAGTCCTTGCAGGACTCACTACTTTCATTACCATGGCATATATTTTGCTATTGGCACCCAACTTGCTAGGCATAGCTGGTATGGATAAAGATGCTGTATTAATTGCTACAGCTCTAGGAGGCGGTTTAGTTACTATCGCCATGGGTCTATTTGTTAATTATCCTATCGCTTTAGCTCCTGGTGTTGGCTTATTGGCCTTCTATTCCTTTACAGTGGTCCTTGGCATGGGATTAACTTGGCAAACAGCATTAGGTGCTGTATTTATTTCTGGTCTTGTATTCCTTGTATTGACGTTAACAAAAATTCGTCAACTTATCATTGAAGCCATTCCTTCTTCTTTAAAAATCGCTATTACCGTAGGTATCGGCTTGTTCATTTGTATCATTGGTTTAAAACTATCTGGTCTTATGACTATCGCATTGTCCTTGCAACCTGGTACATTGAATGATATCGTCACAGCCAAAGGTCATGGTGCCCCTGCTGCATCAGAAACTTTATTGACATTAGGTAACTTAGGCAGTCCAGAAGTTCTGTTATCCTTATTCTCCCTATTTTTCTCCGCTGCTTTGATGGCTCGCCGAGTAACGGGCTCTCTATTAATTGGTGTCATTGTTACATCCATTTTAGCCTATGCTACAGGTGTCGCTAGTTTACCAGAGTCTTTAAGCATTATGGCGATTCCTGACTTCAGTACGATTGCCTTTATGGAACTAGATATTGCTTCAGCTTTTCATGTAGGTCTTATAACTATTATCTTCTCTTTCACCTTCGTTGAGTTATTCGACTCCATGGGCACCTTAATTGCCACTGCTTCTAAGGCGGGTATTGCAGATCCTAAGAAAGGCGAATTCCCAGGTCTTGGCAAAGCGATGATTGTGGACTCCCTTGGTGTAAGTTTTGGTGCTATGCTTGGTTCTAGCACGATTACTGCTTTCGTTGAAAGTGCCGCTGGTGTTGGCGCCGGTGGTCGTACAGGATTAACAGCCGTCACTTGTGGTATTATGTTCATCCTTTGTTTATTCTTTGCTCCATTAATCGCATTAGTTCCTAATGCAGCTACAGCCCCTGTACTGATCTTGGTAGGGGCCTTGATGATGGAAGCTATCCGTGAAATTGATTTTTCCGACTGGACCGAAGGTTTCCCTGCGTACTTAGTCATCGTGTTGATGCCTTTCACATACAGCATTGCCAATGGTGTAGCAGCGGGTCTCATCGTATATCCATTGATGAAGTTTATCACTGGCCGTCATAAAGATGTCCATTGGTTCATGTACGTATTAGGAGCCATCGTATTAGCCAAATACGTATTCTTCGACTAATCGATTCTCATTAATATTCAACTAAACAAGTATAGGCATATATGGTATGAATTACATTGCATTCTAACCATATATGCCTATTTTATTATATCCCTTTCTAGCATATGTATATCAATTCTCAACTATGTAATTTTTATCACAAAATTTTATCAACTATCTTTTTTTCTCATATTCTCCATGCTATAATGTAAACATAAATTGTTATAGAGAAGGAGGTTTTACTATGTTAGAAAGGTTATTCGCACTGAAAGAGCGGAACACCTCAGTTCGCACAGAGATCCTCGCTGGTCTCACCACATTCATTACTATGGCATACATTTTATTACTAGCCCCTAACTTATTAGGATTGGCTGGCATGGACAGAGATGCCGTATTAATCGCTACTGCTTTAGGTGGTGGTTTGGTAACTATGATTATGGGACTATTTGTTAACTATCCATTAGCCTATGCACCAGGCGTAGGCCTCTTAGCATTCTACTCGTTTACAGTAGTTATTGGGATGGGATTAACATGGCAAACTGCGTTAGGTGCAGTCTTTATATCTGGTCTAGTCTTCTTTATATTAACTGTAACAAATATACGTTTACTCATCATTAAAGTAATTCCTGCATCATTAAAATTCGCTATCACTGTAGGTATTGGGTTATTTATCTGTATCATCGGTTTAAAACTATCTGGATTAATGACCATTTCCTTATCCTTACAACCAGGCACATTACATGATATTATTGCTGCCAAAGGCCATGGTTCTCCAGGAGCTTCTGAAACATTACTAAGCTTAGGGAATCTCAAAAATCCAGAAGTTCTCTTATCTTTATTCGGATTGTTTTTCTCCGCTGCTTTGATGGCACGCCGTATCACTGGTGCTTTACTCATTGGTGTAATTACCACCTCGATTATCGCCTATGTAACAGGTATTGCTACACTACCAGATACATTGACATTGATGGCGATTCCTGATTTCACCAAAATTGCATTTATGCAACTAGATATCGGATCCGCTTTTCAAATTGGTCTTGTAACCATCATCTTCTCATTCACATTCGTTGAATTATTTGATTCCATGGGAACATTAATTGCGACCACAGCCAAAGCAGGGATTTCCGACCCAAAAGCAGGTAAATTCCCTGGTTTAGGAAAAGCGATGATTGTCGACTCTCTTGGCGTTAGCTTTGGTGCTCTGCTTGGTTCTAGTACCATTACTGCTTTCGTTGAAAGTGCCGCTGGGGTTGGTGCTGGTGGTCGTACTGGTTTAACCGCTGTCACTTGTGGACTTATGTTCATTCTTTCCCTATTCTTTGCCCCATTAATTGCTTTAGTACCGAATGCAGCTACTGCTCCTGTATTAATTCTTGTAGGCGCATTAATGATGGAATCCATTCGTGAAATCAATTTCTCCGATTGGACAGAAGGTTTTCCTGCGTACTTAGTCATCGTGTTGATGCCTTTCACATACAGCATTGCTAACGGTGTAGCTGCGGGGCTAATCATCTACCCAATCATCAAAGTCATCACTGGTAAACACAAAGAAGTACACTGGTTTGTGTATGTTATGAGCGCTATCGTATTGGCTAAATATGTATTCTTTGACTAATTAAGTACTTAGCCTATTGAATCTGAAAGTTATAAAAAGGACTGTATACATGTACTTCATACATGCTTACAGTCCTTTTATCATTCTTATTTGCTGATTCCATCATATCCTACCCATCGTGACTAATAGTTGCTAGCATTGTCACTGTAGGATTATAGGATGAAATAAGTTAGTTTTAACAATTATAGTAAGTCGTCTTCGTACACGGCTTCTTCAAAGAACAATGGCAATACATCATCGCTATATTCGTTCATATCACGGCCTGTTTTAGAGAATACTACAGATGCCGCAAAGCGCATTAACTCTGCTTCATTCTCTGGATTGTTCACAAATTCTTCAATGATTTTATCCATATCTAAATGGCGCTTCATTATGAATCGAGCCAATTTACGACGATTTACTGGATCATTCACCAATTCATCTACATCAATAATATATTCTGGCATTTTTATGGCAATATGCGTATGGATCCCGTCTTCTTTCATGATAACCTCCTAAACTATTAGCCCCATAGTAAGCATTTATAAAGTATACCCATCACCTATAAAGTATGTTCGGATAGTACGGAATAGGCTCCGCACCTCTATAGCTCTATTATATCTTTATAGGTCTATACGTCTATTATATCTCTATAACTATATAGTTCTATTATACCGCTATAACTATATACATCTATTATACAGTATTAACCGAATAATACCTACCTTATACTCCTTAGCTTAATATAAGGATAATCTAGATACGGCTAATGCTAAACTTTCTTCATCCACAAACACTGTATCTAAGCACAGTCCATGGGCAGGCGCTGTTTTTCCAATGAGTTGTCTGTTTTCACCACCTATAATGCGTGGCACGTCCTCTGGGTGAAAGCGACCTAAGCCTACATCCACCAAGAATCCCGCCATGTTCCGCACCATATGATACACAAAGCCATCCCCTAAGACATGGATTCTGACAGTCGCCCCTTGTTGGATAACTTTCACAGCATACATAGTTTTCACTGGATCTTGTACCGTCGTGTTATGGCCCTTGAAAGTACTGAAATTATGTTTCCCCTCTAAGGCATGTGCAGCACGTTGCATAGCCTCTATATCCAAAGGTTTGCGCACATGGTAGGCATAGCGCAGTTGTAGGGGATCCACCACAACATCATTGTGAATGGTGTATATGTATTCCTTCCCTTTCACATAATTTCGTGGGTTCCAATCCGATGGCAGCTCCTGTGCCTTTCGGACCACGATATAGGGCGGCATATGGGCAATGAGGGCGCGCATCAGATTGTCTACGGGAATCTTGCCGGTGGTCGTGAAAGCCACGACTTGTCCTCTAGCATGGACACCGGCATCGGTGCGCGAGGAGCCGTAGATCGTAATAGGTTCATTACAAACCTTCGACAAAGCCTCTTCTAAATACCCTTGCACGGTAGGTCCATTCTGTTGCCGTTGATATCCACAAAGCTCTGTCCCATCATAGGCAACGATGAGCTGTATGGTTCTTGTCATATCTGACATATGTTATACCCCAAATCCCCAGCGCAATACAGCTAATACAATGCTCACAAGTACTACAGCGCCAACACCATAGGTATCTAATGAGCTATATTGTAATTCTTTCAAACGAGTACGTCCCTCTCCGCCTCGGTAACAACGAGACTCCATAGCCACTGCCAATTCATCGGCACGGCGGAAGGCACTAATAAACAATGGCACTAATAAAGGCACCATATTCTTAGCTCGTTTTATCAAGGACCCTGTAGTAAAGTCTGCCCCACGGGATTCTTGGGCTTTCATAATACGATCCGTTTCCTCTAATAAGGTTGGTATGAATCGCAAAGCAATTGTCATCATCATAGCCAATTCATGGGCTGGCACGCCAAGGCGTTTCCACGGGTTTAAGAGTCTTTCAATGCCGTCCGTCAATCGAATTGGCGATGTTGTATAGGTCAACAAGGAGGAGAATACGATTAAGAAAATCAATCGTCCTGCCATAAGACCACCCAAATTCAAGCCTTCTCGGCTGATATGTAGCCAACCATAGGTAAATAGGTATTCCCCTGGTGTGGTGAACACGTGAATGGCCAAGGTGAATACGATGATGATCCACAATGGTTTAATGGATAGCCACACAAGTCGCACTGGCAAACGAGACAAGCCTAAGCACCCGAAGGTAAAGGCCGCTACAATGCTATAGGTTACCAAGCTGTCCGCAAAGAAAATGGCAATGATGAAGATCATTGTGGCTATAATCTTTGCCCGTGGGTCCATGCGATGGAGCAATGAATCTCCTGGAAAGTACTGACCGATGGTAATATTACTTAGCATGGTGCACCTCCTTGAGATAGTCGTAAATATCTGCTACCGCTTCATGAACATGGATACGGTCGATATTGACAGGAATGTTTCGTTCTGCCAAGGCTTGCAAAGTTTGCGACAATGGCGGTACATCTACACCAGCAGATTGCAGTTTCTCACGGTCATTGTGGAAAATCTCGATAGGATTGCCATCTAATAAGACCTGCCCTTGGTGCATTACAATTAAACGATTTGCCATGCGAGAAATATCTTCCATATTATGGGACACAAGGATAACAGTAATCCCTTTTTCCTTGTGTAGTTTCACGATTTCTCCAAAGATTTCTTCTCGTCCAAATGGGTCCAGCCCAGCAGAAGGCTCATCAAGGATTAAATAGTCTGGGTCTAAGGCAATGACCCCAGCGATGGCTACACGGCGCATTTGTCCTCCCGACAAATGGAAAGGAGACCTCTCTGCATACGTATCATAGTCTAGTCCTACGAACTGCATAGCTTCTCGTACACGGCGGTCTACTTCCGCCTCATCGAAGCCTAAATTTCTAGGACCAAAAGCAATATCTTTCGCAATGGTTTCCTCGAAGAGCTGATGCTCTGGATATTGAAATACCATGCCTACTTTGTGGCGTGTTTGTTTGACTGTTTCTGTTTTATCGACTAAGTCCACGCCATTTACTTTCACAGTGCCTGTTGTAGGATGCAACAGCCCATTCAGATGTTGAACTAAGGTGGATTTACCAGACCCTGTATGACCGATGATACCTACAAACTCACCTTCATGTATAGTCAAATTCACATCGTGTAAGGCCTTTTTTTCAAAAGGTGTCCCCTGTCCATAGGTGTAGGTTACATGTTCTAATTGAATTGACATAAGGCCTCCCCTAGTTCTTCATTGGTAGTAATGCCCTGTGGCATAGTTACCCCTTGTTCTTGTAAGCGCACTGCAATTTCAGACGGCACTGGCACATCTAGACCAAGGCCTTTTAAGGTATCTACATTCATAAATACATCTTTCGGTGCTCCTTCGTCGATGACCTTACCTTGTTTCATCACAATAATGCGATCTGCCAAGGCTGCTTCTTCCATAAAGTGCGTAATATACACGATGGTGATCCCCTCTTCTTTATTGAGACGGTACACCGTATCCATCACTTCTTTACGACCTTTCGGATCAAGCATAGCCGTTGGCTCATCTAAAATGATGCATTTCGGTTTCATAGCTAATACGCCAGCAATGGCGATACGTTGCTTTTGCCCCCCTGATAATAGGTGAGGACCATGTAAAGCATAGTCCGACATATTTACCGCCGCCAAGGCTGCATCTACACGGCTACGAATTTCTGAGGCTGGTACCCCTAAGTTTTCTGGGCCAAACGCTACATCTTCTTCTACAATAGCTGCCACGATTTGGTTATCTGGATTTTGGAATACCATGCCCACATTTTGGCGAATATTCCATATTAATTGCTGTTCCTTTGTATCCATTCCTAAGACGGTAACGGTACCAGATGTAGGTTGCAATAGGACATTAAAATGCTTGGCGAGGGTACTTTTACCACTCCCATTTGTCCCGATAATACTGACAAACTCACCTTCATGAATGTGAACGCTCACATCTTGTAAGGCGTGTACCTCACGGCCCATTTCATCTTGATAAACATGACTCATATGGTCCGTACTGATCATAACTTGTTTCATCTTGTTTTCGGTTTCCTCTCTACGTAAGTACAATTGTTACTTCGTATTACAATCTACTTCATTATACCTTGTAGAGAGGTTTAGGACAATAGGCAACCTCGCCTAGGTTTATATGGTTAACAATATTTTATTTTTTGAAAGCAATATGACGATAGCTTGTAAAGTTCAACCATGTTCCAAACGTATCATTTAGGTTCTTAGAACTTTCAATATCTGCTATAAATTGATCGTACTCCTCACCGGAATACACTTGGATACCAAATCCACGACCATTTAATAATGGCACACCTTGGTACGCATACTCACGCAATGGAGCAATGGCTGTAATCACACCATCTCGCACAGAAATATAGACTTTATCACGCAAGATTAAGATATCAAAGGTACTTGGATATTGGTAGCTATCCCCTGCAAGCGGAATCCTATCACCTACATGATATGTGGCGCATTCAGGTCGTACTTTATCTACTGTCAATCCTTCCACATCGTAGTAGAATTCTTCAAAAATATCACCACGACCACGGACAGCATCGCCGATGAATGTATACAATTCTTCCCCTTTGTCCAGGGTATCTTGGATGACACCGCAGGCTGCTGTCATATGGCTCACACGGTCGATGAGGATAAACTCGCCCAATGTTTTATGCTTACTGAAAGCATCCACAACGATTGGTTCTTGTAAAGTCAAGACGCAACGAGCAATCTCATTTTTGCTCAATCCATCACGTTCTACATGGTCACCAGTATTCACATCTACGGCGTAACGAATTTTGCTCACCACTCCAGACACTAATTTCGTACCTGCCATGATAAGGTATTCTCTACCTTCTTGTAAGGTAGTATCATCCATCCAAAGTAATGTTGTTTCTAACTTCGCACTGACCTGTAACTCTGTGCCATTCACAATAACGCAACCACGGGACACGTCTACTTCACGGTCTAGTTGGATCGTCACCGCTTCCCCTGTGTGAATTTCCTCAACAGAATCAAAGCCTCGAATTAAGGATTTTACCACTGCCGTTTCACCGCTTGGCAATACGCATACTGTATCGTTCACACGAAGGGTACCGCTTTCCACTTGGCCTTGGAAACCTCTAAACGTATGGTCTGGACGAGATACACGTTGTACTGGCAAGTAGAAACCTTCTTCTTCAAAGGCTTCGATATCAACAGTTTCTAAATGACCTAGCAAGGTATTCCCTTGGTACCAAGGCATGTGAGGGGAATGAACGGTAATATTGTCCCCTTCTGTAGCTGATACAGGAATGATTGCAATGTCTGCTAATTGCAGTTCTTGTTGCAATGCATGGATATCTCTTTGGATATCATGGAAGCGACTTTCACTATAGTCCACTAAGTCCATTTTGTTCACTGCGAAGATGAAATGTTGGATCCCCATTAAGGCACAGATGCGAGCATGACGACGAGTTTGCACCAACACACCTTGTTTTGCATCTACCAGAATGATAGCTAAGTCTGCAAAGGAGGCTCCTACTGCCATGTTTCGTGTATATTCTTCATGGCCCGGTGTATCCGCCACGATAAAGCTGCGATGGTCCGTTGTAAAATAGCGGTACGCCACATCGATAGTAATGCCTTGCTCACGCTCTGCCATTAAACCGTCTAACAATAAAGAGTAGTCGATTTTACCACCACGGCTGCCCACCTTACTTTCTAGTTCAAGGGCTTCCTTTTGGTCTGCATATAATAATTTGGAATCGTATAAGATATGTCCGATTAAGGTAGATTTTCCGTCATCTACACTGCCACATGTAATGAATTTTAATAAACTTTTCATTAGAAATAGCCCTCCCGTTTACGTCGTTCCATACTACCTGCCGCTTCACTGTCGATGACCCGTGTAGTTCGTTCAGACGATACAGCACTCAATGTTTCTTCAATGATTTCATCCAACGTAGTTGCCTTCGATTCAATACCACCTGTTAATGGATAACAGCCTAAGGTGCGGAATCGCACTAATTTATTCTCTACTACTTCCCCTTCTTGTAGGCGGAATCGTTCATCATCGACCATGATTAAGTTTCCATCTCGTTCTACTACAGGTCGCTCTGCTGCAAAGTACAATGGCACAATATCAATATTTTCCCGCTTGATATATTGCCAAATATCCGTTTCTGTCCAGTTGGAAATTGGGAATACACGCATACTTTCCCCTTTGTTGATTTTTGTGTTAAATAGTTTCCACATTTCTGGACGTTGATTCTTTGGATCCCACGCATGTTGTTCATTTCTGAAAGAAAAAATACGCTCTTTGGCACGAGATTTTTCTTCATCTCGACGACCGCCACCAAAAGCTGCATCAAAGCCATATTTGTCTAAAGCTTGTTTTAACGCTTGTGTTTTCATAATATCTGTGTAGGCTGCCCCAGAATCAAATGGATTGATACCACGGTCTACCCCATCCTGATTGATATATTCTAGCATTTCAATGCCTAGTCGTTTCGCTACATTATCACGGAACTCAATCATCTCTTTGAACTTCCAAGTCGTATTAACATGTAAAAATGGGAACGGCGGTTTTGCTGGATAAAAAGCTTTCATCGCTAAATGCAACATTACCGAACTATCTTTCCCGATGGAGTATAGCATTACTGGGTTTTCACATTGTGCAGCTACCTCACGAATAATATATATAGCTTCCGCTTCTAATTCATCTAAATGAGAGAATTGACTCATAGTAACCTCCTTAATACGCATTACTTTCTTTTGCATTTACTGTAATTCGCTGTACCGTGCCATCTACTTTCGTAATATCCCAATGCAATAAATGACCTTCTGTACGCACCACCATCGTAGCTCCTTTGCCACCCATATCTTCGCCTAGGAAAAAGGAAATGGCTCCTACAGGGCACTCTTTCACGCAGGACACGCAGCCCCAACAATCGGAAGGATAGGCGATGTAGGCCTTCTTCGCTTCGTCTTTGTAGATTAACGTCCCCGGGCATACTCGTTGGCATCTGCCACAGCCTATACAGGTTTCTTTATTGATTTGTATGCTCATAGGTATCCCCCTTTTCCACTAGTGGCCGTTGAAAGACCTGAAATTCTCCATTTCTATATACGGAATTCACGTACACCAATCCTTCCTCACTGCAATTCGGATAATCACCATGTTCTCCAAAGCTGTGCCAACGTGTTTCCTTACGCCCCTCTAAGTGAGCTACCAAGGCTTGTGCCACTACAATACGATCTCGCAATTCATAGAGGTAAGACAGTTCATGTAAGGTAGTCGCTTGCAGTTGTTCTACGTCTTTTGCTAAAACCTGTAACTTTGATTTTGCTATACCTAGGCTTTCTTCTGTATATGTGTAGGCTTGGCTGATACCGCCCGCATAGACATCCATAATCTCTTGCAATCGTCGCTCTTGCGCCTCGATGCAAGCTAAGGTAGAACTATCTTTAGTATGGATTTGCGATACATATCGTTTTACAATAGTATCAACAGTTTCCATATACCACGGTTCATTTTCTACAGACTGTCCTTTACCTTGTTCTTGGTACCGTCGCACAATCTCATCACCTGCAATTTCACCTTCGGCTAAGGCTCCCGTTACATATTTTTGAGGTGCTCCTCCTGCCACATCGCCGGCAGCAAATAGGTTCGTAATGGTCGTTTCTCGATTCGTATCTACCCAATAGCCACTGGCAGTATGACCGCCCACAATGTAAGGCTCTGTGCCTTCAATTTCCACATTTTCTGTGGCTGGACCTTGTCCCCGTTCTACCCAACGCAATGTTTGACTAGGAGCCATATTGAGGTATGCTTTCAGTAGATCTTGTTCTTGATCAGCAGAAATCCCCTTCGTCCCTAAATAACAAGGGCCTCTACCTTCCACCTGCTCTTGTACGGTACCGTATACGCGTTGGGAAGTAGTGATGCCATATACACTTTCATAGTTTTCTCCAAGACTATTAATTTGTTTGGCACCTACCCCTTGTGCTATGGTTCCCGTAGGAGCGATGGTATCTTTACAGCGAAGGGCAATAAACCGCATCTCCAATGTCGTCATCTCCGCCCCTTGTAAAATACCCATGGCATAACCTGCCCCTGTATTAAATGGAGAATACCACATTTTATGACGGGAGAACCCTGGATTGTTGGGCTTATAAATACCAGAGGCTCCGCCAGTAGCACAGATTACGTAGGTTGCTTCAATCTCATAGATAGTACCTGTCTCCTTATGAAATCCCACCGCACCATAAATACGATTGTCTTTCACGATGTAGTCGGTGATGACTAATTGGTTAATCACCTCACAATTTTCCAAAGATTCCAAGGCACTAGCCAAGATAGGCTTAATATTTTCACCATTAATTTTAATATTTCGATTTCCACGAGCTACATAGTTACCTTGGTCATCTTTCAAAATCACTAGTCCTAACCGTTCTAGCTCATGAACTGTCCCATTCACTCGTTCGCACATGGTACGCAACAAGTCATCTCGTACAATACCTTCCGCATCCTTTGTGGCATAGTCCACATAATCTTGAACGGTTCGATTTGGCAAAATATAACAGTTGATGGCATTCACCCCAGCTGCCAAACACCCACTTCGTTTAATATGTGCCTTTTCTGCGACGATGATGTGCGCATCACAGGCCTTTCCTATGGTTAATGCTGCGTAACAACCGGCCGTCCCTCCGCCGATGATCAATACATCTGTACGCAGTCGTTCTTTCTTTCCTAACATCCTATGCACCCTTTCTTTCCTGTGTATATACCCTTGTATATATTGTTTCTGTTCTATCTATAGCTTTTGAAAGTTTCGTACTAAATATAGAACAAGCTACTTGTACTCATACCTTCGTTTTCTACTAGATACGTATCCGTCTCATCGTAAATACAAATTCTTGAAATCAACACATCCACTGCATCGCCTACTTTGAAAGGATGTCCATCGATGGTATGATTCGCCACTAGCACTAGCTCACCAATGCGGACCGTCACTTCCAAGCGATTCCCTTTGAACAAAATATGTTCAATATGACCTAGCTCCACCACACTGCGATAGCGATGCAATGACCCTTGAGGGTGAATACTAATATATTCAGGTCGGATTAAGGCTTCCTGTACATTATTGATATTCTGAAAGCCCTTTAACACATCATACCCTTCTACGACAGAGGACTTGCCTAAGAACTTCGCCACAAAAGGAGTCTTTGGATTGCAATAAATCTCTTGTGGCGTTCCCACTTGTTCAATACGACCTTTGTTGGTCACCACAATTTGATCCGCCATTTCTAGCGCCTCTTCTTGGTCATGTGTGACAAAGATGGTAGTAATTCCAATTTGCTGAATTGTATTGCGTAGCCACATGCGAAGTTCTTCTTTTACCTTTGCATCAATGGCTGCAAAAGGTTCATCCAAAAGTAACACATCTGGATTCGGTGCCAATGCCCTAGCAAAGGCAACCCGTTGCCGTTGTCCACCAGATAATTGGCTAGGGTATCTATCTTCTAACCCACTAAGTCCGATAAGATCGATAAGCTCCCTCACACGGCGATTGATTTCTTCTTTACCTACTTTCTTCACTGTCAAACCAAAGGCGATATTATCAAACACCGTCATATAGCGAAACAGTGCGTAACTTTGAAACAAAAATCCAATCCCTCTATCCGCAGGTGCCACATCATTGACCCGTGTACCATTGATATAGATATCACCTCGATCTGGAGTTTCCAAGCCGGCAATCATTCGTAGTATGGTCGTTTTCCCACTCCCACTAGGCCCTAAGAGGGCTACTAAGCTGCCCTTCTCAATGGACAAGGACACATCTTTCGACGCCTGAAAGTCGCCATAATTTTTATATATATTCGATAAACTAACGTACATCTATTTCCTCCCTCTACCTGTATCGATGACGATTCGTATCGTTGATAACCCTTGATCTACGGTATCATTGACTTGCCTCACCGATGCCTCGCTCTATCATTAACTTGCTTTACCGATGACTTGCTTTATGTGCTGCATAGGTGCGCAAGGCAATCATAATGAAAGCCAATAGAATTAACACCGATGACACGCTAAAAGATGCTACTACGGCACTTTCAGTACCAGACATATAGAGAGCATCGATTTCTAATGGCAATGTAAACGTAGAGCCCCTCGCCTTAGATACCGCTGCCACTGCACCAAACTCGCCCATAGCTCGGGCACCGCACAAAATAATTCCATACAGCAAAGGCCACTTAATATGAGGAAAGGTGATATCCTTAAAAATACGCCATCCAGAGGCGCCCATCAAAGCGGCAGCCTCCTCTTCTTCTCGGCCTTGGTTCAACAAGACTGGCAAGATTTCACGGAACACAAAGGGCATGGTCATAAATACGGTAACTAAGATAACCCCTGGTATAGCGAAGACGATGCGAATATCTAAGCTAGTCCAAGCATTGAACTGATTGATATAAGGACCTAACCATCCTAATCGACCAAAGGTGAGTAGAAACGCTAAGCCTGCAATAACGGGAGATACGGAGAAGGGTATATCTGCGAAGGTAGCAATCAATGTTTTACCAGGAAAATCAAATTTCGATACTGCGAAGGCAGCTGCCACACCAAAGATGGCACTTACCAACATAGCAATGGTCATCACCAATATGGTCAGTCCCAGAGCTTTCATCACATATACGGTGCTAATAGACTGCACATAGAACTGCCATCCTAAGGATAAGGATTGAAACACTACTGAAAGCATAGGAATAAGAAGCATAAAAATAATGAATACCCAAGCTAATATAATTAACAAGGTAGAACCGTATCGTCCTTTCATAATCTCATTACCTCCCTTTAATACGCTTTCCGTGATGATTCTGAAGTACATTCACTAGCAATAATATAGAAAATGAAATGCCTAATAGCACAATCGCGATAGCCGTAGCACTGCTATAATCGGCATAATTTAACTTTTGCATAATCACATAGGACACCGCCTGCGTGTGATTCTTAAAGCTATTCCCTGAAATATAAATAATACTACCGTATTCGCCAATTCCTCGAGCAAAGGCTAAACTAAACCCCGTCAGTAAAGGTGGCAACAATTCAGGAAAAATAACTTGTCGGTACAATCTAAATTTACTGGCACCCATCATGAAAGCGGCTTCTTCATAAATGGGATCTAAGGTTTCAAGTACTGGTTCCAAGGACCGCACCACGAAGGGAATCCCTACAAATATGAGGGCTACTACAATCCCAATTTGACTATAGGCCACATGAATTCCCCAGTTCGACAAGATGGACCCAATCCAACCTGTATCGGTATACAGTTTCGATAAAGTAATCCCCGCTACTGCTGTTGGCAGTGCAAAAGGAAGTTCAATCATGCTATTTAGCAACGCTTTTCCTGGAAAAGTATAGCGCACCAAGACCCAAGCCAAGATAAATCCAAATACCACATTGATGGCTGCCGCTATAGCCGCCGTGAATAAACTAGTTTTAAAAGCTTGTAGTACATTCGCTTTTGTTAGCAATACTTTCCAAGTGTCCCAAGGCAAGGACAATCCATGGGAAAAGACGGAGCCTAAGGGAATGATAATACATATAGATAATAATGCGATGGTGATCCCCAAAGACAAGCCCATTCCTGGAATAATACGCGGTGAAGCTGGGCTTATGATGCGTGAAAGCCATGATGTATTAGGTTCCATAGATTTCATCAAATACCCCTCCTTCATCAAAAAACTTCTTATACACTGCATCCCAACCACCATAGGCGTGAATTGTCGTTAACGCTATACTATGGTTAAAGGTAGAAGAAAACTCCTGTAAGATAGCTGGATTGGACGGTCGAAACCCATAGGAGCCAATCAATCGTTGTCCTGCATCAGAGTATAAATACTGGATGTAATCACGAGCTACCTCTGTCGTTTGGTCTCTGTCTGTGATTCCTTTTACAAGCGCCACATTTGGTTCTGCTACGATGCTTGTCTTAGGTGTGACCATTTCATATTGACCTGGATAGTTCTTCACAATTTGCAAAGCTTCATTTTCCCAAATCAACAATACATCTCCTTGCTTATTTTCAACAAAGGTCGTCGCTGCACTACGTGCCCCAGCATCTAGGACTTTCACATGGTCGTAGAGAGATTTCACATATCCTTTTGCACCTGTTTCTGTGCCATACGCCCTTAGTCCATGATCCCAAGCCGCCATGAATATCCAACAAGCTGCACTAGAGCTCTTCGGATCTGGAGCCACAATGGAAATTTCTGGCCGTTCCAAGTCTGACCAATCTTGTATGTGTTTTGGATTATCTCTTCGCACCAAGAATACAATCGTTGACGTATAAGGAGCCGAATGATTGGGAAACATAGCCTCCCAATTCGAATCAAGCAAGTGCACACGATCCAGCATTTCTATATCTTGCGAAGACCCTAAAGATACAATATCGGCATCATTGCCTTCAATGATGGAACGAGCCTGCGCACTAGAGCCCCCATGCGATTGCGTGACCTGCACATCCTTTCCCGTTAACGATTTATAATATTCACGGAATAGACGATTGTAATCCTCATAAAACTCACGAGTACTATCATAGGATACATTCGTAATATGCACCTCATTACCTACTATTTTGGGTTCTTTCATACATCCTGTGAAAGTCCCAATACAAGCAAGCCCTAGTATGGCGATGAGCCAGTTTCTATATCGTTTTTGTTTCATATATCCTCCATCGCATTTCTAAGGCACATAACCATCCTCTTGTTTAGCATCATGTAACACTAAATCCTGTACTTACTTCCTATATAAACTTCTAAGATTTATATAAGATTCCATGTACTCCATTAACATATACTATGCATACCACTTGTTGGCTATATGGTGTTTTATTAAAAAACCTTTCCACAATCTCTTCATACAGGGTACACAAATCTGCTAATTCCATATATGGACCACTGTCAGCTAGAAAAGATACTACCATATGCTTCTATTACTATATAATGTATCTCTGCTCTATAAATAAACGTTTGAGCCCCATAGTCTAATATTTTCTAGACATCAAAAATACCTGTCGATAAATAGCGCTCCCCACCATCTGGTAGTAATACAACAATATTCTTATCCTTATATTCAGGATCCTGACAGATTTGTATAGCCGCTTGTAAAGCTGAACCAGAGGATATGCCTAATAGCAGCCCTTCTGTTTTAGCAATTGTTCGTGTACATGTATAGGCCTCCTCCGTAGAAACTGTGACAACCTTATCTAGTAGATTTATATCTAACACATCAGGAATAAATCCAGCTCCAATTCCTTGAATACCATGAGGACCTGCCTCCTTACCAGATAGTACAGCAGATGTAATTGGTTCTACTCCGATAATTTGTACTGCAGGATTTTGCTCTTTTAAATAGCGACCCACACCTGTTACAGTTCCTCCTGTCCCAATAGAGGAAATAAATACATCTACTTCACCATTTGTATCCTTCCAAATCTCAGGACCTGTAGTTTCATAATGTGTGTTAGGATTCGCAGGGTTTGTAAATTGTTGTAGTATAAATGCATTCCCATGAATCTGCTGCAACTCCTCAGCCACACGTATACTACCTTTCATCCCTTCTATACCCGGTGAAAGTACAACCAATGCGCCTAATGCTCTTACAATACGTTGTCGTTCTACGCTCATCGTATCGGGCATGACAAGAATTAACTTAAGCCCCATTTGTGCAGCTACAAAAGCTAACCCAATTCCCGTATTACCACTAGTAGGTTCAATCAATACTGTATCTTTTTGTATCACACCAGAATCAATGCCCTGCTTAATCATTCCGTAGGCAACCCGATCCTTCACACTGCCCAAGGGATTAAAATATTCTAGTTTCCCTAACAAACGACCATTCAGCTGATGTAGTTTTGTAAAAGCATCCAACGCCACCAATGGCGTAGAGCCTATTAAATCTGTTACGTGCTGGTACATGATTGGTTCCCCCTTACTGCTGTATTATTTATGTATATAACTAGCTGGTTAATATATACTACATAATATGTAGTGAAAATATATCTATCTGCTACGATAGTTTGATCATTAATCTATAAATTTAATATATTGATAATATCTATATCTAATTTTATAAATATATATTTTTATTTTATATTTAATATATATGTATCGACATATGCTGATAGACAGTATCTGGTTATTGCTCTATACAGAGCCATAATAACGTCTATTATTGTATATTCTTATTCCTATGTAGTCAATTGGATATAAACTATAGAACAATATAGGGTAAAACTATATACATAAATATGCAGTTTTGGAAATGAGAATTGTTATTTATATAAGATTGAGTTTAAAATTAAAAAAGACACCTTATGGTGTCCTAAAATATAAATTAATTTATAGATATTACTTTTCTAATCTGGCTGGAAACGGCTCTCTTTGTACATTATCATTTGCAACTTCCTATGTGTTCCTAGCTGTGGATTTTGTACGCCCTTTCAGGGCTTCAAAATCTTACGCCAGGAACTAAGCGATGCTCTATGATTTATGCGTCGCTTCTTTTTTTACTTTTATACTTTCCTTTTCCTGCTTTGTTCCGACCTGTGAATTTTCTTACTCCCTTTGGTCGTAGAAAATCTTACGTTCGGAACTAAGCGATGCTCTATGATTTATGCGTCGCTACGCTCCTTTAAATCATGAGCTCTGCTTATCCCAGGCCTATTCATTTATACCATAGATGTTAGTTTCCTAATCTGGCTGGAAACGGCCCCCAAATATAACTCTATCATTTGCAACTTCCTGTTCTGCCCTGTGGATTTTCTTTACTCCCTTCGGTCGTAGAAAATCTTACGGGCCGAACTCCCCGATTCACACACTTTCATGCGTCGCTACGCTCCTATGAAAGTGGTTCTCTGGGGATTCCAGGCCTAATCATTTATACCATAGATATTACTTGCTTCATATTGGCTGGAAACGGCTTAGTAGGTATGAAACTATTGATTAATAAAAAAAGAACACCCTACTGGGTGTTCTTTTTTTATTAATCAGCAACTTCCTATCCTTCCAGGCCGTTTCCAGCCAAGTACTTTCGGCGTTTACGAGCTTAACTACTGTGTTCGGGATGGGAACAGGTGGTTCCTCGTAGCCATCGTCACTGAATTTGTCAGGGTGTTCCCTGAAAACTACATAGAAAGATAATATATTAACTTACAAGTCTTTTTATTTAAGTAAAGCCCTCGATCTATTAGTACCAGTCAGCTCCATGCCTTACAGCACT
>CAUUEA010000003.1:0-89887 GCA_963544145.1 uncultured Veillonella sp.
CCATGTTCTCTATCCACATAGCAGTTTCATATTCAATGTCTTCCATTTCTGTGATGGCTGAGATGACGGCAATACCATCTACTGGTTCTGCTAGGACATCATCAAAGTTATCGCGATTGATACCACCAATGGCCACCATTGGAATGGTTGGATTATGGGCACGTAAGGCTAAGATTAATTCAGGACCTCGCACAGCTTTCGCATCTTTCTTCGTGCTTGTCGCATACATAGGACCTACACCAATGTAATCCACATAGTCTAGCTTCGTACGTTCTAACTCTTCCACAGAATTAATGGACGTACCCACAAGAGCATACGGCATGCGTTTTCGTACTTCTTCTAAGTCCATATCTTCTTGGCCCACATGAACACCATCGGCACCGATTGTTTCTGCTAACTCTACATCATCATTAATGATAAAAGGCACACTATATTCCTTACAAATTTGTTGCAACTCTCGTGCCAACTGTTCTTTTTCAGCTCCTACAAGAGCGCCTTCTCCTTTTTCACGAAATTGAAAGCACGTAATGCCACCTTTACAAGCTTTTGTGAGGGTCTTGTGAATATCTTTCGTATTCGTTGTTCCACAAATGAAGTACAAGCCCATCATGGAGCGTACTGTGTCTATATCATAACGTTTCAACATAATCCTCGTTTCTTAACAATTAACTATAAAAGATTATCTATAGTATACCACGACACCCAAATAATTCGATATGACTTGCATCATACTTATAGAGCTCGGTAGATTATTCAGAATACTCATCTCCATAGGCCATATGATTCACCGGCCCATTTCCAGTCCCCAAACCTGGATTATGCAAGATGGCTAACCGAATGTATTCTTTACCAACAGTGATAGCTTCATCCAAAGATTTCCCTTTCGCTAATTCCGCTGTTATGACAGCTGAGAAAGTGCAACCTGTTCCATGTGTATGTACTGTGTCGTATTTAGGGCTAGTCCAAGAACGATGCATAGACATAGTGTTTTTTGTAAATAAGTAATCTGTAGCCTCATCCCCGATGTGACCACCTTTGATGATGACTGCTTGAGGTCCTAATTCTTGTAAAATGCGAATCCCTGCAGTATGCAAAGCTTCTACGGTGTCGATTTTCATGTCTGCCAATACTTCAGCTTCACTACGATTTGGAGTAATTAACGTCGCTTTGGGGATTAATGTACTTTGTAATGCTTTCACAGCTTCATCAGAGATAAGACGGTCTCCGCTGGTGGCAATCATCACTGGATCTAGTACATAAGGTACCTTCGAATCTATATAGGCACCAATGATCTCCATCATCTCCGCCGTAGCAAGCATCCCTGTTTTTACTGCTTCTGGCACAATGTCAGTGAATACGGATTTCAATTGGGCTTCAATCATAGAAAGCTCCATATGAGCAATCTGTGTGACACCTCTCGTATTTTGCGCCACTACAGAAGTAATGACAGCCATGCCATAGACATGACGACTTTGAAAGCTTTTCAAGTCCGCCATCACCCCTGCACCACCTGTTGGATCTGTTCCTGCAATCGTTAACGCTCTATGTAATTTCATAGGTATCTCCTTTACTAGTAACAAAAAAGAACCAATCCTTGGGACGGTTCTTGTACATTTCCTAGTATTCGATGCCATCCACTTTCCTACGCCAGCATTATCTGGTTCAGGTCTAGGGTTTTGATACTCATCAATCTCAGCATAAGCACCCCTAGTGGTTCTTATATTAACTTAGTTATAACATGAAATAGGAACCAATGCAATATAAAATCCTATTGACGTAGTATCATTCAATTCGTATAATACACCTGTAAGGGGTGCTCACTAAAGTGGGCTGAGAAGTGGCTATGTGCTACTAACCCATAACCTGATTTGGATAATGCCAACGTAGGGATATATTAGTATATTTTTGTAGTACCTATACAAACACATAAGGACACATTACCATATGGTTCCTATTTGCAATGCTAGGTCTCTTAAGAATATCTATCATCTACAGGCTAATCGTTTCAGATTAGTCTTTTTTATTCCCACTGGCATGGATAGGAGTATTCATGACTGATTCAAAACTTTCATCATCGCGGTTATCGCTCATTTGGTTCGGTGCCGCTCTTTCCATTGCGGAAATTATGACAGGCACTTATTTTGCCCCACTAGGTTTTTCTGATGGCGTACTAGCTATCATCCTTGGGCACATCATTGGCTGTCTATTATTATTTGGGGCTGGTTTTATCGGCGCTCGTGAAAAAATGAGTTCTATGCAAACTGTATCCACCGTCTTTGGCAATGGAGGCATGAAATTATTTTCCATTTTAAACGTATTACAGCTCATTGGTTGGACTGGTATTATGATCTATGACGGTGCTCTAGGTGCTGTAGAATTATGGAACCTTCCATTCACCGCTTGGACTGTTATTATCGGAACCCTCATCATTATATGGCTTTTCATCGGTATCCGTAACATGGGATACATCAACAGTATTATGGGATATGGACTAGGCATTCTCTGTATCTATTTATTGTATAGCTTATTACAAGAAAGTGCCATTCACAGTAACGCTATCATTACGGAAGAGTTTTCTTTCACTGCTGCCTTGGAATTGTCCATTGCTATGCCATTATCTTGGTTACCACTTATCAGCGATTATACTAGATTATCCAAGAATCCTGTGGCAGGTACTGCGGCAAGTTCCATTGTATATGGTATCACAAGTTCCATCATGTATGTGTTAGGACTTGCAGCGGCACTATATACCAATGAAGACAACATTGCTAAGATTCTTCTTCATGCTGGATTAGGACTTGGTGGGCTGGTTATCATCGTATTCTCTACTGTTACGACTACTTTCATGGATGCCCTATCTGCTGGTATTTCTTCTGAAAGTTTCCAATCTAAATACTCTGGCCGTACCATCGGTGTCATAGTTACCATCATCGGAACTATCGGTGCATCCATTTATCCAATGGATAATATCATTCCCTTCTTATATATAATTGGTTCTGTCTTTGCACCAATGATTGCTATTTTATTAACACATTATTTCTTATTACGTCATTGTCCACGTCTTGACCATGGTCCAACACTATATATCATTTGTTGGGCATCCGGCACTGTTATGTACCATCGTTTTCTAGATAGCAACCCATTCTTAGGAGCTAGCTTATCTACTATCGTAGGAACAGCATTGGCAACCATTGCAACGGCGTATATTATTAGTAAATTGAGCAAAAGTTAATATCCTCCTATTATTTTACAAATACGCTTAATTTACATCGTAAACTAAATGTAGTAGAATAAGAAAAAGGAGGTAATGATATGGCGACAATTCCTACACAAATTCGTATCGACGAACATGTAAAAAAAGAAGCTACTGAGCTTTTTGGGTTACTCGGTTTAGATATGTCTAGTGCTGTAAATATGTTTTTAAACCAATGTATTCTACGAGGTGGTATTCCATTTTCAATCGAAGTACCTAACTATTCAGATAAAGTATTAAGCGCTATGGAAGAGGCCAGACAAATATCTAAAGATTCTAAAGTACTAGGTTATACTAGTATGGAAGATTTAAAAAATGCATTAGAGGCATAATATGTTTACAATTAAGTTTACTTCTGTATACAAAAAAAGTTATAAACTTATGAAAAAAAGAGGTTTAAATCTTTCCCTCTTAGATTCAGTAGTGTACATGCTTGCAAATGGAGATACGCTTCCAGAAAAATATCATGATCATGCCCTCAAAGGTAAGTTCAAAGGATTTAGAGAATGTCATATTCAACCAGATTGGCTTTTAATATATATGATTGAAGATGATATCCTAACACTTACATTAGTAGACACTGGTAGCCATTCTGATTTATTGAATAGGTAAGAATCTTTAAATTTCCTATCATATTTTTCTAAACAATCCTAAAAAACGCGGTCATATGACCGCGTTTTTTTATAAAAAGGCTCTAAAATAAATGTTTGCAACTACTCTTATATGAATAGCCCTACATTTAACAAGATACCTAAAAATATATCTATATATTAAAGTGATTCGATGAGACGACAATACCTTACTATATCTACATCATTGTCTCTAAAAATTCTATACTATGCAATGTATATCCCAACTGATAGGTCAAAATCTTACGCAACAGTACTTCTAATTGATCCCATTGCTTAGCATTAAGACGCAATGGCTTTGTAGGAATCCAATCATACTTCAAAATCGATTCAATCCCCTGCTGTACATCATGCTTCACTACATATTGACAACTTTCATAGATTTCATCACAAAGACTTGCCATTACCTCAGGGTCTTCACAATGTTGGCCTTGTGGAACAAATCCAGCAATGCTTAACATGTGCCAACCTAATACTATAGAGCCTAATCGAACTGGTTTATCTTCTATAGCTTGTAAAAATCGACTCATGTTCGTATATACACTGTGATCTAATTTACCTTTTTCAAATAAAGCACTTACCAGTTCACCGCTAAACGTAGCATAGGAAATATCCTCTAAACTTTCATAATCACGTGTAGAAATCCCATCTATCTGGATAATATCATACATATCTCCATTCGGAGCTACTGTCAAATATAAGCGGCTTAAGGGTTGCAAATAGGCTCCTTCTTTATAGTTAGCTTTACGTTTATGAGGTACACAACAAAGTATAATGCCTTCTAGCTTTGTAAGGAACGCATAGATGCTATAGTATTTTCGTTTTTTACGCCACAATACGATGGCTTCACTAGTAAACGTATTTGCTTTCATCTACAATTCCTCATACTTAAGACTATATTAGTTTGATTCATCATCTATCTTTTCTTCCACAGGCACTGGCACAGCATAGACACGTTCGATACGATAGCCTTGCATTTCTGTCACCGTGAAAGTATATCCATCTACGGTAATTACATCACCCACTGCTGGAGTTCGTTCTAATATACCAAATATGACACCACCGATGGTATCTTCATCTACATCACCAAAGGAGATATCCAATACATCTTCCACTTCATCTACGAGCACTTTTCCGGCAAAGTTATAGGTTCCATTTGGATTTTCTACAATGGCTGGCAAATCTCGTTCATGTTCATCTTGAATATCCCCTACTAGTTCCTCTAGGATATCCTCCAAACCCACGAGCCCAACCATACCACCGTATTCATCCACCACAACAGCTTGATAAATACGACGTGTCCGCATGTGTTGTAGTAGAACAGATAGTTTCATCACTTCTGGAATAACAAGAATATTACGACGAATAGATCGTAAATCTTTGCTTGCCTCTTCACGGCGTTCCATAAGATCCTTAATATGGACAAGACCAATGATATGATCCTTATCCTCTAAACATAGTGGATATCTCGTGTGGCTTGTAGAAGATACAATATGCATGGTCTCTTCAAAACTATCTTGCGTGTATACGCACACCACATCCTGTCGAGGAATCATAACTTCTTTCGCAATACGGTCAACAAAGTCAAACACATTGTCGATGAGCTCCCCTTCCACATGATCAATTTCACCTTGTTGATGACTACGGCTCACCAACGCACGAATTTCTTCTTCTGTGTGTACTAGATCAATTTCTGTACGATACGGTGCTTTGAAAGCTTTCAGTACTGTATTACCAATACGTTCCGCTAAGTATACAAAAGGAATTGCTATATTCCCAGCTAAGCGCACAATAGTCACTGTTGTCCCCACATATCGTTCAGGAAAAGATAAGGCCAATCCTTTAGGGATAATTTCCCCGAAAATGAGTACTGCTACAGCAAATAAAGCTAGCACAATCCATTCCACTACTATGGCATACATTGGATCATAGACACCGAACCACTGTAGCAGTACATCAGCACCGTCTTCTAAATATCGTCCCACATAGACAGCCAAAACGACGATAAAGAAAAGAATAAAGAAGGTGGATGTATTCATAAACCGTTCAGGTCGTTGGTATAATTCACGTAATTCCTCTTTTTTGCTCTCGCTCAGTGTATCCATGTCTTCTAGATGTTCTTCTCGAAGACGAGCAAAAGAAAATTTACTAATCACAAATATGCTAATAAATAAAATACAAAAGATGGCAAACAGAATCATGCCACCCGTGACGGGGGTATCGATAACAATCATTCCTTTCTATACTTAATAATTCAATAGCAAATTACTATATGTCGCTATTTATATATATAAATTCTTCTACCATAACATCTAACATAGTAATACCTAAGATGTTTCAAATGATAACTTCCTAAGTATTAATTACGATAGCCTAACTCCGATAGCATACCAGATTTATTGCGCCAGTCTTTTTTGACTTTTACCCACAAATCTAGGAATACTTTTGTAGCCAACAAACGTTCTACATCGCCACGAGCCTGTCTACCAATAGTTTTCAACATAGCCCCTTGTTTACCAATGATAATCCCTTTTTGGGAATCTCGTTCTACATAGATAGTAGCCCGTACATAAGTCGTACCATCCTCTCTCGTTTTCATTTCATCCACGTCAACAGCAATGGCATGAGGAATTTCATCATGAGTTTGTAAGAGGATTTTTTCACGGATAATATCAGAAATGATTAATCGCTCAGGTTGATCTGTAATCATGTCATCTGGAAAGTACTTAGGACCTTCTGGCAAATGTTTTTCTAACAAATTGACCACTTCTTCAATATTATCTTTTTCCTTAGCAGAAATCGGAACTACTGCCTCAAAAGGATAGCTATTTTCGTAGGATACAATGGCCTCTAATAAATCTTGCTTTTCCATGGTATCAATTTTGTTCACGATTAAGAATACTGGTACATTGACCTTTTTTAGCTGTTCGATGACAAAGTTGTCACCAGGGCCACGTTTTTCATTAGCTGCTACTACAAACAGAACCGCCTCTACTTCACGCAAAGAATCCACTGCTTGATCCACCATAAATTCACCTAACTTATGCTTTGGCTTATGAATCCCCGGTGTATCCATGAACACAATTTGCTTCTTTTCATCGGTATAGACACAAACAATACGGTTCCGTGTCGTTTGCGCTTTATCAGAAACGATAACAATTTTATCATCAATTAAAGCATTGATTAAGGTAGACTTACCTACATTAGGGCGTCCTACTACGGCTACAAAGCCTGATTTAAATCCTTTTCCACTATTCATTATATGGCATATCCTCTCGTACATAACCTAAATTACCAAGCACAAACTCTTCTTCTGTGCGCATTTCTTTTTTATCTTCCTCTGTCATATGGTCATAGCCTAAAATATGTAAACAGCTATGAACAGTTAAGTAAGCTAACTCCCGAATGAAATCATGATTATACTCTTTTGCTTGCTCTGCCGCTCGTTCTAGGGAAATGACAATATCCCCTAACAATTGACCTTCTTCTTCCGTATAGGACACATCCCCCTCATTAAGAGCAAAGGACAGTACATCCGTGGGCATATCTTTCCCACGATATTCACGATTTAACTCTTGAATCTTTCCATTATTACAAAGGAGCACACTGTACTCATCTGCTTCATGTAACCCATACACACGGGCCACCTCATTACAGCACCGTTGAATGACTTCTTCATAAGTGCTATTCTGTTCCATTCCCTCATCATAGGAAATACTTACAATCATTCTTGTTTCCCTTTCTCTGAAAGTTGATATTCTTCATAAGCTTTCACAATGCGACCTACTAAATCATGGCGCACCACATCTTGATCGGAGAAATAGATGGACCGAATCCCTTTGATACGTTTTAACACTTGTTCTGCCTCAATCAAGCCAGACGTTATTTTCGGTGGCAAGTCGATTTGCGTAGGGTCCCCGTTGACCACCATTTTCGATTGATACCCTAATCGAGTTAAGAACATTTTCATCTGCTCTGGTGTAGTGTTTTGCCCTTCATCAAGGATGACAAAGGACCGTTCCAAGGTACGTCCCCGCATATATGCCAATGGTGCTACCTCGATAGTCCCTTGTAAAAGCATCTTCTGTACTCGTTCTACTCCGAACATATCATGTAAGGCATCATAAAGTGGGCGCAAATAGGGATCTACCTTTTCTTGTAAATCACCTGGTAAATATCCTAGCTTTTCCCCTGCCTCTACAGCAGGTCTCGTCAAAATAATACGATCTACTTCACGATTTTTTAGGTAAAAGGCACCTAAAGCAACTGCCAAATAGGTTTTACCTGTACCTGCAGGACCAATACCAAAAGTAATCGTATTGCGACGGATACTATCTACATACTGCTTTTGGCCCACTGTTTTCGGAATAATAGGATTTCCCTTTACCGTCACATTGATAGTATCTTCATAGAGCTGAAAAAGTGCTTCTTTTTCGCCTTTCAAAATCATATTTGCAGTAGTTCGCACATGATGATCGGTAATTTTAATATGATTTTTAAATAAATATAGCAATACATCAAGGACTTCTATCGCCACCTGTACCGATGTTTCAGGTCCTGTCACATCTATGGTCGTATCTCGATGTAATATATCTACTGTTACTAGTTCTTCTAATACTTTCAAGTGAGATCCTTGAGGTCCCACGATAGGTCCTACCATGTCATAAGTAGGTATGGTAAATCTCTGATTAGCCATATGCTCCCTTTCACAGAAATTTTTGAACAGCAGCACCATGTAAATAATCATATCCGCTGCCTTGAGAAATATCTTCATCTTCCATAATCTGGTCAATCAAATCTTGTACGCGCCACCAGCCCATAGACCAATTCGTAAAGATTGTATTTTCCTCTGGCGCTCGGCCCACAAGTCTTTGTAAAACAATCTTAGGATCTAAGTATCGTAAAAATTCCACTACACGACGGGCGTATTCTTCCGCACTAATTAAGGTAAACTCACCCGCCTCGTAATCGCGCGCCATTTTTGTATTCTTTACTAAGTATAATGCATGGAGCTTCACTTGGTCTACTTGTAAGGCTGATAAAGTTTTCGCCCCTTCAATAACATCGTCCATCGTATCCCATGGAAGGTTGAGTATCATATGCGTACATACTTCAAACCCATATCGCTTAATTCGTAATACTGCATCGATAAACTCCGCCATCGTATGTCCTCGATTTACCTTTTGCAGTGTATGATAGTTCACTGACTGTAAGCCAAGTTCTATATAGATATCGATACCGTATTTGTTTTGTATATCCTTTAAAATATCTAAATATGCAGCATGTACGCAATCAGGTCGGGTTGCAATAGCTATACCAACCACATGTTCTAGACAGGCTTCCTCTACATACTGACGGAACTTCTCAGGTGGTAAATAGGTATTACTAAAATTCTGAAAGTACGGTATATATTTATAGGCTTTATATTTTTTCGCAATATGTACTACAGTCTCATCAATTTGTTGTTTCACAGTCATAGAGGCTGGTCGATTTTCATAGCCCGCACCAATTTCACCGCAGAACGTGCATCCCCCTACACCAGCTGATCCATCACGGTTAGGACAAGTCAAAGGCAATGCCACTGGAATTTTATAAGCCTTTTCTCCATATCGCTCTTTGTAAAAAGCAGATATCATACGATATCGCTTTGGCTTTGTGGTATCACTCATATCACACCTCCTTTTTCTCTTGTATAAAAGATGAATGCATAATAGCACCCTCACTACTTTGTGCACACGGTACATCTGGGCGAATAAAAGGTTTTGTTACTCCTTTTACATCAATTATGATCGTATATATATTTTCTTTGGTAAAAATCGCATCACCCAATACATGGATATTATTGTCATTTATCTCTTGGCAACTTGCTTTAGCATTTATTTCTTTACCATGACATTCTCCAATATTTTCTGTAGAACTTAGATAAACATCAGAAAGTTTCTGATTAGACATCGATATAGTGTGAGGTGCAGACAAAACATGGTTTTGTATCCCTAAGTACGCTAATGTTTCACCACAGACCTCAATAGTGTGATAATCTTGTCGGATTCTCCGCCATTCTACAAAGGAATAGTTAGGGATATATCGTTGCACCAATTCTTCTTCGCGCCAGAATATTTCTGCATCTTGCATTTCTTGTTTTCTATCTTTGGATAAACCAAATCGTTCATCACGAATTTTCCCATTAAAAGAAGTCAATACATCGTAGCGCAGCAAATCACAGGCCACTCGGTCTCCTTTCAAAGTGAAGAACTCATAGAGAAAAGCAATTTGATCAGCATCATTTAATTTACGATCTTGGTTTCCTTTTTCTAACCATAATTTTGTCATCTCTTCAAAATACGCAAAAGCTGACCCCTCTTTTATTAAGCTTTCACTAATATATCCAAAGACAGTCCGATACCGTTCACTATTATAGAACCGCTCGAAGACATCTTCAAAATGTTTCAGCATGCGCACATCATCATACGGTAACACATGGGTTTGTAATACTTCATAGGGTGCTTTCGGATTAGCAATATACTCGTACTCAGCCATGGAACGCACGCCAGAGCCTTTTAATAACTTTAAAAATCCAATCTGCAATGCATGAGGTTGCAAGCTGAATAAATCATTAAAAGACTTCTCGAAAATAGCTTTGCTTTCATACGGTAAACCTACAATTAAGTCCATATGCACATGGGTACGTCCAGCCTTAATAATTGGAGGTATTACGGACTGAATACGGCCCCAATCATTACGTCGATGGATGGCCTCCAATGTCTTACCATGCGTACTTTGGACGCCTACCTCAATCTGTATTTGCCCAGGACGAGTAGAACTTAGAATATCAACTTCTTTTTCAGTCATTAAAATAGATTCCATTTCCAAGTGAAAGTTCGTCTGCCCCCCATGGTCACGCATCCACTCCATCAGTGGAATATGATGATGAGGTGCACAGTTAAACGTACGGTCCACAAACTTCACCTGTTTTACATTGTGCTCCACGAACCAGGCTAACTCTCGAAGTACCCGTTCTTGTGGAAAGAATCGTACCGTGTTGCGATTTCCAGATAAACAATACTGACAACAAAACGGACAACCTCGAGAAGATTCATAATAGACGATTTTATTCCCCAGGGTAAGCATATCTTCTTCTGTGTACGGGAATGGTATCGTGCTTAGGTCCGTCACCTCTACGGCCTCTTCCGAACCTTGAATCTGCCCCTGTTCCCTACCTAGAATACCAGGAATCACGGGATCAACAGGAGAATGCCCTATACGGATTGCTTTCACGAAGGAAGTGAAAGCCTCCTCACCTTCCCCTTGCACAATATAATCAATATAAGGATGTGCTTCTAAGAGTTCCTTAGCAGTATAACTCACCTCTGGCCCACCTAAAACAATCTTAGTACCGGGGCGCACAGCTTTGATCATAGAACAAAGATGCAATGTCATATCAATATTCCAAATATAACAAGCAAACCCTAACACATCTGCATCTAAGGTAGTCACATTATTTAAGATATCTAAAATAGGCATATTAATAGTGTATTCCACTATCTCATATGCCTCATCCTTCGTTCTTCCATAAGCCTGCAAATAGCGCAACGCCAAAGAAGAATGTATATATTTTGAATTCAACGTTGAAATAATAACTTTCATCTGTACCTCACTCATCGAATGAACCTAGTTCATCGGCTATTTACCTATTATATCATAAAATACTTAGCTATCACACATTTTACGTGCCTAAAAGAAGACCATTATGTGTAGGAACTTCGTTGCAACCTTCCCCTAACCCAGAGGAACACAGTTAGGCGTAGAAGCTTTGTGGCCCTCCTTACTACCTAAATCACGCAGACACAAGAAGACCGCAACATGCTCCTGAACAAACCTAACCACTGTATCAGTTTGTGAAGGAGTATGTTGCGGTCTTCCCTTTATCCTGTTTAGTTAATCGCCTCAAGTCTACATAGCAGGAAAAGTAGTATTTTTTCGTAAAGTGTGGTATACTCAACTTGTAAATAAGAAGAGCCATCAGCGTATGTAGGCGTTAGGCTCATCTCAAAAATGTGAAAAGATGACAAGCCTAACGTGTATAAGTGGTGCAAACACTTATCATTTACGTTAGGCTTTGTCACTTCTAGTTAAAGAAATGGTAAATATCTATAATTAATTTTAAAAGTTTTACCAATAAAGATAATCTCTTCAAAAATTTCATAGAAATCACCTCCTCCCATAGTAGGAAGAGATGAGCCTAACAACACGTCAATGACTCTTCTACTTTTTTATTATATCATAAAATTCTACAAACCGTTGATATACTTTGAAATAAACTTTCATTTACTAGCATGAAAATAGAACAATGAAGCTCACTTTCCACAGAGAAACGCAATTAGGCGTAGCAGCCTTTGTGGCACCCCTTACTGACAAAATCACACAAACGCAAGAAGACCGCAACATGCTCCTGAACAAACATAACCACTGTATCAGTTTGAGAAGGAGTATGTTGCGGTCTTCCCTTTATCGTATTTAGTTAACCGCCTCAAGGTTTCATAGGATAATAAGAGACGATACATTATGAAATACCGTTTGAGAGGGGGTATGCCGTGCTCTTCCCTTTATCTTATTCAGTTATAATTGCCACAAGGCTACACAGCATAGCAAGAGACGATTTATGGATGATGATTTTGTTTTTTACTAGTAAATCCCATTTTTTCCATAATAATGAATAACATAGGAATGATAGCCACTCCAAAGAATGTTGCTGTAATCATGCCGAATACTACTGTTACACCCAAGGATGCACGAGCACCAGCACCGGCACCACTTGCCAACATCAATGGTAAACATCCAATGATGAAAGCTAAGGAGGTCATCAAGATAGGACGTAAACGTATTTTCGCTGCTTCAATAGCGGCATCCACATAGTTCATACCTCTTTCATCAACACGAATCTTAGCATACTCAATGATCAAAATCGCATTCTTTGCTGCCAAGCCTACCAAGGTAAGCAAGCCGATTTGGAAATAAATATCCAAAGCAAAGAAATGAGTAGATTTCATCATAGCCCCAATCATATTGAATAACCATGGACCAAGGACAGCACCAAAGATACCTGTCGGCACAGATAATAACACTGCAAATGGTACTTTCCAAGATTCATACAAGGCAGCCAACACAAGGAATACAAAGACAATACCGAATCCAAAGATAATCAACACTTGAGATCCAGCTTTGATTTCCTCACGAGTTTGTCCACCCCAGTCGTAGGTGTACCCTTGAGGTAATGTAGCTTTCGTCACTTCTTCTAATGCTTTGATAGCATCCCCTGAACTAACACCTTGGTTTGTATTACCACCAATGCTTACTGCTGGGAAGTTATTATATCTCGTTACCACAAATGCAGAGGTTGTTTTCTGCGGTGTAATATACGTATCAACTGGCACCATTTGGCCTGCTGCATTACGAACCGTCAACAGATGGTTCATGCTAGGGTCTGTACGGAACTGATTGTCTGCTTGCAACATAACTTTATAGTTTTTACCAAACTTAGTAAAGTCATTTAACTGCATGCCACCATAATACCCTTGTAATGCCGTATAAATATCTGTCACAGCTACCCCATCACGAGCCGCTCTATCGCGATTCACATCAAAATTATAGGATGGTGTGGATGTATTGAATGTGGTATAAATACTGCGGAATTCTGGACGCTTTCTAGCTTCAGCCAAAAATTGCTCTACTACCGCATTCATTTGCTCTGTGTTGTGCCCCATTTTGTTGATGAGGTACATAGAGAAACCGCCTGTATTACCAAGACCTGGAATGGATGGTGGATTCAACGGAATGATTGTACCTCGTGGATCTTTAGATCCATGGATGAAAGTATTTCTAATCTTCAACCCAAGTTGTTGATCTGGTTGCGTTCTTTCACCCCAATCTGTTAAGGATGTAAAGATAACACCACCACTAGTTTGCGCAGCTCCTGCCAAAACATCAAAACCAGGCACTGTAATCGTTCCATCTGAATCTTTATCTTCATTCAAGAAGTGTCCTAAGTCAGTTAGCACCTCTTTTGTACGACTAGAAGTAGCCCCTGGAGGTAAGGACACGGCTACCATGAAATATCCACTGTCCTCAGCTGGTACGAACCCACTAGGGACCATACGCATCATACCAAAGGCTGCTGCTAAGAAGATAGCTAATGCCAACCAAGTCGCCCATAAACGATTGGCCCAACGAGCTAAGTAGATACCATATTGATCGATTCTACGGTCCAAGAATCCATTGAACCACTCCAAGAAACGCCCCACAATGTTAGTTGTTGCTTTTGGTGTATGTGGTTTCAACATGATACCGCACAAGGCCGGTGTTAATGTTAATGCCACAAAAGCAGAGATAATAACAGAAACAGCTACCGTTAAGGCGAATTGTTTATACAATACACCAGTTAAACCGCCCATGAAAGCTACTGGTACGAATACGGAAATCAGCACAAAGGCAATACCAATAACGGGACCTTGTACTTTTTCCATTGCTGCTACAGTCGCAGCTTTTGGTTTCAACCCATTGTAGCGCATTTCATACTCTACGGCTTCGATTACGACGATCGCATCATCTACGACAAGGCCAATGGCTAAGACCATGGCTAGCAAAGTCAGTGTATTTACAGTAAAATCCATCACTTGGAAGGCTGCAAAAGTACCAATCAAGGATACGGGTACTGCAATCATCGGAATCACTGTGGATTGCCATGTTTGCAAGAACAAGTACACAATAATGGCCACGAGGATTAAAGCTTCTGCAAATGTTTTTACCACTTCTTTCATAGAAGCTTTTACGAATTTCGTATTATCTACGATAATTTTTGCTTGCATATCTGGAGGAAATGCTTCTTCTTGTTGTTGGATAACCTGTTTTACAGCGCTAATCGTTTCTAAAGCATTTGCATCATTTGTTAAGGATACAGCGAATACGGCTACTGGTTTATCATTACCAGTTTCTTTAGAGAAGCTAGTAGCCTCTACAGAATAATTTTGTGCTCCTAATTCAACACGAGCTACATCTTTCAAATGCAATAAATTATTCTTTTTATCCTTTTTAATAACGATATCTTCAAATTCAGAAATTTCAGCCAAACGACCTTGTACTTTTACAGATGTATTGAAAGCTTGATCTTTATCAATTGGATCAGAACCTAACGCACCTGCTGCGGCCTGTTTATTTTGACTGCGGATAGCATTGCTCACATCCGTGATAGTAACCCCATATTTAGACATTTTTGTTGGATCAAGCCAAATACGCATAGCATAGTCAGCGCCGAATTCCTGCACTGTACCAACACCATTTACAGATTGGATTGCATCCATCATATAGTTTGTAGCATAGTTTTTTAAGAATGTTCTATCATAACTACCATTTGGAGATACCAAGGAAAATACCATCGCCATATCACCAGAAGATTTCGTAGTGGTGACCCCCACCGTTTGTACTTCTGATGGCAAGGATGCCAAGGCACGGGCTACACGATTTTGTACATTTACCGTATCCATATCAGCATCGGTGCCTTGTTCAAATTGAACCGTTAAGTTATAGGAACCATCCCCTGTACTGGTGGACTTCATATAATCCATATTTTGGACGCCTACGATTTGCTTTTCAATGACTGCCGCTACCGTTTCGCTCACGACCTCAGCATTAGCCCCCATATAGGCAGTACGTACCTGTACTTGTGGTGGTGAAATCTGAGGGTATCTGTCGATTGGCAGTTTTGATAAGGAAATCAACCCTAGCAATGTAATGATAATAGAGATTACGATAGCAAAGATAGGGCGATTAATAAAGAATTTTGACACAATATCACCCTAATTACCTTTCTCAATATCTTCCTTACTTAATAAAGTTGCTTTTACTTCTGCTCCATTCTTCGCTTTTGTTAAGCCATCTACAACGATTTCATCGCCTACACTTAACCCTTTTCCATCTTTGGAAGGATGAATAATTGTGTATTTACCACTAGTACCACTTGTTGTCACTGGTACTTGTTCTACTTTACCATCACGGATAACCATCACAAATGTTTTATCCAATACTTGCAATAAAGCACGAGATGGCACTAAAATAGCGCCTTTAATTGTTTCACCACTAGTAATAACGGATGCATACATATTAGGTAACAACATATGATTTGGATTCGGGAATGCCGCTTTCAAAATCAATTGACCGGTACCACTATCCAAGTTTTTCGCAGCTTCTACGATATGACCTTTAATAGTGCTTACAATCTTATGATTGTCATCATAGGTACCATAGATTTCACCATTGGACAATTTCAATTCTACTTCGCCATCAACAGAACGATGTGCCTTTTTATATTCTAAGTACTCTGCTTCACTCATACTAAATTGTACATATATTGGATCTGTAGAGTTTAATGTAACAAGTGCTGTTTGTCCCGCGGTAACGAATGTGCCTAGATCTACATCATCCATTTCCAATGTGCCATCAAATGGCGCATATATCACAGTATCTTGCAAGTTATTTTCTGCTAAGCGGATTTGTGCTTCCATCGCTTCTAGAGCAGCTCGGTTTTGTGCTGCTACGCTAGCTTGTGTATCTAATGTTTGGCGAGCTATAGCATCTTCATTTGCCAATGTTTGATAGCGCTGTAAATCTACTTGAGAGTTTTGGTATGCAGCACTAGAGCGTGCAGCATTGGCTTGTGCACTAGCTAGGTTCGCTTCATATTGACGTCCATCAAGTCGATACAACGCTTGACCAGCTTTTACCGTGTCTCCACCTTTTACATACTTTTCTACCACTCGACCAGATACATTAGCACGAATTGCAATAGAATTTTGAGCTAATACAGTACCATTGAAAGATTCTTGTACATTCGTATCAGTAGCTGTGATTTTATAGGAGTTTACCTCCGCTGGGCCTTGCCCTGGAGCTTGTCCACCACAACCAGATACTAGTACAAGGGCTGCCAAGCTAGCTGCCACTAACCCATTATACACTTGTTTTTTCATTCGTTTCACCCTTATTTGTAATACCTTGTAATATGACTGAAATAACTTTTGGCATATATCTATATACATCTTCATGATGACTAGCACTTTCAAATACGATACGTCGTACCGCACCTTGCAACATCATAATGATAATATCAATATCTACATTGTGAGCAATATACCCTTGCTCCTGTTGGTGTAATAAATAGTTTTTTAATAAGTCCCAATCTTTCTTGAACAAAGTGTTCATAGTTTCTTGCAGAGGCGGTATGGCTAAAAAGATTTCTTTGAAAGATTCCCCGTTGAAAGCCGCATACAAATTTGACCGTACTTTAAAATATCTATCTAATACTTCTTTTAAAGTAAAACTTTTATTTTTCACAATGTTCTCATGTTGTCTATAAAAGTCTTCCGCCCCATGGACTAAAATGGTTTCCACAATTTCATGTTTAGATCGAAATTGTTCATACAACGTTCGTTTACTAATGGTAAGGCGCTTCGCTAAATCATCCATACGGAATGATATACCTTCTTCTTCAATCATTATCGCCGCCGCTGCTAGAATTTTCTCTTTGACAGTAACCACTGTAGCCCTCCTTTCACACTATAAATAAAGAGTTACAAAACTCAACTAATACATTTCAGTACCAATCTTTAGTTTACTTAAAATAAGAACAAATGTCAAACTAAGAAAGTAGCCAATCTACTAGACTTTCCACATGTATACCATCATAATCATCATCTAATGCCAAATCCATAGAAAGCACTATTTTTTTATAGTTATTAGGAATTTTTTGTAATGGTTTTAACTCCCTTTGTCTCACAGTTTCATCCTTCATTGTTTCTGTGACTTGTATATAAAGCTTTTCCGTTGCAGTAGTCGCTATAAAGTCCACTTCTAATGTATCGACCTTACCAATAGCTACATCGTATCCTCTTCTCAATAATTCAAGATATACCACATTTTCTAGAGCATGTCCTCTATCCCTATCACGGATTCCTAATAAATAGTTTCGCAGTCCCATATCAACAATATAGTACTTACCCAAGGTACGCAAAAACTCTTTTCCCTTTATATCAAATCGTTTTACATCATAAAATAAGTACGTTTCTTTCAATGCACCTATGTAGGCAGCAATTGTTTGATTAGCTGGTTTTCCTTGTTTTTCACGATTAACCATCATCTGTCCAGATACAAGGGTATTGCTAATGGAGTTAAATGATGTAGTATTGCCAATATTATCTGCTAAGTATAAGATTATTTTTCGAAGTAATTCTGCATCTGTAACTTGCCTTCCTTTTCGATTTCTTTCACGCTCTAAAATATCCCGCACTACTACAGTAGAATACACACCATCTAATAATATGAAAGCTTTATCTTGTTCTAATCCTACATCTGCTATCCCTGGCATGCCACCATAGCGCATATAGGCGTCGAATAAATCACTTAATTCTACAATATCATCTTGCCCATTCACAGCACGCTTCTTACTATGTCCCATAGGTGTTTTATATTCTGTAATTCTATATCCATGAAAGTCTATAAATTCATTAAACGATAAAGGATACATTTTAATTTCAACATATCTTCCAGATAAATATGTCGAATATTCCGATGATAACAAATACGAATTGGACCCCGTAATATAAATATCGCAATTAAAATCTACTCGGAACGAATTAATAGCTAATTCCCACTGATCAATCTTTTGAAGTTCATCAAAAAATAAATAGTATGTATTATCTGTGATAATTTTGTTTTTCACATAATTGTATAAATCCTTATAGGTCATTTCTTGAAACATTAATGACTCAAAATTAATGGCTATAATTTGCTCTTCTAGGATTCCTTGGCTTATTAAATATTCTTGCATTAACAGCATTAAGCTAGATTTTCCACAACGTCTAATTCCCGTGATGACTTTAACAGGTTCTGTATCTTTAAAAGCAATCAGCTGTTGTAAATAGTTTTGTCGTACTTTTAATTGTTTTCTACGAATCATAAGTATCACTCCTCTTCTATTTATTATACCCCAAACTTCTATTTTTACAAAGTTTAGGGCATGAATACCCCCAAACTTTAATTTTAAAGAAGTTCAGGGTATAAATGCCCTAAATTTATAAATAAAAAATGCCACGCCTTAGCGCAGCATTTCTGTAAAAGTAGTTTAATTGTCCCATACTTTTGGGATATAATATTCTGTAAATAACTTGATGGCATAGTTGTCCGTCAATCCCGCCACATAGTCCACTATATCTTGATCTGTAATAGGATTCTCATGATGGATTTCATGACGGATGGCCTCTGGGTGTTCTTTATAATACATAAATAAATGTTTTACCACATAGTCACCTTTATTCCGATCTGGAATTAAGGACGGTGCCCGATAGACCCTTTCAAACATGAACCGACGGAAAATATTCATCGTTTCTGTAGCACGTTCCGACATAGAAATCACTGGTTGATCCATAGAAGAGGTCACCATATCCGTAACCATAGCAGTAATCATCTTAGAATGGGTATCTCCAAAGACTTGCACCACTTCCTTCGGCAAATCGTCTACCCGTAGCATATGGGCTCGTAAAGCATCATCAAAATCATGACACAAATAGGCAATACGGTCAGCAGTACGTATGATCTGACCTTCTAATGTAACAGGCATATGCGATCCTGTATGACCTAAAATACCATCACGGACAGCGGTAGTTAAATTAAGGCCTTGCCCATTTTTTTCAATACTTTCCACCATGCGTAAGCTTTGCTCATTATGATTAAAGTGCCCCACCATATCACGAAGTGCATATTCCCCTACATGTCCAAATGGCGTATGTCCCACATCATGGCCCATAGCGATGGCCTCTGTCAAATCTTCATTCAACCGCAACGCACGAGCGATAGTACGTCCAATTTGACCTACTTCTAAAGTATGCGTCATACGAGTCCGATAATGATCCCCCGGAGCAATATATACTTGCGTTTTATGTTTTAACCGGCGGAAACATTTGCTGTGTAAAATACGATCTCGATCTCGTTGAAAATCAGTCCGATACGCATCAGGTTCTTCCTCACGGTCCCGTACTGATTCTCTACTTTTAGCCGCATAGGGACTTAAAATAGTATACTCTCGTTCTTCTAGCATTTCACGAATACTCATATGACACCTCCTAACTTAACGTGTTTCCATGACGCGATTTTTTTGAATGATTTGCATCACCATTCCTGCCGTTTCCTCGATGGATTTATTTGTTACATCAAGCACAGGACAATGTAAACGTCTCATCACAGTTTTTGCGTAATTTAATTCCTCTTCAATACGGCTGACATTGGCATAATTAGCATCCGCATGTAACCCCATTGTGCGAAGACGTTCTTCACGAATATTGTTTAATTTGAAAGGATCAATAATTAATCCTACAATCTTACGACCTGGAATTTGGAATAATTCTTCTGGCAGTGGCACTTCTGGCACCAATGGCAAGTTGGCTGCTTTTATTTTTTTATAGGCTAAGAACATAGATAATGGTGTTTTACTAGTCCGAGAAATACCAATAATGACGATATCTGCTTTTTCAAAGCCTTTAGGATTTTTACCATCGTCGTATTTGACTGCAAATTCAATAGCCTCTACCTTTTTAAAATATTCTTGGTCTAGCTTATGAATCATACCTGGTGCCAATCTAGGCTCTGTATCTGTCATAGTTCCTACTGCATTCATGACAGGTCCCATAATGTCTACTGATTGTACGCCTTGTTCTTTACAAGCTCTATCCAAATAGGCACGAAGATCCGGGGATACAATGGTATGACAGATGACATGTCCACCAACTGCTGCCTCTTTCACCACTTCGTTGATTTGTAATTCATCATTGATATAGGGCACACGAACAATATCTATGGTTTCTTTATCATATTGACTTGCCGTAGCACGTGCCACTGATTCAGCTGTTTCCCCAAGGGAATCAGAAATTGCATAAATAATTTTAGCCATACTTACTCCTATCGTTTTCCACAATCCCAAAATAAACGGGTCACTGTCGTTTTCGAAATACGACCTACTACACGATATTCTTTCTTTGTCTCTAATAATACCTTATCTACCACTGGGACGCAATCTATTTCAAAATCAATCATTCGTTCCACAGCTTCTACGACAGGCATATCTGGGTAGGCTACTACTACTTTACTGGTAGGTGTCATAATCATGGAAATAGGCATAGAGTTTAAATCAGATCCACCAAGAGAGGCCCGCAGTAAATCTTTACGTGATACTACACCTTTTAATATGCCATCATCGCATATTAAGATAGTGCCCACATCTTCTGTGAACATGGTGACAATTGTGTCATACACTGAGGCTGTAAAACTGACTGCTACCACACTGGACATGACTTGCGCTACTGTAAAACTATTGATTTCAGCCGCTAAGGGATTATTTGCCACTTTTCCTACATAATAATAACCCACCTTCGGACGTGCATCCAAAATCCCCATCATCGTTAATACCGTTAAGTCAGATCGCAAGGCAGACCGTGTTAAGTCCAATTTTGTGGCGATAGCTTTACCAGTGATAGGTCCTTCCTGTTGTACTATTTGTACAATTGATTCTTGTCGTTTTGAAAGATTCATAGTATTACCTTTCTATGAAAAAGGAGGCTCCTGCCAGAGCCTCCTTATGTATTACCAATCTAAAGCTTCTGTATTTTGACGACCTTTGCCTGTCAAAGCATCTAACATAATACGTTGTTCTAGTTGTGCTACCATTTTTTTCGTAGATACCACAGCATCTGGATTTACAGAAATAGAATCAATACCATGTTTTACTAGGAACTCACAGAACTCTGGATATACACTTGGCGCTTGTCCACAGATAGATACAGTTTTTCCATCTTTGTGCGCCGTTTCAATTAAATGTTTTATGGCACGTTTTACAGCCAAGTTTCTTTCATCATAAATATGTTGCACAGTTTCATTATCACGATCACATCCCAATACAAGCATAGTTAAGTCATTGGAACCGATAGAGTATCCATCTACATATTGATTGAATTGATCAGCCAAAATAATGTTCGCAGGGATTTCAGCCATTAACCATACTTTAAAATCTGCATTCCGTTTTAATCCATGTTCCGCCATGATGCGAGTCACTTCTGCAGCTTCACCTACAGTACGGCAGAATGGAATCATAACTTGCAAGTTTTTAAAACCGAATTCATTACGTACTTTTTTAATCGCTTCTAATTCTAATAAAAAGGCAGGAGCATAGCGTTCATCATAATAGCGAGAAGCACCACGGAATCCAAGTAAAGCACTAGATTCTTCTGGCTCATACTTGTCACCACCATTCAAATCACGATATTCACTAGATTTAAAGTCGCTTAAACGCAACACAACTTGACGAGGTGCTAGAGCTGCACAGACTTTACGCATACCTTCTGCTAGTGTATCGATAGCAAAGTCACGACGACCTGTTTCGATTAAATGCATTGGGTGTTCATGGATAAATGTAGTCCAAATGAACTCTTCACGCATTAAACCGATACCATCACAAGGTAATACGCCATATTTTTCAGCTAAGTCTGGATCGCCTAAGTTCATATAAATTTTAGTACCTGTAATTGGAGTTGGCTCAACATAGCGAGCTTCTGCTACAGGCTCTTCTTTTTTAGTAGCTTCTTCTAAGATGCCATCATAGACAATACCATTAGTAGCATCTACAGTAATCATTTGACCGTCAGTAATCGTTTTTGTAGCCTCTTCACTACGAGATTTTGTACCTACGATACATGGAATCCCCAATTCACGGCTTACGATGGACGCATGACAAGTCATACCACCAGCATCTGTGACGATAGCTTTTGCTTTTTTCATCGCTGGTACCCAATCAGGTGCGGTCATAGTAGTAACAAGGATTTCTCCTTCTTTGAAATCATCAATATCTTCTGGATTTTCGATGACATGGGCACGACCTGCTGCTTTACCAGGGCTCGCAGGAAGACCTTTTACAACAATCTTACGCTCTGTGGTAGTCGCTTCTACTACAGTTTCTTCTTTTTCTTTCTTTTGAGAGAATACAGTTTCTGGGCGAGCTTGTAAAATCCATACTTTTCCATCGCGCTCATCAATGCCCCATTCCATATCCATATAGCAACCATAATGTTTTTCAATCGCTTTTGCATACGTTGCAAGTTCAATAACTTGCTCATCTGTGATAACTTGGGCACGAGCCTGTTCATCAGAGATTTGAATTTCTTCACAATCTCCATCAGGTTTACGAACTAATGCCACATTTTTATCATTAATCATACGATCTGTAATTTGTAATGTCGCCTTATCTACTGTGAAATTATCTGGTGTCACTGTACCTTGTACCACATATTCACCAAGGCCCCAAGAACCTTCGATGATAATCGATTTGTCATCTCCATTCATAATATTAACAGAGAACATAACACCTGCTGCTTTGGAGTACACCATCATTTGGATGGCTGCAGACAACGCCACTGTCATATGATCGAAACCTTGTTTTACACGATAGTAGGTAGCACGGTCTGTGAAAGTAGATGCATAGCATTCTTTTACTTTTGCAATAATCATATCTGCACCACGAACATTTAAGTAAGTATCTTGTTGACCTGCAAAGCTAGCATCTGGCAAATCCTCCGCAGTGGCACTAGAGCGTACGGCTACAAACGGATTCTCTTCCCCTACTTTACGAGCTAATTCTTCATAACCATTGCGAATAGCCTCAGCTAATGGAGCCGGCATTTCTTCATCCATAATCATTTGACGCACTTCTGCAGTAACCTTACGTAACAACGCAGAATTTTCCACATCATGTAACTCTTCTAATTTAGCTTTAATACGTTCTACCAAACCAGTTTCTTCCATGAAATAACGATAGCCATGGGCAGTCGTAGCATAGCCATAAGGAACAGGCACATTCGTAGAAGAAGTCATTTCCCCCAAAGAAGAAGACTTACCACCAACAATATCCACATCCTCACGATGCAATTCATCAAACCAAAGAACATATGCAGTATCACGACTCATGACTATACCTCCATTAGAAATAGTATTCACAATTTAAGTATATAGTACAACACATATAATAAATAGTCAAGCATTATTCAGAATAAAAGCAAAACTAATTTAGAAAAATAACTGTCATATAGACCAGTTTATTAGTAGAAAACTACAGATAATAGTATAGATTAAGATAGAATGCACATTCAATCATTTTATAACTGATATATCACAATTAGTATAGTACAAATAAAAAAACACCCTATGTATAGGATGCAAAAAATAGATTGACTAGGTGGGAGTCGAACCACACGCTTCGGACGTTTTACCTGCTATACAGCGCCCTAGGTCTTAACTTTGAGGACTATTTTTCAAGCCATCACCAATATCTCTATTAGCGGCCTAGGGAAGTCCTTCTAGTTCAGTTTTTCTTGTAAAGGCCCGCGTTCTGCTGCCATTAAACTACTAGTCAATCTATTTGTGTCTATTATCCCACACCGCTAACACTTTTTCAACTAGAACTCTTTTTTCATACGTCAATTGTTTCGCTCCATTCTCATCATGCTCTAACACTCCCCAGAGGAACGCAGTTAGACGTAGCAGCCTTGTGGCGCCACTTACTGACCAAATCACGCAAACACAAGAAGAGCACGGTGTGCCCCCGAACAAACATTATGAAATACCGTTTGAGAGGGGGTATACCGTGCTCTTCCCTTTACCATATTTAGTTAAGAACGCCACAGGCTACATAGACTAGCAAGAGACGATTTTGATGAATTTCCGTTTCCCAACTTGCAATATCATACCATCTTTCAACACGATATGTTCTTCATTGCACTTTTCACCATCAATTTTAAAAGCCCCCGCTTTAATGGATCGTCTCGCTTCTCCATTACTTGCTGTCAAGCCTGCATCAGACAATAATTGTGGTACGAAAACAGGTTCTTCTGTAATAGCCACTTTATATTCTGGAATATCGGTTGGCATCGCATGTTTTTGGAACACACGAACGAATTCATCTTGACCAAAGTTGGCAGCTTCTTCTCCGTGGTACAAACGAACGATTGTATGAGCCAATTTCATTTTTACATCTCTTGGATGTGCTGCACCAGACGTTAAGTCTTTGCTAAGCTGTTCTTGTTCTTCAATGGACATATCTGTAACAAGCATGAAATAACGCATCATCAACTCATCTGGAATGGACATAGCTTTACCATACATTTCAGAAGGAGCCTCGCTAATACCGATATAGTTGCCAAGGGATTTACTCATTTTTTGAACCCCATCAAGGCCTTCCAAGATCGGCATTGTGATGATGGTCTGCTCTGGCATGCCTTCTTCGCCTTGTAGATGACGACCCATCAACAAGTTGAAAGTTTGGTCAGTACCGCCAAATTCTACATCAGCTTTCAAAGCAATAGAATCGTAACCTTGCATCAATGGATACATAAACTCATGAATGCTAATTGGGCGACCTTCTGTATATCGTTTATGAAAGTCATCTCGTTCTAGCATACGAGCCACTGTATATTTCGATGCTAATTTCAATACATCTGCAAAGTCTAGTTTGCTTAACCATTCGCTATTAAAACGAACTTCAGTTTTATCAGGGTCTAAAACTTTGAAAATTTGCTCTTGGTATGTTTTCGCATTGGTAATAACTTGTTCTTCTGTCAACGGTGGACGTGTCACACTTTTACCAGTTGGATCACCAATACGAGCTGTAAAGTCACCGATTAAGATGATAACTTTATGTCCAAAGTCTTGAAATAGTTTCAATTTACGCAATACAACTGTATGACCTAAATGAATATCTGGAGCTGTTGGATCCAAACCTAATTTAACAATCAATGGCGTATTGGTTGCTACGGATTTTTCTAATTTCTTTTTAAATTCATCTTCTGGTAAAAGATCAGCTACCCCATGGGAAATGAGGCGAAACTGTTCTGCTGCACTAATCATGATTATCTCCTATATTACTGTGAACTTTTAGAGGATTTAGGAGCAATAACGGGATCTTTCCCTTTATTACTTTTTGATTTAGAGGGGCTTTCATCATTTGATGTTGTACCATCATCAGTATCTAAATCTCCGTCTTTCTTATCTTTATCTTTTTTGTCTTTGTCATCTTTTTTCTTATCCGTAGCTGGATTTGTATTGCCTGCATAGGCCTCTGGTCCTACCCCATCTGGCACCGTGAAGTTGGATGCCGGTGTATCTGCCAACGCTGCTTGCATGTATTGTCTCCAGATAACGGCCGGTGTTTGACCACCTGTGGTACCATGCAATGTTTCAGAACCACTGTCATCGCCCATCCAAACCACTGTCACTAAATCAGGTGTATATCCTGCAAACCAAGCATCTTTTTCTTCGTCGGTAGTTCCTGTTTTACCCGCTGCTGGACGACCAAAATAAGCGTTTCCACCTGTACCATATTTAATAACAGATTCCAACATATTTGTCATCATATACGCATATTTCGGCTCTACTACACGAGTTTCATCCAAAGACTCTTCTTCTACAATATTTCCATTGCGATCTACGATTTTTGTAATGGATACAGGTTTAACTTTCACGCCATTGTTAGCAAGTACACCATACGCCACAGCCATATCCATCGGTGTCACACCTTTCGTTAAACCACCTAAGGCTACGGCTAAGTTATCATCACCTTTTTTATCCAATGTGGTAATGCCCATTTTTTCTGCTAAATCTAGCACATTGGACATGCCCACTTTATCGGCTGCCAATACAGCGACTACGTTATTAGAATGTGCCACAGCATTACGCATTGTCATAGCACCAGAATGTTTACGAGAATAGTTTTGTGGTTTCCAACCATGGAACTCAGAAGGTTTATCTATATACACAGTCCCCGGATTATCGCCGTGTTTTAAAGCTGCTAAGTACACAAAAGGTTTAAAGGACGATCCCGGTTGACGTACTGCCATTGTGGCACGGTTAAAGGAGTCCGTTCCTCTGCCCCCCACCATAGCTACAATATGTCCATTATGAGGATTTAGAGAAATCAAAGCCCCTTGTGGCTGACGCAGGCCATTTTCATCGGTATAGTAATCCGGTAAGTTTTCCATTGCCTTTTCTGCCGCCCGTTGAGCTTTCATATCGATAGTGGTATAGATTTTCATACCTTCTTTGTATACTGCATTATCTCCATAACGTTCTGATACTTCATTGATGACATAGTTAATGAAATATCCCATACTACCATAGCCATTAGATGACTGTGGTTTATCTAACAAGTGGATATCTGCTTCTTTCGCTTCATTTGCATCAGCTTGAGACAAGTAATCATATTTTACCATCTGTCCCAATACGACGGCTTGACGTGCTTTTGCTGCTTTCAAATTGTTAAATGGAGAATAATAGTTAGGACTTTGTGGTAAGCCTGCTAAAATTGCCATTTGCGCCAAAGATAAATCTTGTACATCTTTTCCAAAATATACATGAGAGGCTGTTTGCACACCATATGCACCTTGACCAAAGTAAATTTGGTTCATATACATTTCCAAAATTTCTTGTTTTGTATAATGTTGTTCAATACGCAATGCCAATAAGGCTTCCATAATTTTACGTTTAAATGTACGATCTTGCGTTAAAAAGGCGTTTCTCGCCAATTGTTGGGTAATCGTAGAACCGCCCTCTGCTACACCGTCATGAACAATATTAACCCACACAGCACGTAATATACCGATAGGGTCGATTCCGTGATGACTATAAAAACGATTATCTTCTGTAGCAATAAAGGCATTTTGCAGATTTTTTGGAATATCTGTCAATTTCACCGGCAACCGATTTTCCTCTGAATGAACCGTCGTAATTAAATCGCCATTGGCATCATAAATTTGTGATGATGCTGCTGGTTTTACATTGCCTACATCCGGCAAGGAAGACATGGTAGCCCCTAAAAAGCCACAACCTGCACCTGCTACAATCAATATAAATAAGATGAAGAATAACCAAAAAGAACGTTTCCATGATGATTTCTTCTTCACTGGTTTCTTTTTCACAACTCGTCTCCTCGGAGGAATTGTTCTTGATGAACTAGGATTCATATGTCACCTCTCTAAAGCTCATTATTTCCTATAGAACACTCTTAATTATACTCTATTTGCTAATATTTGTACAAATCGAATTGCTGCCAGCGGTTCTATAGGATGACTGTGGTGGCACCTGCACCACCTTCATCTAAACTAGCTAGATCATAACTTTTAATGCCAGGCAGGGTACGTAAATAGTCATGCACACCAGCGCGTAAGGCACCCGTTCCCTTACCATGAACAATACGCACTGAGTTTAATCCAGCTAAGATAGCTTGGTCAATAAATCGACCCACTTCTACAACAGCTTCATCCACAGTTTTACCGATAATATTTAGCTCTGTCGACGCCTGTTGTTGACGAATGACCACCATACCAGATCGTTTCCGTTGACGATTGGACATAGGTGCAGGATTTTCTTTACGCAATAAGGCACTCGCTTCCTCACGAGTCGCAGCTAATAGATCTTTTTCTTTCACCGTCACCGTCAGTCCATTCATATCCACTTGTATCCGCTTCCCTTGAATGACCAAGATGGTTCCTAATGATTGTAAATTATCGAGGAAAACCACATCCCCCGCTTTTACCTTCGTTACATCTAAGCGTTCCCGTTTTTCTATAACACCTGCAGGAACTGCTACATTAGAAACACCTTTTCTTGCTTTAGATATAGCATCCTGACGTTTTTGCTTATCGGTTTCATTGAAAGAACCTTTTAACTCTTTAATGATTTGTTCACTTTCAATGCGAACAGAACGTTTCATATTTTGCGCTTCTTCACGAGCTTTTTCTAAGATGACCTTTTTCTTATCTTGTAATGCTTTTTTATCACGCATCACTTGCGTACGCATGCGGCGAACTTCTTCTTGCTCTTTTTTCAAAGCTCGTTCTCGTTCTTGCGTTTTTCTAAGCTCTTGATTTAACTCACGGAGCATATCTTCCATAGCACTGCGTCCATTAAGCTCCCACTGTTTGCGGGCTAAGTCTACCACTTCTTGTGGCAATCCTAAACGAGCAGCAATGCTAAGAGCATGGGAACTACCAGCGACACCAATATGCAAACGGTACGTTGGGCGTAAGGTTCTTTCATCAAACTCTACATGTCCGTTTTCGACACCTTCCGTTTGATATGCATAGGTTTTCAGCTCATTATAGTGGGTGCTTACCATCATGAGTGCTCCCTTTTTGCGGAAATATTCAATGATAGCAATCCCCAAAGCACTGCCTTCTTCTGGATCTGTACCAGAACCCAACTCATCAAGGAGTACTAAATCATTGGGACCCACCTTTTTTAAAATCCGAATGACCTGTGTCATATGAGCGGAAAAGGTACTTAAGCTTGCTTCAATACTTTGTTCATCTCCAATATCTGCATAGATATGATGAAAGATTGGTAAGGTAGATCCACTGTCAGCTGGAATACATAATCCGCTTTGATTCATTAACGCCAGCAATCCCAATGTTTTTAAGGACACCGTCTTACCACCTGTGTTGGAACCTGTGATCAGCAAGATTCTATACTTCATTCCTAAGGTAATAGTAGTAGGCACGACCACATTAGGTGCGAGCATAGGATGGCGAGCTTGTAATAAGTTTACTTCTCGACCTTGACTAATTATGGCACGAACCGCTTTCATCCGTATGGCTAATTCCGCCTTACCATATACAAATTCTACGTGAGATACACGTTCACATGTATCCAGTAATGTATTTGCATGAGCCCGTACGAGTTCTGTTAGCTCTTTGTAAATACGAAGTACTTCCTGTTCCTCTGCCAAGGTAGCTTCTTGTAATTCATTATTTAAGTCCACTAACCGCATAGGCTCAATATATAAAGTAGCACCTGTAGCAGATCTATCATGGATAAGACCAGGAAATGCTCCTCGATATTCTTGTTTTACAGGAATAACGTATCGATTGTTACGCATGGTCACGATGACTTCTTGAAAGTATTTTTGATTGTCTTTATCCTGTAATATCCGCTGTAGATCATTCTTAATAGCACTCTTTGTACGACTCATGGTCATACGCAACTGTTGTAATTTTGGTGTAGCGCTATCCAACAATACACCATAGGCATCAAAAGTTCGTTCAAACCGCTTTGTCAGCTTATCATGACTTGGCAAATCCTGTACCCACAACGATAGTAAAGGATAGAGCAAATACTTTTCTTTAAAAAAACGATGCATCCTATTATATGCCAAGATGGTGGTATGCAAATCCCAAAGCTCTTCACGAGTCAAAATGATTTCTTTGCGACTTTTTGAACAGGTACTACGAATATCCTTCGTGCCACTGATGGGCTGTTCCACTTCTTGCTCTAAGGATCGCATAGCCTCTACGGTCTCATCTAAGGCATCTTCAATTTTTTGACGATTGTGCATAGGCTTTAAATTTAGTGCATATTCTTTAGCAATGGCAGATGAACACACATCTGCTAGCTTTTGTCGTATATGTTGAAAGTCTAAGACTTGTTCACTATTCATTATGATTCCCCTAAAATTCCTTTAAAAAAGTGTCCCCTCGTGATATGAGTAGCTCCTTCTTTACTTGGTGCTTTAATCGTACCTTCTAATAATTGATGATACATACTCACCTCTTTAGCAATCCATTTAGGACTTCGTTGTCTTCCATCGATGACTAAACGTTGTAATCCAGAACGTCGCAACTCATCGATATAGCTTTTCATATCTAGTTCTCGACTATTCATAATATGAGTCCGACAGAACGGATCTGTATAGATAGGGAACAATTCACCTTTTCTATCTTGTAAGGCATAGTCTTTTTTCGTGCATACTAAAGGGCAGCCCCGTTTATAACCAGTCCCTGCAAAGCTACTGATGGGGCAATATTCTGAAATCATTAACTCCACACGACCTTGTACAATAGCCCCAATAGGCATAATGTCTTTACTTGCCATCGTATTCATTTGATGCAAGGTCGCTTCTAAGGACACATTAACTGTACTAAATCCTAAGTCATTCAATATACCTATGGTGTGAGAGTTAAAGGTTTGTAATCCCGTATCGCCTTCTACCACACCGGTATATTCCAGTTGGTGTAATACTTCTAAGGCACCTAAGAAATGTACTCGAATCCCATCAGGCTTTGCTTGTACCATATGGGATAGCATATCTCTAAAGGCTATACTTTCATTATCCTTAATCACCCTCGGTGTACTGAAGATAATCTTTTTCTTCGCATCACGGCAAAGCTGTACAATCTCCTCATAGGCCGACTGTGCCACTGGGATTCTATGCAATGGGTCACCAAATACAATACGGTCTACTGGTGTTGTGACTGCTTGTTGTACCCCCTCTAAGGAGTCAACAAGGATTTCTAATTGTTTCGCACTAGAATCGAGTGTCTGCTCCTGAGTGAAGCCTAATACCTGTCCTACAGATTTCGTCAAATCCCCTAATAATTCCATTCCTGTTGGCAAATTCGCCTTCCGTGCCTCCCAGGATTCCACATATTGACCGATAAGTAGTTCTTCCATAGCCTCTACGGCATTTCTGCGAAGATTATTTAAGACACTGCTAGGCCACATGAAAGAACCTTCTGGAACTGTTACATGGTCTAAGTCAAATAAAGTATTTCCTAAACGACCCAATTGTTCCCTGATTTTCTCCGCTGATGTTGGTTTGTTAGTAGCAATTTGTAATACATAGTCATCAGTGACGGTTACCGTTTGACCAGACTCTAACATCATGGTCAATGATACGGTAGAACCTTCTTCGCCATGTAAGAACATATAGGATTTGTATTTACGGGTAAAGTCTTTCAATCCTCGTTGTTTTGTATATCCCCCTTGGCTGGCACGATATACTTTGCCAGAGCTCATGCTTTCACTAAGAGAAATCTTATATACATCATGGCGAGAAGTCATATCATCGGAAACCGTAATATAGTGTACATCGCCGGTATGGGCAATAAGCTTCAACAAATCTCCTACACGAATCATTTCCTTAGTATCTATCGTTAAGGTACGTCCTTTGACATGACCTTCTCCAAGATATTTTCCTAAATGATTGGGAGCACTGATGGTCATCATGGATTTAGAACCATTATTTTCTAAGTAGGCTGTAGAGAAACCCCGATTAAATCCCTCTTCTAAGCGTGCAAAATCTTCTTCTGTAGCTTGTCCGGCACGGTCAATAATATTTCGATAGGTACCGATAACTTCATGCACATAAGAGACCTTTTTCATACGTCCTTCTACTTTGAAAGAGGCCACACCGGCTTCTATGAGTTCTTTCATATACGCACTATAGTTCAAATCCTTAGGGCTCATAATATAGGTTTCTTTATCATGGGTAATCTGTTCACCATCTACTGTAACCAGTTGGTAGGGCAATCTACAAGGTTGCGCACAGGAACCTCGGTTCCCACTGCGACCACCAATAAAGCTACTCATCAAGCATTGTCCTGAATAAGATATACAAAGAGCGCCATGAATAAAGACTTCTATTTCCGCCTTTGCATGCTCACAAATATGGCGAATTTCATCTAAGCTCAATTCTCTAGATAGAACCACTCGTGTAAAACCCAATCGTTCCAGAAATTGTACAGTCTCCAAATTCGTGGCTGTCATCTGTGTACTACCATGTAGCTCTAAGCTAGGTGCCACTTGGCGTGCGATTCTGGCAACACCAAGATCTTGCACAATAATACCGTCTACGCCAATACGTTTTAACTTACGTAAGTGCTCTGCTAAGGCTTTACATTCACGGTCACCTACTAGAATATTCACAGTTACGTAAATACCTACTTGTAATATATGTGCTAGGCGTAATGCTTCTCGCAACTCATCATAGTCGAAATTCCCCGCATGTGAGCGTGCATTAAAGACTTTACCACCTAAATAAATGGCATCAGCCCCTGCTTCAAGGGCTGCCATGAAGTTTTCCATTGTCCCTGCTGGGGCTAATAATTCCATCATAACTCCTTATAATAAATCGGTCACCCCTGAAAGAGATGACCGATTCTATACATCCCGTAGGATTTACCTATTATCGTAATGTACAACCTTTATCAGCTAATTTTGCTAAAATAGCTTGGATTCTATCTTCAATATCAGCATCTACCAATGTTCCTTCATGAGAACGGAAAGATAAAGTGTAAGCTAAACTACGATATCCTTCTTGAATATGTTCACCTTCATATACGTCAAAGATACGAACATCCTCTAAATACTGGCCGCCTTCTTCTTGCATTACAGTTAAAATCTCGCCAGCTTGTACCGTTTTTGGTGCCACAATCGCCAAGTCACGACTTGTGCCAGGGAATTTAGAAATACCTGTGAAAGAAACTCCTATTCTATTCACTTGTAACATAGCATCTAAATCCATTTCAAACAAGTACGCTTTTCCATTCACATCATAGTGGCTTGCCACTTGTGGATGTAACTCACCAAAGCGAACAATTTCAACACCATCTACAGTAATGCTCGCACTTACACCTGGATGTAAATAGTACTCTTCACTACGAGCGATGCTATAATTTTCAATACCTAAACCACCGAGAACAGATTCGATAATCCCTTTTAAATCGTAGAAGTCTACGTTTCTAGCCGACACATTCCATTCTTGACGATCCCACTTACCAAGGATCACGCCAGCTGCCATCATACGTTCTACAGGTAGTTCAGTTAGAGGCAATGCTTTTGGTTTATATACAGCTGCTACCTCAAACAATGCTAAATCAAGGTTCTTTTGTGCTATATTGCGCTTTGCTGTTTCTAATACGCTAGGAACCAAGGTAGTACGCATCACTGGAAATTCCTCAGAAATTGGATTCAAAATAGGAATCGCTTGATGTCTGCTATCTGTATCTGGAATCAATAAATCTTGTAAACTATCTTTATGCATGAAACTGAAAGTAATAATTTCATCTAATCCAGCTGCTGCTAAACTATGTTTTACAGTATGTACCAAAGCATGCATAGGAGATACAGTACCAGTTTGGATACGTGCCAATGGCGTAGTTGGTTGAATTTCATCATAATTATGAATACGCGCCACTTCTTCCGCAATATCTGGCATACCTGTTACATCATCACGCCAAGATGGAATCGTAGCTACTAATACATCACCCTCTTGTTCCACTGTGAAAGATAAAACACGTAAGATACGAATCATTTCTGCTTCATCAATAGCAGTTCCTAAGTAAGCATTTACAGCTGCACTTGTGAAAGATACTGTGCGCACTTCTTTTGGCGCTGCATATACGTCAATCACACCTTTTGCTACCGTAGCACCTGGTGTAATTTCCAATAATAATTGAGCGGCTCTATCTAATGCCAATGATGTCATTTCACTATTCACACCACGTTCAAAACGACCAGATGCTTCAGAGCGTAAGCCTAATGCACGAGAAGTACGTCGAATGGATGCTCCATTGAATACAGCGGCTTCCAATACAACGGTTGTTGTTTCATTGGATACTTCACTATCAGCACCACCCATGACACCAGCTACCCCTACAGGACGGTCAGCATCAGCGATCACAAGCATAGTATCTGCTAATGTACGATCATTGCTATCTAGAGTTTGAATGACTTCTCCCTCTGCCGCTTTGCGAGCCACTAAACAATGTCCATGAAGATGATCATAGTCGTAAGCATGCATTGGTTGACCTAATTCCAACATTACATAGTTTGTAACGTCCACTACATTATTGATAGGACGAATACCACAATTACGCAAACGATTTTGCAACCATAATGGAGATTTTTGAACTTTTACATTTTCAATCAAACGTCCCATGAATCGAGAACACAATTCTGTGTCATCAATGGAAATGTTCAAACGACCCTCAATAGATGGTCCCTCTTCTTGAACTGTTACCTCTGGGAATGTAGCTTCCGATTTACCTAATACGGCAAACTCACGGCTTAAGCCAACCATGGAGAAACAATCTGCACGGTTTGGCGTTAATTCAAATTCGTACACTACATCAGTAAGACCAAGAACATCTTTTACGTCTTGTCCTATAGCAGTGCCTTCAGGAAAGATATAAATGCCTGTCGCTTCTTCTGGCAATACCACATCGGTAGATAAACCGAACTCAGCTACAGAGCAGAACATACCTTCCGATACTTCTCCACGAAGTTTGCCTTTTTTTATTTCTGTGCCATCTGCTAAACGAGATTTATGGTACGCCACAGGAACGATTTGTCCTACTGCCACATTGGTAGCGGCTGTTACGATTTGTTTCGTTACTGGATCTTTTTCTTCTGTTAAGCATTCTACTTGGCATACTTGCAATTTATCAGCATCAGGATGTTTTGTAATCTCTACAATTTTTCCTGTATAGATTTTTTTAATACCTGTGTCGCAGTGAATCACTTCTTCTACTGGAATCCCTGCTTGTGTTAAGGCATCTGCAAATTCTTGAGGGTTCTCGCCAATATTCACAGATACATAGTCTTTCATCCATTGTAAACTAGCTTTCACGATAACCTCCTAGAATTGCGTTAAGAAACGTTTATCATTTTCATAGAATAAACGTAAATCATTAATACCATATTTCAACATTGCAATACGTTCTACGCCCATACCGAAGGCAAACCCTTGCACTTCATTTGGATCGTAACCATTCAATTTCAATACATTTGGATGTACCATACCGCAACCAAGAATTTCTAACCAACCTGTATGGGAGCATACACGGCAACCTTCACCATGGCACATGCAACAAGAAATATCTACTTCTGCACTTGGTTCTGTGAACGGGAAGAAACTTGTACGGAAACGAACGGCTGTGTCTTCACCGAACATTTTTTTCAAGAACAATTCCAATGTGCCTTTCAAATCAGAGAAAGTAATATGTTTGTCGATCACAAGGCCTTCTACTTGATGGAATACAGGAGAATGCGTAGCATCATAGTCCCAACGATATACTTTACCTGGTGCAATCATACGGATAGGCGCATTTTTTTTACTACCTTGCAATGTTCTAGCTTGCACTGGAGAAGTATGAGTACGAAGTAATACGGAATCAGTAATATAGAAAGAATCTTGCATATCACGTGCTGGATGGTCTGCCGCTAAGTTTAAGCATTCAAAGTTAAAATAATCCGACTCAATCTCAGGACCTTCTTCTACAGCATAGCCCATAGACACAAAGAATTGTTCAATTTCTTCATTGATTTGTGTCAATGGATGTAAATGCCCTTTACGAACCGGACGACCTGGTAATGTAATGTCGATTGTCTCTTGTTCTAATTTAGCTGCCAGTACAGCAGATTCCATTTGTTGTTGCACTTTGTCTAAAGCTTCTTCCAAAGCGACACGAACTGTATTGACCAAGGCCCCCATAGCAGGACGTTCTTCTGGAGACAATTTGCCTAATCCCTTTAATAAGGATGTAACTTCCCCCTTTTTACCTAAATAGGTAACACGAATATCTTGTAATTCCTGCAAGTTCGCAGCCCCTTGAATTTGGGCGATTGCTTTCTCTTGCAATGCTTGCAATTGTTCTTTCATTGATTCCTATCCTCCAACTATTCTTCATCTAACAACGACCATGGTAATTCTGGTAATACCAAATCATCAAGAACCATAAAAGTTCCACTTCCCATATAAACAAGTTCTCCCATATCATTATACAAACGACAAGATGTGACCATCGTACTTTGACCTTTATGTTCCACATTGGACACGCCACGGATTCTTGCGTTTTTCGGCAATGCTTTCACAAAATTGCCATTGATTTGTGCCGTTGTCACTTGCTTCCCTAGTGTAATACAAGCCAATCCCATGAGATAATCTGACAAACTCAAATGTACACCACCATACACATCACCTCTCGGATTGCTGTGCAATTGTTCTTCGCTGTGAAAGTCTAGTTCCACATGTCCAGGTGACACATTCGTAAGTGTTACATGATGTAGTACTTCAAAAGGATGTGCGCTTGTATGCTCTTGAAAGTATTCTAATAATGTTTTATGTTCCATATATATGACCTTTCTAAGCTTATCTTTTTATTATAGAGGAAACCCTGCCTCATTATCAATAGATAGCCCTAGAAATCCTTGATTAAATCCAATAACCCTTGTTCATCTATAACAGGGATGCCCAATTGCTCCGCCTTCGTCAATTTACTACCTGCATCTTCACCGGCAATGACCATAGTCGTTTTTTTGCTGACAGAACCTGTTACCTTTGCTCCATGAGCTTCTAGGATTGCCCCAGCTTCAGTACGTCCCATAGAAGTGAGCTTACCAGTCAATACAATAATCTGCCCTTCTAGTTCATTGCCAGCGGCTTCTTGCACTTCCTCTTCTAATCGTACACCAGCACTACGTAACCCTTCTACTAATTGTCGATTTCGCTCATCTCCGAAATATTCTACCAAGCTTTTCGCCATGGTAGGACCAATTTCATCTATGCTTGTTAATTCATCCATCGTAGCATTCATCAAGCTATCGATGGAAGTAAAGTATTTCGCAATAGTCTGTCCTGCTTTTGCCCCGATGAGACGAATCCCTAAGCCAAATAACACACGGCCTAAGCCACGTTCTTTGGAATCTTCGATGGCTTTTAGCAGATTTTGAGCCGATTTTTTACCCATCCGATCCAAGGAAGTAATATCTTCCTCTTGTAAATGGTAAAGATCGACCACAGTTTCAATACGGTGATTCGTTACCAATGCCTCTACAATGCTTGGCCCTAATCCATCAATATTCATGGCATCACGGGAGGCAAAGTGAATGATACCTTCCTTCTCTACAGCAGGGCAATGTTCATTACTACAATAGATCGCCACTTCTCCTTCACGGCGCACCGTGGAAGACTGACATACTGGGCAAGCATTAGGCATTTCATAGGGTACCGAATCAGCCTGGCGTTTGTCTAATACCACAGAAATCACTTCTGGAATAATTTCCGCAGCTTTATGAATACGAACAGTATCACCAATACGAATGTCTTTTTCTTTGATGAAGTCTTCATTATGTAATGTAGCTCTTGATACATTCGTACCCGATACAAACACAGATTCCAATTCTGCAGTTGGTGTCAAAACCCCTGTTCGCCCTACATTGATAGTAATATCTTTAACAATTGTTTCCACTTCTTCTGGTGGGTACTTGAAAGCCGTCGCCCATTTCGGATCCTTCGCTGTAGTTCCCAATGTTTCTTGGTCTTCAAAATCATTCACTTTAATGACCATTCCATCTGTATCATAAGGTAAATTATGTCGTTCCGTATCCCAATACTGTATATGGTCTACAACCTCTGCAATGGAATGACATAATTTATAATGAGGATTTACATGAAATTTAAAGTTTTCTAACTGTTGCAATAAATCATGTTGTGTATGGATAGACGAACCTTCCGAAGACCCTATGGCATAGGCAAAAAAATCTAAATTTCGACTGGCCGTAATGGCTGGGTCTTGTTGACGTAAAGATCCTGCTGCCGCATTACGAGGGTTGACAAATGTTTGCAAGCCAGCTTCTTCTCGTTCTTCATTAATACGCTTGAACTCTTTATGCGGCATATAGGCTTCTCCGCGTATTTCAATAAAAGAAGGCGCATTTTCAATGACTAATGGTATGGATTGAATCGTTTTCACATTAGCTGTTACATCTTCCCCTACACGACCGTCACCACGTGTAACAGCACGTACAAAGATACCATGTTCATAATGTAAGTTAACTGCTAAGCCATCAATCTTTAATTCCACTACGTATTGCGGAGCATGACCGAGCTCTTTTTCACAGCGCAAACCGAATTGTTCTACTTCAGCATCATTAAATACATTACTTAAGCTCAGCATCCGTTGTCCATGCACTACTTTTTCAAAACTTCCTTCTACCTTGGCACCTACACGTTGTGTAGGAGACGTAGGTACAATATATTCTGGATGCGCTGTTTCTAAGTCTACCAGCTTACGATAGAGCACATCATAGTCATAATCTGAAATCACTGGCGCATCTTTTACATAGTATAAATAGGCATGATGAGCCAATTCTTTTTGTAATTGTTGAATTTCTTCTTGAATACTCATATGTTACTTTCCTTATTTTTTTCGTATAGGAGCGAACTTAGCCATAATTTGTCGTAATCCCTGTGTAGGGAACTCAATTTTTAATTTTACATTGGCCCCTTCACCAACCACATCTACTACGGTTCCTTCTCCCCATTTAGCATGGATGGCAGTATCTCCTACAGCCCAATCTACTACTTGTGGATTCCGAATGATAGGTTTTGTAACAGGTCGATTCGCTACAGATTGTTGGAATGGTACATTTCGTTGCAATTCCTCTTTAACAGTCCGTTTTGGTCGTACTTCCTCTATAAGTTCACTAGGGATTTCTTTCAAGAAACGAGATGGTAAATACCCTGTAGTTTTACCAAACACAGTCCGTGTTGTGGCATTTGATACATATAACTCTTCCTCAGCCCTCGTGATGCCTACGTAAGCGATACGACGTTCTTCTTCCACTTCTTCTGGATTCATCAAGGTACGGCTATGAGGGAATAATCCTTCTTCTAAGCCAGCAAGAAATACTACTGGGAACTCCAGGCCTTTCGCGGCATGCAAAGTCATTAACGTTACTTTCGACTCTTCTTGTTCAAAGGAATCTACATCATTCACCAAGGCTACTTGCTCCAAGAAATCTTGTAATGTTCCCTCTGGATTCGTATCCATAAACTCTTTCGCTACCGATACTAACTCACCAATATTTTCCAACCGAGCTTGGTCTTGTGGGTCTGTACTATTCTCTAGTTCCACTACATAACCAGTTCGATCTAATACAGCTTCTATGATGCCTTGTACTGAAAGTTCTGTAGCCTCGTTCACCAAAGTAAAAATCAATCCAGTAAAATCAACTAATTTATCTCTCGTTTTTCCTTTTATAGTAGGAATTTGTTCCACCTGACTTAATGCTAAAAACAAAGAAATATTGGATTCTCTGGCAAAATCTTGTAGTTTACCTACTGTAGTTAACCCAATGCTTCGTTTTGGCACATTAATAATACGTTGTAAACAAATATCATCAAATGGATTGATTAAAATACGTAAGTACGCCAAAATATCTTTGATTTCTTTACGATCATAGAACTTTGTCCCCCCTACCATGGTGTACGGAATACCACGTTTAATCATCGATTCTTCGAGCACACGAGATTGTGCATTCGTACGATATAAAACAGCCATATCTCCATAACTTCGATTATGGATTTCTCTTTGCTTTTTAATCGTATCCCCTATGAAAGCCCCTTCTTCTTGCTCTGACTGCGCTTCAAAATGGCGGATTTTCGCTCCTTCATCTTTATCTGTCCACAAGACTTTTTCAGGACGGCCTTCATTATAATCAATTACCGCATTAGCAGCTTCTAGAATCGTTTTTGTGGATCGATAGTTTTGCTCTAATTTAATAAGCTTTGCATTAGGATAGTCTTTTTCGAAATCTAAAATATTTTGGATATCAGCCCCACGCCAAGCATAGATACTTTGGTCCACATCCCCTACGACGCATAAATTATTCCATTTTGAAGCCAACAGCGATGCCAAAGTATATTGTGCATGGTTTGTATCTTGATATTCATCAATCATAATATATCGGAATCGATGACTATACTTTTCTAAAACTGTTGGATTTTCTTGTAATAATTTAACAGCTACTAGCAATAAATCATCAAAATCTAAGGCATTATTTTTACGTAATTCAGCTTCATAATAATCGTACACCTTAGACACTTGTTGTGTATAAAAGTCACGAGCTTCACTGCGGAAATCTTTCGCTAATTTCATTTTATTTTTAGCATCACTAATCTGTGATTGCATAGCCCCTACAGGATAATATTTATCATCCAGATTTAAAGCTTTAATCGCCTGTTTGATAACAGCCTGAGAATCACTAGAATCGTAGATAGAAAAGTTTTTACTATATCCCATGAAGGAATCTAACTCAAAGCGCAAAAACTTTGCACAGAAAGAATGGAATGTACTAAGCCATATACGATGCGCCGTATCACCAACCAATGTTTCCACACGTTCTTTCATTTCTTTCGCCGCTTTATTGGTAAAAGTAATGGCTAAAATTTCATAGGGGCTTACCCCTTGTGTCAACAAATAGGCGATACGATATGTTAACACTCGTGTTTTACCTGATCCAGCGCCAGCCAATATAAGAAGAGGTCCCTCCGTTGCGTATACTGCCTCTTGTTGCTCTTTATTTAAACCGTCAAATATCATAATACCTCTCTTGCATATAACAAGGGTGCGCTGAGTCTTTCACTACAACGCACCCCCTATGATAAATTAGCCTTTCATAGCACCCACGATTGGAGGTACTACTTGTTTTTTACGGGATAATGTATGTTCTAAGTATACTTCATTGTCCACAGGTTGTGCATTAAATGCAGCTGCTACCACATCATTCGCATCGCCAACAAAGATTAAGTTTGTTGCTTCTGTTAAGATATTTGTAATCATCAAATAGGATGCGCTATAGTTGTTAGCGCTACGCAACTCTTCCATAGCTTTTAACAAGCAACCTTTGCGACCCAAAATATCTGTTGTGTCCATCACTTGGATTTGTCCAATACTGATAATTTTGCCGTTAGCTTCAAACTCTTTTAAATCTGTACGAACAATTTTTTCATCAGAATAATCGGATACATCAGATCCAGCTTTTAATAATTCCATACCATATTCTTCTAAATTCACACCAGCGATATCAGCTAATTTTTTGGCTGTTTCTTTATCTTTTTCTGTGCAAGTAGGAGAACGGAATAATACTGTATCGGAAATGATAGCAGACAACATCAAACCAGCGATGTTTTTAGGAATCTCTTGACCATATTGCCAGTATAAGTTAGCAAGAATTGTACAAGTACATCCTACAGTTTCATAATGAATGAAAATAGGATTATCCGTCACTAAACCACCAATACGATGGTGATCGATATTTTCGATTAATTCTGCTTCTTCAATATCATCGATGATTTGCACTTTTTCATTGTGGTCTACTAAAACTACTTTTGTTTTATGTTTTGGAGCTTCCACATTAGAACGAATGATACCGAAGTATGTACCATTATCTACTACTGGATATCCACCGATGTGGGAATTCGCTTTGAAGTCACGTAATTTAGTTTCTTTGCTAATCACTTGGCAAGACGTTTTTGTGCAAATCTCGCCAGCTACAGCTGTTTGACCACCCATCGCTGCTTCTAAGGCATCAATCAAACGTTGTGCAGTAATCGTACCCACATAGGAGTTACCATTCTCCACAACTGGGATACGATTCATTTCATATTGTTTACGCCATGCTAATACATCTTGTAAAGATGCTTTGGCATCAACTGCTGGAATCGTTTCTAGTACATCTTCCACTGTGACTGCAAAAGACGTTACGATTTCAGGATGTTCAAATCCAAAATAGTGTAATGCAAAAGATGTTTCTTTGTTAGCTTGACCCGCACAAATTGGTTGCGCCGGGAATCCCATTTGATTTTTTAAGTTTGCATAAGAAATAGCAGAACAAATAGAGTCAGTATCTGGACTCTTATGTCCTGTTACTAAAATTGTATCTCTTAACATAATGTCACCTCGTATAATCATCACTTGAGTTATATATCAATGTTCCTATATTATACCATAATTAGTCATAAAATGCATACAAAAAAGACCTCGTAAACGATAGTTTACAAGGCCTTCTCATTCGTTTCTATTACGCATTTTTAGAAACTACTTGTTCTCCTTTGTAAGAACCACATGTTGGGCAAACGCGATGCGGCATCATTGGTTCGTGACATTGTGGACAAGCTACATAACCAGGTACTTCTAATTTCCAGTTAGCACGACGACGATCGCGACGGCATTTGGAAAGTCTACGCTTTGGTACTGCCATTATCTGCACCTCCTTAACATAATCACTAGGTATTAATCATCATTTTCTTCCTTCAGCAATGTTCTTAGCACTGCTAATCGAGGATCTACCACAAAGGATTCACAAGAGCATGGTGAAACATTTTGATCTGCTCCACACTGAACACACAATCCTTTGCAATCATCCTGACATAACACTTGAGAGGGCTCATTGATGATTAATGTTTCCCGAATGGTCTCCGTTAGATCAATTTCTTCCCCATCGAAAGAAATAATATCATCGTCTCCATTGTTGGAATGTGTAACACCAAAAGTCTCTTCAAATGGAACAGTATGGGTATAATTAGTATCGGTTAAGCATCTTGAGCACTCATATTGTCCATTTGTTGTTATGGTACCATTCACCACATAATGTTGACCATCATAACGAAGCTCACCACTAATGGTTATATCATGACGGCTCCAAGGAAAAGCAGATACGTCACCAAGATCTTCACCTGATGTCGTACATAGAAAAGGGACTACTCGTCCAATCTGTTCTTTTGCTTGCTCTACTTGCAGTTTCATAATTTTACCTCGACTATACTATTATAGCTACCTATACTATCTTTGTCAAATGCTAGCCCCTATATGTTGTTAAGTTTTCATAAAACTCATACAAGACGTAGAAGTTGACACTCATGTTAAAAAGAGCTCTCCTATTGGAGAGCCCTTATGTATGTGGATTAATTTATCGAAAAATTAATTACATTTCTTCGAATTGGTCTTTACCAACCCCACAAACTGGGCAAAGGTAATCAGCTGGTTGATCTTCGAATTTAACGCCTTCAACAGCTTCGTCATAAACCCAACCGCATACTACGCAAACGTATTTTTTATCCATTATGTGCACCACCTTTCGTACTAAAAGATTTGTCTCAGATACTTCATCTGTTAACAGTATACCACCACAATCGAAAACTTTCAATATATTCTCAATCATTTTCTATGTTATTTTTGTATACCTCTTTGCAAACTACGCATAGCCTTCAATAGTGCACATCCTAGATACCATCGACGAACACATACTCATCACTATCGACGAATGCATTCACATCATCATCGACAAATGCATGTCCATCACCAACGTCGATTAGCGCCGCCACCTCCAGAGGAACCTCCACCGAATCCCCCGAATCCACCACCGCCGGAACGACCTGATCCACCGCCACCTCGTCCTGACGCTAATATCCACAATAAGGATTGTGTAATAGCACCACCAAATACAGAGAAATCTAATAGGAGAAGCAAGAGAATGCCTCCCCCTATCAGTAACATTTCAAAAGGAGTTAACTCCACTCCCTTCTGATTTTCATAGGTTTGGCTACCGTCAATAGTCACTTTGTATTCTTTCGCTGTTTCCCCTACTAAGGTAGCATAGGTATTCACCACGCCTTTACCTATTTGCCCTTGTTTAAAATACGGTATGGCATAATCATCTAAAATTTGACCTGCCTTCGCATCATTAATAGCACCTTCCAGACCATATCCCACTTCAATGCGCATTTGTTTATCCTTAATGGCTATTAGAAATAGAATACCATTATTTGTATCCTTTTGACCTACGCCCCAAGAACGGAACACCTTATTTGCATAGTCCGTTACGTCTTCACCATCTAAGGTAGGAACAACAAGAACAGCGATTTGGGCTTTTGTTTTTTGTTGCAACTCCATACCCATGCGGTTCATCTTATGTATCTCTTCTTTTGACAAAGTTTGCGTTTGATCTAAGATATACCCATTCTTTGGTGGATTCGGCACATCTAAAGCAAATACAGAAAGGCTCGCCAGGCACATCCATATGGTGACCACTACACAGCTGATACATGCAGACCATGCGTATCTTTTCATCATCCTACCTCCTTTCCTAGACTGTTAAATAGTATACTAGCATCAACAAGCACTTAGCTAATAGATATATATGGCTGTTAAATAACTACATTCATCGTAACATTGCTAGTGTAGAAATTTTCTATTCTATACTAACCCATAGCAAATTAAAACTGAACTTTAGGTGCACTTTGTGCTCCTTGATCAGCTTCAAAATAAGGTTTTACTTGAAAGCCCATAGGGCTAGCAATCAAAGAAGTAGGTAAAGTACGAATCTTCATATTGTAAGCCTGTACACTTCCGTTATAATCTTTACGTGCCACTGCAATGCGATTTTCAGTGCCCGCTAATTCATCTTGCAAAGCTCTAAAGTTTGCATCTGCTTTTAAATTAGGATAGTTTTCTACTACAACTAGCAAACGACTTAAGGCACTACTTAACTCTTGATTAGCTTTTGCTGTTTCTTCTACGGACTTAGCTCCGCCTAATTTAGATCTTGCATCTGCCACCGCTTGTATGGTTTCTTTTTCGTGCGTAGCGTAGCCTTTCACAGTATTGACTAAGTTGGGTATTAAATCGGATCGGCGTTGCAATTGCGTTTGCACTTGCGCCCATTGACCATTCACTTGCTCTTCTGTTTGTACCAATCCATTATAGGAGCTGAATATCCAAATTATAATAACTCCTACAATTCCTAAACCAATTAACCATGTTTTTTTCATAAGTCCTCCTTTACAACATGTACTCCTAATGTATGTACCTGCATCACCATAAGTTATGTAATTGATGTATTCCTATGCGAGATATCACTATTTTATATCTATCCTTATGTGTATACTTAGGTTCATAAAGAGTGTTTACAAAATCATATTTCTATCAATTCTACACCTATCAAAAATAACCTATCACAAACTTTCACAGATATAATTTAATAATAGAAGTACTTATATTATACATTGTTTTTGACTTCTTTTATAGCAACTATATTTTTTCATTCTATTAGGCTATAATGAAAGCATGTTGAAAGTCCCAGTGATTTAGTACGATGAATCACTAGTCTATATAGGAGGTATTATGAAAACTAAATTAACAGAATTATTAGGTATTCAATATCCTATTATCCAAGGTGCTATGGCTTGGACCTCTGAGCATACCTTAGCTACTGCCGTTGCCAACGCAGGCGCTACTGGCGTTATTGCTACCGGCGGTCGTGATACAGAATGGGTACGCCAAGAAATTCGTCAATGTAAAGCTTTAACAGATAAACCATTTGGTATAAACTTAATGTTAATGGCACCAAACTTAGATGATATCTTAGCTGTCATCGTGGAAGAAAAACCTGCGTTCGTTACATTAGGTGCCGGCAATCCTGTTCCTTTCATCGAACCATTACATGCAGCAGGTATTAAGGTCATCCCTGTAGTACCGAATGTGAAATTAGCTAAACGTGTGGCAGCCGCAGGAGCTGATGCCCTTATCATCGAAGGCCAAGAGGCGGGCGGTCATATTGGCACACAAACTACGATGGCACTCCTTGAAAACGTAGTACCAGAAGTAGATATCCCTGTTGTTATCGCTGGCGGTATCGTCGATGGACGTGGACTTGCTGCCGGTCTTACTATGGGCGCTGCTGGCGTTCAAATGGGATCCCGTTTCATCCTTGCCGAAGAATGCAAAATGCACCAAAATTGTAAAGATGCTATCATCAATGCCACCGATACAGATTCTACTGTAACAGGTCTTACTTTCAACCATGGTGTACGTGGTCTAAAAAGTGAATTTACAGCCCGTTATTTAGAAGCTGAATATAGCTGTGCTCCAAAAAGTGATTTAACTGCCATGGCTATTGGCACCAATAAAAAAGCAGCCGTTGATGGCGACACTGTAAACGGCGTAGTTCAAGTAGGCCAAGGTTTAAACCGCTTAACACAAATAGAACCTGCTAAAACAATTGTAGAGTCCGTTGTGGCAGAAGCTAAAGAAGCCATCAAGAAGGCTCAACAATATATCTAAGCTTTTACAATTAATAACAAGTACAACACTGTACAATACATGCACTTTATCCTCTTGGCATATGACAAATGCCAAGGGGATTCTCATACAATACACTACTTACACACAGCATTATATTGGAGGTTACTATGCTACCATTTAAAGGAAAATATCCAAAGTTAGATCCAAAAAGTCACGCTATGCCAGGCGCTGAACTGGCTGGCGATGTAGAATTAAAAGAATATGCCTCTGTATGGCAAAATGTATCTGCTCGCGGAGACGTCAACAAAATCGTAGTCGGTCGTTATTCTAATGTCCAAGATAATTCCGTACTTCACGTAGACGATGACCACGCTTGTATCCTAGGTGACTTTGTAACTATCGGTCACAGTGCTATCATTCACGCCTCTACCTTAGAAGACCACGTATTAGTGGGCATGGGAGCTATCGTGCTTAGCCGTTGTCACATTGGCCGTGGTTCCATCATCGGCGCAGGCGCACTTGTATTAGAAGGAACAGAGATTCCACCTTACTCCCTTGTGGTAGGTAGTCCTGCCAAAGTCATCCGCACTGATGAAAAAATGATTGAAAAAATCCACAACCAAGCTGTAAAATACAAAACATTGTGGACCAAAGAATATGGATTCTTGCCAGACGCTGACGGCGAAGTATGGGATCCTAGCCAAACCATCGTGTAGAAAAACACAACATAAAAGAGGAAAGTTGAAGCCTTTTAGTCAACTTTCCTCTTTTCATATATTTCTTAGAATAGTAAAAACGGATATTTAACGCCCTATCAAATATCCGTTCTTTCATCATATTCTATTTTACACCAAATTCTATCCGCGATCATGGGATTACTATGATACGTCTAATCTCTAATAAAGAGCCTTATACACAGTCGTACTAGAGTAGAATATTATTCCATATACAAAACGACTTCCCCCCGTTGCAAGGACGCTTGTATATCAATTATCCGCTGATTGCTACTGCCCCTAAAGGCCAATCCTGGATCTCGTAACTCATCTACGAATTTACCATCTACTAAGATATGGCATCGCTCTAACAATTGTCGTTTATTAGGACAGGCTATAATCTCTTCATAGGTATATCCAGAATACACCCAAATCGGCTTGTTCGGAGCTACTTTTAATACTCTATCCACTAAGGGTATTAGTCCGTAAATATTTTGAAACGGTTCTCCCCCTAGTAAGGTCAATCCACTGCATGCAGGTGCCTTCACATAGGAAAGCAATCGTTCTGTGTCCGATTCAGTCCACTCTTTGCCAGCGGAAAAATTTTGGTATTCTTCGTTAAAACAATTATAGCAACAATGAGTGCACCCAGTAACAAATAAGGATGTACGGATGCCCTCACCATTAGCAATATCATATTGTCTAAGTTGTCCGTATCGCATGGTACATCCCTTCTTTCATGATCGAGTTAAATATGCATCACTCGATCTTTAATTTCCTTGGTGCGACCTTCATTCCAGAAGTTTTCCCCTAAGTAACCACAAGTTCTACGAATGACCGTCAAGGTGTCACGGTTCGTATTGTGACAACGAGGGCATTCCCATTGCACCTGATCATTGACGATGATTTCCCCATCAAAGCCACATTCATGGCAATAGTCAGATTTTGTATTAAATTCTGCATAGGAAATGGTGTCGTAAATATACTGCATCATCGTCAACAAGGCAGGAATATTGTTATTCATATTAGGAATTTCCGCATAGGAAATACATCCACCAGTAGATAAACGTTGGAATTCAGATTCAAAGGCAAATTTATCGAATACATTAATTTCTTCACGCACATTTACATGGTAACTATTCGTGTAATATCCTTTATCAGTAATATCTGGAATTTCTCCAAATCGTGCTCTGTCAATGGAGGAGAAACGATTAGTTAAACTTTCAGCTGGTGTACCATAGAGAGCAAAGCCAATGTTGTGTTTACTACGCCATGTTTCTGTAGCATTGTGTAAACGTTCCATCACTTTTTTAGCAAACTCATGGCCTGTTTCCGATGTATTAGAATCCCCTACAATTAACTTAGTTGCCTCATATAAGCCGATATATCCCAAGGAAATTGTTGCATACCCACCTTCTAGTAAAGGACGAATTGAAGCCCCCTTAGGTAAACGAGCAATAGCACCATATTGCCAGTGGATAGGAGATACATCACTGGTTACATCTTTTAACAAATCATAGCGGAATAACAGAGCTTTTTCTGCCAATTCTAAACGTTTTTCAAGGATTTCAAAGAACACATCTTCCTTACCTTGCGCTAAAATTCCGATTTGCGGCAAATTTAAGCTCACTACGCCCATATTAAAGCGACCATTGAATACATACTCTCCATTTTCATTTTTCCATGGAGACAAGAAGGAGCGACAACCCATTGGGGCAAACACATTGCCCTCGTAGATTTCTTTCATTTTTTTCGCAGAAATATAGTCAGGATACATCCGTTTCGCCGTGCATTGTGCCGCCAATTCTGTCAAATAATAGTATTCGCTAGTAGGATGTACATTGTGTTCATCCAACACATAAATCAACTTAGGAAAGGCTGGCGTTATATACACATCGGCCTCATTTTTAATACCTTGAATACGTTGTTTCAAAATTTCTTCATCGATTAAAGCAGCTTCTTTTGCTAGTTCACTATTTGGGTCAAAATGCATAAACAAGGTCACAAAAGGAGCCTGTCCATTGGTCGTCATCAATGTATTGATTTGATATTGTATTGTTTGAATACCGTCTTTTACTTCTTTTTGTGTCCGTTTCCAAGCAATCTCTTCTGCTTTTTGTACATCTGGAGCCATACCATACACTTCTACTTGTTCTTGCAGTGTTAACTCCAAATATTTATCATAGGACTTCCGTACATAAGGAGCCAATATACGATCGATGCCATTAATGCTTTGCCCTCCATATTGACCAGATGCGACCTGTGCAATAATTTGTGTCGTTACCGTACATGCCACTTGAAATGACTTCGGCGTATCAATACGTTTCCCATTAATTACTGTTCCGTTCGTCAACATATCTTCTAAGTTGACTAAACAGCAATTAAACATAGGTTGAATGATGTAATCCATGTCATGGAAATGGATAGCACCGCTATCATGAGCTTGTACGATATCCGTAGGAATCAACTTTCTACGAGCAATATCTTTACTCACTTCTCCTGCAATCAAATCGCGCTGTGTGGACACAATAGATGCATCTTTATTGGAATTTTCATCCAACACTGCTACATTAGACCGATTAAGCAAGCCAAATACATCTTTATCTGTCGTATTTTCTACACGCTTGAAAGCTTGTACTGCTTTATAGTTTTCATAAGCACGCGCCGTGGCAGGATTATTATTTTCTAGGAGTTTATAATATACTTGATCTTCAATAGCGTAAATGGTAATATTACGTCCCATTTTTTCAGCATAGGCTTCAATTTCATTGGCAATTTGCAAAGCCAATCCTGGCGTATAGACCCCAGTACTACTGTGCATAGCCTTTTCTATAGCGACAATGATCTTTTCTTTATCAAAAGCAGCCTCTTTGCCATCCCGTTTTATTACCTGTATCATAGTATAACCTCCTATTACCTAATGCCACCTGTGCAGTTTTAGCATAATGGACATTCGATTCAGTATGAACCATATACGCAACATATAAAAGACACTCTTACTCTATATACATTGCATAGTTAAATCAAAATGTAGACATATAAAAAGAGCAGCCTCTGCTCCTGTCTATGGGGTGCCTACACCTGTAGAGTTTTCTTACTATTGTTAAATGTTTCACTAGAAACTACCCCTCTGGGGTACCGTTGACTCTAGTTTACAACATCTTGTAGTTAATTTCAATCCGAAACACTATATCATGTATATCAATTAGATATAGTAAACTTGTAAAAAATCATAGAATCATATAATTTCATGTAACTACAATACATTGTGATTCACTACATTGCATGGTGAAAGGACTTTCAGTGAATGACTAATTGATATAGAGCATGTGTTGACATTCCTATACTCCGTCAAAAGAAACGGCACATCACACAGCAGATGCAACAAACACAAAAAAAGCGACTACATCCAACAGGATCTAATCGCTTTTTTATAACTTACGTTTTATAATTTAATTTTTGTAGCAATCCATGCAGATAGAATTGCTTTTACAATATCACCGATGATAAATGGATAAAACAAAATTCCCAAGGCTTTTTGTAATCCATCAACAGTGAATGGTATCTTTGCAACAGACATGAAGTACGGCACTGCCGCTACATAGGTAATCACAATACTCACTACCGTAGCTACTACAGCATATCTAAGAAAACTTTTTTCTGTTCCCTTTAAGCAACTAACTGCAGTATAAGCGATAGGCCAAATCAAAATAAATCCGCCTGTAGGACCCAGTATTTTCCCCATACCACCAGTAAATCCAGTAAATACAGGTAATCCAACTGCTCCTAACAGTACATAGACTAATACTGTCAAAAATGCTTGTTTCGGTGACAAAAGTAAACCAATCAAACACAAGGCAATAGTAATCAACGAAATCATTCCTACCCCCATTGGATTTGGAATTGATAATTGTGCCATTACACAAACTAATGCCACTAATAACGCCATTTTTGTCAAATCTCTAGTCTTTAACATTCACTAACTCCTCTTCATAAATCCATTTACAATGAGCACGTCCCCCATGAGTACCAACTAAGTCACACTCACCAATTTGGGTATGCTTTTCTGAACGGATTGTAAGTTTTTCTACAGAAATAACATCTCCACCGTAAAACGGTGCAGAAAACGTAATATCTAATTGAAGTAACATTGTTTCATCTAACACGTGATGTGCCATATGTGATAAGACCATTAATTCTGGTACTACAGGAATTTCTTCCCGATAGATAGGATTATCATCTTGAATGGCATCGACAAACTCAAGAATCGATTCTGGTGTAAACACAAATTTCGTTCTTGTTCTGTCTTTCAACTCGCCTGGCCAAACCTTTGGCATTTCCCCCAATGAAACTTCATCATGGTGATTCCGTTCGGAATCAAACCGTTCTAACATCGTGGACACTAGTGTGCCTTTTGAATTACAAACAGTCACTATATGTTCTTGCTTTCTTGGGGTATAGTTGATTTGTAACTGCGGTGATCTTGTAGTTCGTTTAAATTGTACATTACGCACAATCACGGTATTAGGAATTTCCCTTACACTTGTCAAGCCCTTACATAGTGTATGCATAGTGCCTCCTCCCCATAGCATGGGTATACTGGATCTTACAAGCTTACATGATTCTTACATTCTGTTACACCCTTATTATAATTAATCAAACTGTATATAGTCAACCTATTTTTCAAATTAATTGTTTACATATAGTGATTGCACGTTCATATATATCATATGAGAAAATCAAAAGGACTGTAATGCAGAGTTTATCTCTTACACTACAGTCCTCATATGATGCATACTAGTACTACAGATAGGCTACTTTCAAATTAGAAAGAATAGCCTACGCCTGCATGTAATCCTTTGACATCAGTTTTATTTTGGTTCATATTATATTGATCATATTGATAATACACATTCAAATCAATATCTGGGCGCAAGCCATAGGAAGCTCCTACTTGGTAGGTTCCTTTAATGTCGTTACCAAAGCCTACTTTAGCAAAGCCTTCAATTTTATCAGCTAATTGGGTATGTCCAATCACGCCTGCTTGATAGCCAAACCCATTTTGTTTAGGTCCCATATCTACATAGGTACCAGCACCATACACGTTGATATTAGGATGTACCGCATAGGCACCTGCTAATTGATGATCTTTGATATCTGCTCCTGTACGATTCACTTTATTGAAGGAATATTGTGCCGCCAAATTGTCAGACAATCCTTGTTGTGCAGAGACACCAAAACCATCTTTACGTTTTGTATCTTGTGCTGTTTTTTTTGATAAAGAATATTCAGCGGCTACTTTTGTTTCGCCTGCATTAATATTGGTCACAGGAACAGCAGCTGCAAATGCAGAAGCACTGAAGGCAGCTAACACTGCTGTGGCTACTATGATTTTCTTCATAATATCCTCCTTCTATGAGAATCTTATCGTTTCATGAAAGCTGGTACGTCTGGAGAGTTGCCTGTAGCACCAAATGGGCTTTTACGAGCAAAACCATTAGAAGAACCTTGGTCACCAAAACCCGTAGCAACAACAGTGATGAATACTTTGTCACCAACATTTTCATCGATAACAGAACCGAAGATAATGTTTGCTTCTGGATCTGCTGCTTCAGAAATGATTTCTGCTGCTTCATTGATTTCAAATAAGCTTAATTCTTCACTACCAGTAATGTTTAACAAGATGCCTTTTGCACCGTCAATGGAAGTTTCCAATAGTGGGCTGTTGATTGCTTGTTTAGCTGCATCTACAGCACGGTTTTCACCTTCGCCAACGCCGATACCCATCAATGCTTCCCCTTGGTTAGTCATGATTGTTTTTACGTCTGCAAAGTCAAGGTTGATTAGACCTGGTTTTGTAATTAAGTCAGAAATACCTTTGATACCTTGACGCAATACTTCATCGGCTGTCAAGAACGCATCTTTTAAAGAAGTTTTACGATCAATGATACCCAATAAACGATCATTTGGAATTGTGATGATAGTATCAACTTTACCAGTTAATGCTTCAATACCACGCTCAGCTTGTTCTTTACGTTTTTTACCTTCGAAACCGAATGGTTTTGTTACAACGCCTACTGTTAATGCGCCAGCTTCACGAGCACATTCTGCCACTACTGGAGCTGCACCAGTACCAGTGCCACCGCCCATACCAGCAGTTACGAATACCATGTCAGCACCTTGTAATGCTTTCAAAATATCTTCGCGGCTTTCTTCAGCAGCTTCACGACCTACTTCTGGATTCGCACCAGCGCCTAAACCTTTAGTCGCTTTTTCACCAATTTGAATGCGAACTGGCACATTAGTGCCATCTAAGGCTTGTGTCTCTGTGTTAGCAACCAAGAAATCAACATTTTCTAAGTCGCTGCCAATCATGCGAGATACGGCATTTCCGCCGCCGCCACCAACACCAATAACTTTAATTTTTGCGAATTCTGACATCGAATGCTCCTCCTCTTGACTAGAGATATATTTCATATACTATACAATGACATTACTCTACTAGTGTATCTTATCATTTATAATTTGCTTTTATTTTACAATATATTTTATATTTTTTCAATGAAAGTCAAGAAATGACTTTCATTTTTCTATGTATGTAGTCGTTTTGTTAGTAATAATCTACGGATGGCCGCTGTATTTTGGAATAAACGCAACCCAAATGAGATCAATGCTACATAATATAAATCTATGCCCACTACATTTCCTAAAAACACCAATAATGCTGCTAACAAGGAATTAGAAAAGAATCCTGTAATAAAAATAGACAGCCCAAATGTTCTTTCTATGGCTGCTCTTGTGCCGCCAAAAACAGAGTCCAAGGCAGCTAGTAATGCCACAGAAGTATATTTAGCATAAGATACTGGCACATCAAAGGGAGTCACAATACCAATGGCAATGCCCAGTATCAAGCCCCCTATAATCCATACGTACACCATCATTGACCTCCCTTCACTTTGATGTAATTTTGTTTCATCGTTCCATCATAAGCAGGGACCGTTACAAGATTTTCATCTTGAATTTTCACTTCAATACCCCAATATTTGAGAGATTCCACGACTCCCCCTCTCATGGTGAGAGCAGAATGCAGTGTTTTTGTATCTCCTATGGCTTTGATGATAAATGGTGGGGCAAAAATCTTTCCATTTACCGTAACTGTAGGACCTGAACAGCGAATCTCCGAAGTCCCTATTAACCGTTGGTCATTAATAGAGATTGCCTCTGCTCCAGCTGCCCTTAATTCATTGACAATACGAAGCATATCTTCATCATGAATTAAATATAAATTAGGATTTTCTCCATCTTTCACAGGCGTTTTACTATCCGTTATCGTTAAGATAACGCCTGGACCTTCTACATCGACTAAGGAAGCCCTAAGGGATAATAGTCGATTTTCTTCTTTCATACCCTCTAGGCTTCCTTCTTCTTTCATAGTAGCAATTTGTTTTTTTAGGCCCGCCCGTTCTTCTTGGAGAGAATTAATTTTTAACGCCAACTCTCCACTTCTTTGTAAGTGTATATTGCCATCTGCAATCGTTTGCGTCATTCTGTACTGCGTAACAAGCATAACCCCTACAATCATACTCACTACAGCTACGGCGATGCGCCCTTGTTTCAACTTCGTACTCCTTTATTGTGTTTTAATAAAAGGGGATTTAACATTCACATCGATAAACTCAGCAGATACATGACGTTGTGCAATATCTACCAGCATATCTGTCGTTATTTTTGCTTTTTCTTCTAAATCGTTGCGATCACCAATATGAATCGGCAATCCCTCTACCGTATAGGCAATCATTTTATCTGCATCACCTACATTGATTTCACCAATTTGTTTTCGTGTATCTTCCGTGAAAGCCTCCATATACGCAATGGCTCCACGTATTCCCTCAGCTTCGATAGTATCACCTAATAATGCATTTCCTAAGCGTACACCGGAAATAATAGGTACCGTTGTGTCTGGAATGGTAGCACTACTAGCAATGACCATGCCATGTCGATCCAAGGAAACAAAACCAAATTGGGAAGGAACCACAACCATGGCTTTTCGTTCTTTCACATCCACCTGCAAAGTAAGAGGCAATGCATAGGATACATGGGCCGTATCAATACGTATATCCTTTTGTAAACGCTCTTCCAAAGCACCCGTTCTGACCCTAAGAATATTGACAGGATAGCCTAAATCACCGATGTGTACCACATCTTCTGAGCTTAGTTGACTAGTACCTGTTACCTGAATCTGACCGATTGGCAGGGGCAATGTAAAGAGACCGATTAATAGACATGCACCGACAACTACCTTCCAGAGCGTTGGCTTTGATTGTTTAGGTGGTTTCACCTTTCGTCTACGGCGTACACGCTTAGGTCCTTCTGGTGTATCTATAATCACAACTTCCCAGCCCTCATCTTCTAGGGGATGCACGACTCTTTCACTTGTTGGCTGTTCCTCAAATGGAGGAACATGATGATCCTCCTGCTTTTGAAACCCATTTACATTCATAGCCACTCCTAAAATTTATGTAATCCCGCTGAATGAAGAATTTGTTCGCACAATTCAGGAAATTCAACTCCCATAGCTCTTGCTGCTTTCGGTACCAAAGAGGTAGCCGTCATACCAGGTACTGTATTATATTCCAATACAAACATATCATCGTTGCTGTTCATCATAATATCCACACGGATTACACCAGCGCATTGCATTTGTTGATATACAGCTTCACCAATGCGTTGCATAGCCGCAGCTTGTTCTTCTGTAATCGGCGCTGGCACTAAATAGTCAGTAGCGCCGGTTGTATATTTAGAAGCATAATCATATTCACCAGAATGAGGTCGAATTTCAATCACTGGTAAAGCTTTACCATCTAATACAGATACAGTAAACTCTCTACCATCTACAAATTCTTCTACTACGATGACATGATCTATGTCTAACACTTGTTTCACTTCTTCATCGACAGTTGCTTCATCTTTAATAATCGCTACGCCAATACTAGACCCTTGACTAGCTGCTTTGACAACAAACGGTACTGTAAAGTTAGCATGAATATCTTCTAGAATAGCATCCACAGATTCTAATTGATTATCATAGGATTTTGAATTAGCTGTAGGAATCTGAGCCCCTAAAAATACATGCTTGCTCATTTTTTTATTCATACCTACCGCATGCGCCATTACACCGGAGCCTGTGTAAGGAATACCTGCCATTTCAAGGGCTCCTTGTAAAGATCCATCTTCACCATATTTTCCATGAATCGCATTAAATACAACATCACATTGTAAAGCTTGTAAGTCTTGTACTACAGTACTAGGGTTACATTCTAATGTGGTAGCCGCATACCCTTTGCTTTGTAATGCGTCTGCAATGGCTGCCGCCGTTCTTCTAGATACTTCTGCTTCTTTTGATGGTCCTCCCATGAGGACAATAATACGTTTATCTTTCACTTTATTTTTCCTCCAATAAAGCTAATAGTTTAGGTCCGAATTGATTAATATTACCCGCCCCCATAGTGATGACTAAATCATTAGGTTTAATATATTCTAACACGGTTTGTGGCAATGTATTTACATCTGCTACATATTGAATCTCCTGACCTGTCAATTCTTTAATCATCAATGGAATGGACATCCCATCAATTCCTGCCTCAGGTTTTTCACCAGCGCTATAAATATCTGTAATGAACACTAGGTCAGCTTCTTTGAAAGCCGTGCCAAATTCACGTAACAATAATTTTGTACGACTATACCGATGCGGCTGGAATAAAATTACTACACGATGATCTTCCAGGGATTTCGCCGCTTTAATAGTGGCCGCAATTTCTGTTGGATGATGTGCATAATCATCTACAACCCAAACGTCTTTTACATGGCCCTTCGTTTCAAAGCGACGCTTCGCACCAATAAATTTACGCAATGCTTTTGCTACCACTTCAAAAGAAATTCCTTCGCCTAATGCCACCACAAGCGCTCCTAGTGCATTCAGTGCATTATGTTGACCCGGTACAGCTAGACGCAAAGTACCTAATACAGCATCGTTATGAACTACTTCAAAGGTAGTAATCCCTTGTTCAATACGCAAATTTTCAATGCGATAATCGTTGCCTACCCCTAAACCATAAGTAATACATTGACGCTTAATATCTGGCATAATACGTCGAATCGATGGATTATCACCACATACCACAGCAATACCATCTTCTGGTAACTTCATAGAAAACTCTGTGAAAGCTCGGAGTAAATTTTCTACTGTTCTATAATGATCCATGTGGTCATTTTCAATATTCGTAATCACAATGCGCTTAGGATTTAAATGTAAGAAAGATCCATCACTTTCATCAGCTTCAGCGATACTATATTTACCTTTACCTACATGACTACTACCATTTAAATAATCGACTTCTCCACCGATAATGATGGTTGGATCTTGGTTTGCTTCCATAAAAATTTGACCAATCATAGACGTAGTTGTGGTCTTACCATGTGCACCAGCCACAGCAATACCATAGGTTTCATCTAACACGGCTTTCACCACGTCGGAACGGTGTAAAATTGGGATGTTTCGCTCTCTAGCCCCTACAATTTCAGGATTATCCTCATGGATAGCAGTAGAGCGGATAACCACATCTACTCCTTCTACATGAGCAGCATCATGGCCCATAAAAATGGTAGCCCCTGCTTGTCTGAACTTTTCTGTAATAGCAGACTCTTGGATATCGGAACCAGATACAATGAATCCTTTTTCAATTAATACATGCGCAATTGCACGCATGCCAGAACCAGCAATCCCGATTAAATGTATACGTTGATAGGTATCTAACATAGAGATACTCCCTTCTATGATTTCTTAATAGATATAGCCAACTTAGCAATTTCTATAGCTGCCTGAGGCTTTCCTAATTGTAATGTAGCTTGGGCCATTCGATGGCGACATTCCTGATCCTCTAACATTGTATTTACCGCTTGCAATAATCTTGTGCCATCCAATTCTTTATCTACAATCATCGTAGAAGCACCAGCCTCTACGAAGGCTTTCGCATTGAATGTTTGATGGTCGGCAGCGGCATAAGGATATGGAATTAAAATAGATGGTATGCCACGTACGGCTAGCTCTGCCAAACCAATTGCTCCAGAACGAAAGATAGCCATATCTGATGCGGCCATGGCCATATCCATATTGTCTAAGTAAGGAACAATATGCGATGTCGAACTGTACACATCGCCTTCTTGTATGCCTAAGCTTTCACAAACACGACTGTATTCATCAGTACCAGTAGCATGGATAATTTTAATATCCTCTCTACCTTTATATTGTTCATGAACGGTTTGCATCGCCTTATTAATACTCCGTGCTCCTCGAGATCCACCAGCTACTAATATAGCAGTTTGTCTCTCTTGCAAGCCGAAGTAGGCTCTAGCCTCTTCTCGATTCGCAGCCACTACATTTGGGCGCACAGGATTCCCTGTATACACCACTTGCTTTGCATTTGGAAACTGTGGAATCGCTTCTTCATATCCTACAGCTACCACATCAACAAACCGGCTTAAAATCTTATTTGTTATACCTGGCACTACATTTTGTTCTTGAATTAATGTAGGAATCCCACGCAAGGCTGCTGCTAATAACAGAGGACCACATACATAACCACCAGTACCAATCACAATATCTGGTTGAAACTTGGAAATTAAGCGATTCGCTTTCCACAAGGAAGACAATGTTTTTCCTGCTGTTACCAATGTATCTATAGATAATTTGCGTTGTAAGCCTTGTACAGGTAATGTAGTAAATGGAATTCCTTCTTTAGGAACAATCCGAGACTCAAGCCCTTTTTCCGTTCCTACATAGAGAAAATTAGCATCTACCATTGTTTCTAATGTTTTATAAATCGTGAGGGCTGGATAAATGTGACCTCCAGTACCTCCACCTGAAATCATGATATTCATGTATGACCCCTTACAATCGTTCTACTAATCTTCGGAAATGATCGCCTCTATCTTCAAATCGTGCATACCAGTCAAAACTTGCACAGGCTGGAGATAATAATACTACATCTCCTTCTTCCGCAATGCGAGCACTTAAGGATACTGCTTCTTCCATAGATTCGCAACGATGAATATGAGGCACTCCCACTTTTACAGCAGCCTCTGCAAAACGTTGTGCTGCTTCACCAATCAGAATTAGCTCTTTTACATTGGTTTTCACTAACTCCATCATTTCTTCTAGGTCTGTCATTTTATCCTTACCACCTGCGATCAATATAAGAGGTGATGTAAAGGATTCCAAGGCTTTAATGGTGGAATCCGTATTAGTGGCTTTGGAATCGTTATAGTACGTAACTCCCTTGAGAGTGCGAATACGTTCTAACCGATGGGCTACTCCATGAAATTTTGCAATAGCCTGATAAATATCTTCTACAGGTACACCCAATGCATAGGTTAAGGCAATGACGCTCAGAATATTTTCAATATTATGAGATCCTGGGATATGAATATCTTTTGTCGTAATAACTGGTACTGCCTTTCCATGCATTACTGCATAGCATGTATTGTTTTCAAAATACGCTCCATCTGTGACAGGTCGCTCTTGACTAATTCCTAAGACATGTCCTTTTACTCGTTTTGCCATATCCGCCACGATGGGAGAATCAAAGTTTAATACTGTCCAGTCTCCTAATTCTTGATTACGGAAAATATTTTCTTTTGCCTCTTGGTATCGTTCCATCGTTTTGTGACGTAACAAATGGTCTGGCGTTACATTCAGTAATATCGCTCCTTTTGTACGAAACTTATCGATACTCTCTAATTGGTAGGATGAAAGCTCAGCCACTAGCACCCCTGTTTCAGGTACTGCCAAGGCTTGCTCACTCAAAGAGTAACCAATATTACCACCTACATAGACATCCCATTTAGCTTCTTTCAATACTTCTGCCAATAAAGAAGTCGTTGTAGTTTTACCATTCGTACCAGTCACACCTAGAATAGGCGCTTTCGATACTTCATAGGCAATTTCTACTTCCCCTACTACGGGAATATTTCGTTTTTTCGCCTCTTGAATGATAGGTATCTCTAATGAAATACCTGGGGACACAACCACTCTTGCAGCTGTATCAAGCAACACGAAATCTTGTTGCCCTGTAATCACTTCTATATGATTGTCAGCCAAACGCTGGCTTTCAGAGGGATCAAAATCAATTTGTTTATAATCATTAAGCGTCACTGTAGCGCCTAATTTAGCCAATGTGTGGGCTACGCCAATACCACTAAGCCCAGCACCTAATACCAATATATGAGAACCTGAATAATCCATTGTTACCACCTAACCCTATATGCAAGAATAACGGCTCTTACTTGTAGAGCCGTAATCTATATTATTTCATGCTTAACAGTGCAATGCCTAACAAAGCCGCTACCAAGGAAACAGCCCAGAATACATATACCACTTTTCGCTCACTCCAGCCACCTAATTCAAAGTGATGGTGAATTGGGCTCATACGGAAAATACGAACCCCTCTAGTTTTAAAAGAGGCTACCTGTAAAATAACAGATAATGCTTCTACTACAAAGACAAAACCAATCACAATTAACAACAATTCTGTTTTCGTAGCAATGGCCATCCCTGCAAAAGCACCACCTAGCGCTAATGAGCCTGTATCACCCATAAATACTTTTGCTGGATTCGCATTGAAATATAAGAATCCTAAACAAACTGCACTTACGACGATACCAAAGAAGGTAACACTTAAGGAGCCTACTAATAATCCTACCACTGCGAAGGCAGCCCCTGCAATAGCAGAAATACCAGTTGCCAATCCATCTAAGCCATCTGTTAAGTTAACAGCATTCGTGGTTCCCAAAATAATGATAAATGCCAATATATAATAGGCATACCCAAGATCGACAGTGATATCCACCAAGGGAATCCACAACGTAGTTGGCAAGGCTGCATAGGCGATGGAGATATAACAAAATACGATAGCTAACACCGCTTGACCTAGCAATTTTTGTTTTGCTGTTAATCCTAAATTCCGTCGTTTCACAGCTTTGATAAAATCATCACTAAATCCTAATGCACCATGGCCTAATGTTAAAAATAATAGCATCCACAATGTGACAGAATACGGTGGCACTATGCAAACTGTGATGACTAAGGCTAGCATCATAAATAAACCGCCCATTGTTGGTGTCCCAGCTTTAGCTAAATGCGCCTGTGGTCCATCTTCACGAATCGACTGTTGTGCTTTCAGTCTCTGCAACAGAGGAATCCCTATTTTACCTAATACTAATGTACTTACCAGGGCTAAGCCAAAGGCTATTGCATAGTCCATATTCATGTCACATGTCTCCTTACTTATTCATGTCGTTCTTTAAAATCTTCAATAATACGTTCCATTTTAAGACCACGGGACCCTTTCACTAGAATCACGTCACCTTCTTGTTTTACATCATAGTAAGCATTGGCAATATCCAGATGACTCTTTCCTACGTGTACATAAGGAACACCTGCTTGTTTTGCCACAGAAGCAGCAGTTTTCATCATATCACCAAAGGTAAACACCATATCATAATGTTCTTCCCCAAGAAGTTTACCAATCTCCTCATGAGCAGTTTTAGAATGGTCACCTAACTCTAACATATCTCCTAGCATAGCAATTTTACGTGTCCCTTGCAACTGTCCCATAGCACGAATGGACTCTGCCATACTATTGGGATTCGCATTGTACGCATCATTTAATACGGTGAAAGTTGGAAATGCTACAATTTCTTGACGCATTGGAATCCCTGGAAACTCTTTGAAAGCTTCCACAATTTCTGCTTTCGGTACACCTAAAATGGTACCTACTGCAATAGCCGATAATGCATCATACACATTGTGAATCCCAATCATCGGTAAAAACACATTCCAAGTACCTGATGTATCATGAACAATAAAGTTAATCCCTTTCGATGTGTACTCTAATTGAGTTCCCTGTACTTGAGACCCCTCTTGCATACCATAGGTCATAACCTTTGCATCCGTTACCTGTTCCATAGGTAATACAAACGAATCATCATGATTCAATACAGCAGCCCCTGTACTCGGTAATGCTTCAATTAATTCCTGCTTTGCTTTTCCAATGTTCTCTTGGGATCCTAACAATTCAATATGGCTTGTACCTACATTAGTAATAACACCAATAGTAGGTTCTGCAATCTCTGCTAATTCAGCAATTTGACCAAGCCCACGCATCCCCATTTCAAGAACGCATACATCATGGTCTTCTGTCAATTGCAACAACATCTTTGGAACGCCGATTTCATTATTATAGTTCTTCTCTGTTTTTAGCACCGTATATGCTTTTTCTAGGACAGCGCTAATCATTTCCTTAGTGGTTGTTTTTCCAGAGGACCCAGTAATCCCAATGACAGGGATTGGGAAACGTCTACGATGATAGGTTGCTAGCTGTTGATACGCTCGTAACGTATCTTCTACTTCAATACAGACTAAACCATCAATCGTTTTACCACGTTTCACCACAGCGCCGGTAGCCCCACGTTCTTTAGCAACTGTTAAGAAGTCGTGACCATCAAACGTCATCCCTTCCAATGCTACAAACAAACCATTTTCACCAATTGTTCTTGTATCTGTCGATACATCAGCAAAGGTGCAATTATTCGCTCCTGTATAGGACCCGTCTGTTGCCTCTACTACTTCTTGCACTGTAAATTGTGCCATATTATCTCTCCTTCAAGGCTTCTCTTGCCACTTCACGATCATCAAAGTGGATAGTTTCATCTTTTAAGATTTGGTAATCTTCATGACCCTTACCGGCAATAATAACTACATCTCCAGTCGTTGCTTCCTTGATTGCTTTATGAATGGCTTCACGGCGATCTACAATGACCTCATAGGTTACACCATCATGTAAACCTTCTTTCACACCCACTTCTACATCTTTTACGATTTGTACAGGATATTCTGTACGTGGGTTGTCAGACGTTACAAAGACACGATCACCAAATTGTGATGCAATACGTCCCATGATTGGACGTTTGGTTGCATCTCTATCACCACCACAGCCAAAGACAACTAAGATACGATTTTCTACAATTTTCTTCGCTGTTTGTAAAATATTTTCTAATCCATCTGGCGTATGTGCATAATCCACAACTACCGCAAAATCTTGTCCTTCTTCAATCAATTCAAAACGTCCTGGTACCGCTGTAAAAGTAGACAACGCTTTCACAATTTGGTCCATCGTCAGCCCTTCATACAACGCAGCTCCTACGGCTGCCAATGTATTATACACATTAAACATACCTGCAATTTTTGTAGAAATCGGATAGGTTTTACCTTCATAGGATAAACTAAATTGGGAAGATTTAGCAGTAATCGCCAAATCCGTGGCATTCATTGTACCTTTACCTTCTGTACTATAGGTAATCATAGGTGCTGTGGTGACATCTACAATTGCTTGACCGTATGCATCATCTATATTAATGACAGCCCCTTTACCTTCTTTCACCTGATAAGAGGCACTTACTTGTTTAAATAACTTTGCTTTTGCTGCTAAATAATTATCGAATGTTTTATGAAAATCTAAATGATCTTGCGTTAAATTAGTAAATACAGCTGTGTCATATTCTACTCCTGCTGTACGACCTAATGCTAACGCATGTGAAGATACTTCCATAATACAATGTGTGACACCAGCATCCACCATTTGCTGTAAAATTTGCTGTAAATCTGCTACATCTGGAGTCGTGTTGTGAATAGGGTAGGATTGGTCATCAATCAAAATATGTACTGTCCCAATAATCCCCACTGTATAACCTTGGGAACGTAACATATGCCCAATAATATGTGTGGTTGTCGTTTTACCATTCGTTCCTGTAACACCAATCATACGCATTTTAGAAGCTGGGTAATCATAAAAGAATGGAACAGCATCTTGTAAGGCTTGTCTTGTATCCTCAACGTAAAGAACTGCTACATGGTCTGGTACTATTACAGGTTTAGATGCAATAATGGCTACTGCACCATCCTCCACAGCTTTTTCTACAAAATTATGAGCATCTACTGTAGCACCTACTAAACAAATAAACAAGCTACCTTCTTGTACTGTTCTAGAATCAGCCGTAATATGGCTGACAACGGATGTCAAAGGACCTTCTACCTTCGTAGGAGATACAACCTTTACAATTTCTTCCACTCGTTTCATATTGATTCCTCCAATCATAGAGAAAGCAGCCCAAAAGGACTGCCTTCATCATTCTCTAATATCCTTTTTCATCGTCACATTGCGTTCTTCCACTGTATTTTTGCTAGTGTAAACGAAATTATCTGGTAATACCATGCCAAGTTTTTGTTGCGCTATTTTTTGAATGCGCGTAGGAGATCTTAGTTCTGCTAAACCTAAGTTATATTCATAATTAGTACGATTTTCTAATACAATTTGTTCCTGTAAATTCACTGTTTCTTTACGTGCATTTTCAGTAACACCTGTTAAGAGCAAACAGGTCATACCTAAGACCATCGCCAGTAATACCGTTAACAAACACTGACGCATATCTGGGGTTAAATCCCAAATAAACGCTTGCGTTTTTACTTTCTTTCTTCTGACGGGCTCTACATAAGGTGCTGATTGCTCCCAGTACGCAGCCTTTCGCACTAACATAACAATTCCTCCTAACTATAATTTTACGGCTACTCGTAACTTGGCACTACGGGACCGTGGGTTCTCTTCTACTTCTTGTTTACTTGGCTCTATGGCCTTATTTTTTACTTTTACTATAGGTACATGGTGACACACACAAACTGGTAAATTCGGTGGACATGTGCACCCCTGTGCTAACTCTTTAAAAGTTTGCTTTGTAATTCTATCCTCTAAGGAATGGAATGTTATCACTGCAATTCTGCCACCTTGTTGCAACATAGATACTGCATCCACAAATGCATCATGTAAGATTTTAAGTTCTTGGTTCACTTCTATGCGAAGAGCTTGGAACGTTCGTTTTGCTGGATGTGGTCCATCTTGTCTAGCTTTTGCAGGAATAGCACGTTTAATGATATCCACCAGCTGAAAGGTAGTTATTATCGGCGACTCTTCTCTAGCTTCTACTATGAATTGAACAATCCGCTTAGCCCATCGTTCTTCACCATAATCCCAGATAATACGATATAAGTCTTCACTAGAATAGGTATTCACAATAGTTTCTGCTGTCAAGGAAGCACTTTGATTCATACGCATGTCCAAAGGACCATCTTGCATATAAGAAAATCCTCGATCCGCCGTATCTAGTTGATGACTAGATACGCCTAAATCAAAAACAAATCCATCGATTTTATCGATACCCGCCTCTAGCAAGGCTGCTTTCAAGTTAGAAAAATTAGTGTTGATAACTTTCACCTGGCAAGCCAAGTCAGATAATCGCTGAGATGCTGCCGCTAATGCCGCTACGTCTTGATCTAAACCAACAATCATTCCTTCTGAAGATAACTGTTCACCAATAGCATGGGAATGTCCCCCACCACCCAATGTACAGTCCACATAGGTTCCATTTGGTTTAATCGCCAATCCGTCTAGCGTTTCATTGAGTAATACACTCACATGATGAAAGTCCATAATTCCTCACTTAAAATCCAATATCATCCAAATCAAGCTCTTCTGCCATGGCCTCAATATTGCCGTAAATTTCGTTATTGTATGCTTCCCAACGAGTTTTACTCCAAATCTCGATGCGTTCACCATTACCAACTACGACCACATCTTTTTTTAATTCACCGTGGGCACGCAGATTACTTGGTATCAACACACGACCTTGCTTATCAAACTCAAGGTCAGCAGCTCCACCCACAAAAAAACGTACTAAACTACGTTGATTTGCTTTATTGGAGCTTTTAGAGCTTAATTTTTTTGCTAGTTCTTCAAATTTTTCTTGGGTATAAATGGCTAAGGTATTATCAAAATATCGTGTCACAACGCAGGTATCTCCCAGTTGTTCACGCATTTTGGCGGGAATAATCATGCGCCCTTTACTATCGATTGTATGTGAAAATTCACCTTTAAACATAGCAAGGACACCTCCTTTTCTCTCACCTATTTGCCCTATTTACCACTATATGGTAAATTTTACCACAATTCCCCACTTTTCACAACAAAATAACCACTCATTTTATAGATATTTATACAAATTTTCCATACAATTCGTTAATTACGAACATTTCTTTATATATTTATGTATATGTTCGTATATTAGATATAATATCGAACACTTTAAACTGTATGATAGGGTGGGAAAAAGTGGGGGAATTTTTCCTATTTTTCATTAATTTTCTATTTTCTACTATGGAATAAGGTATTTCTATCCTATATGTACCTGAATACAAAAGAAATTACGGGGAATTTCGTAATATAACAAGACAAAATCACTCAAATACAATAAAAAAGACAGGTGAATCTAGATTCACCCATCTTTTCTAACAGATATACATCCTATTCTGTTATTTCTATTCTGGAATATTATAATTGTCCCACTCGTTTCATGGCATCATAAATTCGTTGTGCCAATCCAGTAATTTGTCGTTTAGGAATGGAACACACAGCAATACGAACACCGCCAGATACAGGAATTAAAAATACATTTTCTTTTTTCAATTCATCTGCTAAGGCCTTTGGATTTTCGCTTGGAATCGTAGCAAAAAAACCACCCATGTACGGCAACATTGGTAATCCAATTGCTTTTCCTTCACATTCCAAAATGCCTGCCCGTTCTTCTACTAAACGAGAGTAGCAATTACGTTCTTCTTCATAACATTTTAATTTTTCAGGATCAAGTACAATATCAGCTACTGTACGCATAGCAGGCCGATTAATGTTAGACCAAGTACCACGAGATGTCATTTGGTTAATATCAAAAAACTCCTGTGCCACTTCTTTATCAGAGGTAATCCCTAACATACAGCCAACACGTTGTCCATACATAGTAAAGCCTTTAGAAATACTATAACATACGACTGTCAAAATATCTTTTGATAAATGTTCAAACTTTTTAAAGAATCGACGCACCTCTTCTTTTGGTCCAGAGAAATCAATATACGCAGCATCGATACCAATGATAACTTTGTTCTTACCCCTATTGACTATGCCTTTCACTAAGTCTAATACCTTGTCCCAATCGCTTTCATACAAGGAAAACCCTGTTGGATTATTACCTGGTGTATTAAAGATAATCAGCACATTTTCTTGATTCGCAGCAACATCTAACACTACAGATTTTAAAGCTTCAAAATTGAACTTATAATTCTCATCAAATAAAGGATATGTCACTAGTTCACGTCCATTATCTTGGCATATTTGTTTGTAAGCTCCCCAGTACCAATCAGCGGTAATGACTTTATCACCTAATTCCGTATAATTGTGAACTAAATGATGAATACCACCTGTACCACCGGCTGTAGCTATCCCTTCAATATAAGCATCTGGTCGAGATTGTCCAAAACACTCTTGTTTACATGCTTCCACAAACTCTTTTAACCCTTCAATCGGTGCATATGCAACATATTCATTACGGGGCAAATTACGAAACTCATCTTCTACTACTTTCAAGAAAACGATATCGCCGTTTTCATCAAGGATAGATCCGACAGTTCCAATTAAAACGTTTTCTTTGCCATATTGTTTCGCTGCCTCTTGGGCTTGTGAGTTTGTCGCAAAGATAACATCATTTGCTTTTTTCCCACGCGCTTGTTTTGCTGCCATACTCATAGTAAACACCTTCCTATATTTGTTATCAAGTTTATACCTATACTATTAGTTTACAAGAAAAATCATTCTCCTACAAGACATGTAGCTCATGTATACACAATAGTTTTAGTAGTATTCAATTTTCTTTATATTTTGAAAGTATATCTTCATTAGTCTACATTCTTATGATTCTATGTACACTCCATTTCTATCTGCCGTAACTATACATTCAAAACACTTAAACAAAAAGCAGATATACAACCAAATTGGATTGCATATCTGCCTTTTATTTTTATTATAGTTATCTAGTAAGAAATAGGTCACTACGACTGTATTTCAATATATATCTATATTGTTACCTCTAGAAAATTCAGTAGAAACGCAGCGAATTATTCTACTTTTCCACCTAAGTATGCTTCCATAACTCTAGGGTCGTGGCGAATTTCTTCAGCTGGTCCCGAAAGAACAATTTTGCCTGTTTCTAGTACATATGCATAGTCAGCAATTTTCAAAGCTTGACGTACGTTTTGTTCTACAAGCAATACTGTTGTACCTTCAGCGCTGATTTCCTTGATAACTTCAAAGATTTCATTCACTACCAACGGTGCCAAGCCCATGGATGGTTCATCCAATAATAATAGTTTAGGACGAGCCATTAAAGCACGACCGATAGCAAGCATCTGTTGTTGCCCACCAGACAAAGTGCCACCTAGTTGGTAGCTACGTTCGTCAAGAATTGGGAACCGTTTGAACACTTTTTTTATATCAGCTTCGATATCTTTATCATTGCGAATATAGGCACCCATTTCTAAGTTTTCATAGACACTCATGTCCTGCAAAATTTGGCGACCTTCTGGAACGAGGGAAATACCAGTTTTCACAATATCATGAGTTTTCATCGATGTAATATCTTTACCTTCAAAAGTAATGTGACCTTCCGTTGGTTTTACCAAACCCATAATGGCACGCATAGTTGTGGATTTACCAGCACCATTAGCACCGATTAAAGACACAATGGAACCTTGAGGAACTTCTAGGTTAATGGATTTCAACGCTGTAATATGACCATATCCAGCCACAACATTTTCAATTTTTAACATATTATTCCTCCTTTCCTAAGTACGCTTCAATTACATCTGGATTATTTTGAATTTCTTGTGGTGTTCCTTCTGCAATCTTTTTACCAAAATTTAATACTGCTAAGCGATCACAAATATTCATCATCAACGCCATATCATGTTCAATCACCACTACGGTAATCCCTAAATCACGGATTTTACCAATCAACTGACGCAACACTTCTGTCTCACTATCGTTCATACCCGCCGCAGGTTCATCCAATAAAATCAATTGTGGATGTGTGGCTAAAGCACGAGCAATTTCCAAACGACGTTGTTTACCATATGGCAAGGATGTAGCTACTTCTTCTGCATCTTCTTCTAGACCAACAAGTTTTAAAAACTCATAGGCAATACCACGGCAACGTTCTTCTTCAATGCGTTGTCGTTTTGTACGGAAGAAGCTAGACAACACTCCAGAACCTGTACGGCAATGCATGCCTGTCAACACTGTTTCCAATGCCGTCATATTACCGAACAAACGAATATTTTGGAATGTTCTAGCAATCCCCATTTCTACTGTACGATGTGGTTTAATACCTACTACATTCATTCCGTCGAACACAATATTGCCAGTACTCACGGGGAATACACCAGTAATTAAATTGAACAATGTCGTTTTGCCCGCACCATTCGGTCCGATTACACCAAAGACTTCCCCTTGGTTCACTTGGAAGGTAACGCCCGTCAAGGCAGCCACGCCACCAAAGCTTTTACTTACATCATCTAATTGTAATAGCATGGTACCCTCCTATTCTTGACCAGACTTACTTTGTGCTTTATAAGCTTCAAAGCGTTCTGTTAATACTTGTGACTCTGGAATATATGCTTTCTTTTTGACCCCTAATTTACGGTAGATTTTATCCATTAAGTCTTCTGTCAAAATACCATCTGGGCGAACTGCCATCAAGATGACTAACAATGCTCCATAAATAATATCGCGATAATCTGCTAAGAAACGCAATACTTCTGGTAACAATGTCAAAATGAAAGAGCCTAGTACAGAACCCCATACTACATTGGAACCACCAAATACAGGGAATAATAAGATTTGCACGACCTTGTGGTAGCTAAAATCTGTTGGATTAATAAAGTTTGTAATGTGTGCATACAAACCACCACCAATACCGGCAATGAAAGCACCGATAACAAAGGCTAACATTTTGTAATACACTACATTGATACCCATCAACTCTGCAGCATGGTCATCGGCTTTAATCGCTTGGAACGCACGACCTACACGGCTATTATGGATGCGCAAGCAGAAGAGGATAACCAATGCCAAGATAACTAGCAAAATGATGATAGTCAACAAATTACCCCATGTTAATGCATCGATATCTAACAATCCATCCATATCAAATTCATAGACATAATTTGTCAATTCTTGAGCAATCGCTGGAATGCCTGAAAGGCCTAAGGCACCATGTGTGACTTCTAGGTTTAAGAAAATAACACGTACCACTTCACCAAATCCTAGCGTAGCAATGGCAAGGTATAACCCTTTCAAGCGTGTCGTAGGCAAACCAATCACAATGGCTACTAACGCCGCTACGATGCCACCAACAAAAATGGCAACTGGAATCGGCATCTCAGCTTTCAGAGTGAGCAAAGCACCCACGTAGGCACCCACACTCATGAAACCTGCCGCACCCAATGTCAACTGTCCTGTGGAAAGGGTGAAGAAAATGGAAATACCCATAATGGCATTAATGATGAAGAACATCACAATTTGTAAATAATATGGGTTTAAAATTTCACTCATGGTCGTCCCCCCTTATCTTTGGATCCGAATAACCCTTGTGGTCTCCAGAACAATAAGAGAATGATTAACCCGAAAGCTACGGCATCACGATAGGAAGATGCTCCATAAGCTACGGAGAATACTTCAGATACACCCAAGATGAATCCACCTACCATGGCACCTGTAATATTTCCAAGACCACCTAGGATTAACACGGCTAAACCTTTAAAGCCGATAACAACGCCCATCATAGGCTCTACGGCATCAAAAGATAAACCAACCAATACACCAGCTGCAGAACCTAATGCAGAAGCGAGCATCACTGTTACAGAAATAACTAAAGTAGGGTTAATACCCAATAACGATGCTGTTTCTGTGCTCAAGGATACGGCACGGATAGCTTTACCGATTTTAGTCTTTTTAATGAGTACATTTAAAATCAACATTAACACAATGGATACGCCAAGGCCAATGATTTGAACCATGGAGATTTTGAACATACCAAAATCGATAAGTCCACCGATAAAATCTGGTGGGAATGAACGTGTTTGTGGGCCCCATACGAGTAAGGCTACACTTTCAATAAAAATAGAGACACCAATTGTAGAAATCAATGGCGCCAAATGGGATACATTTTTCTTGCGAAGTGGCCGAAGTGCCACAAATTCTAACAAATATCCAAGAATTGCCCCTACAAGCATAGCCACAAGAATGGCTACGAAGATATTAGCTTCAAAGACTGTCACCATAAATAAACCCACGAAGGCACCTATCATAAAGATGCCTCCGTGAGCCATGTTGATGATGTTCAGCACACCAAACACGAGTGTCAATCCGATAGCTAATACTGCATAGAGACTGCCTAAAGTAAGGCCATTCACTAATTGCTGTAAAAACATCGTGTTACTCCTATTTTTGTAATGCGTCGAACTGACCGTTTTTAATTTGTAAAACTTGAACTTCCATAGATGGGTCACGTTTATCGTTGAATTGGAATTTGCCAGTTACCCCTACGAAGTCTGTAATGCCTTTTAATGCATTACGGAATTTTTCGCGATCTGTTGTAGAACCTGCTGCTTTTAACGCTGCTTCATACAAGTACACAGCATCATATGCTTGTGCTGCGAATTGATCTGGTTCATGACCATATTTTTCTACATAGGCTTTACGGAAATCGCGCACTTTTTGGTCATCTTTATTAGGGAACCAAGGTGTGCCTACAATAGCACCATCAGCTGCTGCACCTGCATTTTTAATAAATGCGGGGCTATTGAAACCGTTGGAACCTACTACTGGTTGGTTCATACCAAGCTCACGCATTTTTTTCATAATCAATGCACCTTCTTGGTACAAGGAAGCCACGATGATAATATCAGGTTTTGCTTGTTGAATTTTAGTCAACTGTGCAGAGAAATCTGTATCTTTGTCAGCAAATGTTTCTGTCGCTACAATTTGAACACCTTCAGATTCCAATGCTTTTTTAGCAGTATTGTTTACAGACACCATTTGGTCATTGTTGTTGGAGTACATAATAGCTGCTGTTTTATAGCCTAATACTTTGTGAGCTTGACGAATCGCTGCGTCTACTGCTAAGGATTCTGGTACTGCATTACGGAAAATGTATTCCCCGATATCAGTGATACCTTCCGCTGTTGTAGACGTACCCAATGCTACCACTTTATTTTTGTTAGCAATTGGGCCTGCCGCCATCATCTCACCAGATAACATAGGTCCAATGACAGCCACTACTTTATCTTTAGAGATAACTTTGTTCATCGCATTGATAGCTTCGTTTTTATCACCTTTAGTGTCTTCCACTAATAAATTGATTTTTACATTGTTAGCATCAGCGTTAATTTGAGCTGCCGCTAATTCTGCACCATTTTTAATGGACTCGCCATAGGCAGCTGCTGCGCCAGATGTCGTAGTCAATAAAGCTACTTTTGCTTCATTTGCATTGTTTGTTGATGAACTATTGCCACCGCAACCAGCGATCGCCGCAGCTAAAATAGCCGTAGCACCCAATGCTAGTGCACGTTTGAACATGGATTTTTTCATGCTACATCCTTCCTTTTTAATAACTCCTCGTTTGGATTTTCCTACTGTGAAAGTCATCGATACCTTTTCCACTTTATCAGATTAAAGTATAGATGCTAGTTCTATAGAAAACCTATACTTACCTATTATGAATGTAACATGAGTAGTTTGTCAAATATAATTATAAGAATTTAGTTATGCGTTAATTTAGTAAGCCTATAATGTATATTTCTCTCATTTTTGTATTTTTATGGAGGACAAACATCCTTTTCGATATATCTATTATATGTAATTCAAAAATATGCAAAACTTATTACTTGAAAACTTGATAGACTCCACACAAAAAAGAGACTGTAAGAAACATGTCTTGCATGTTTTTACAGCCTCTTCATGCTGTGCTACATAGTAACACATCTACCCATACAGGGTATATAGCATATCTAATTAGTTGACAGTATACAAATAATCATATTGTTCTTGTGTCAAGGTATCCAAGTCATAGCCCATGGATTTCAATTTCAATTTCGCAATTTCTGCATCTACTTCATATGGCAACACATGCACATCGTCTGCCATGTCTGTCCCATGGTGCAAGATATATTCTGCCGCCAAGGCTTGCATCGCAAAGGACAAGTCCATGATTTCTGCTGGATGTCCATCACCTGCTGCTAAGTTCACCAAGCGACCCTCTGCTAACACGTATAATTGACGACCATCTTGCATGTGGTAAGCTTCGATGTTTTGACGTACACGTTCATGAGATACAGCCATCGCTTCTAAGTCTTTCACATTCACTTCGCAATCGAAATGGCCCGCATTACAAAGTACAGCGCGGTCTTTCATCACTGCATAATGCTCTTCCGTGATAACATCCTTACAGCCTGTAACCGTACAGAAAATATCACCAATTTTAGCAGCTTCTACCATTGGCAATACTTTGAACCCATCAAATACAGCCTCGATAGCCTTAATTGGATCTACTTCAGTGACATATACATGGGCCCCTAAGCCTTTTGCACGAAGTGCTACACCTTTACCACACCAGCCATACCCAGCAACCACCACGTTTTTGCCTGTTACGGTCAAGTTTGTAGTACGCATGATACCATCCCAAACAGATTGGCCTGTACCATAGCGATTGTCGAATAAGTATTTACAGTTAGAATCGTTAACAGCAATCATTGGGAATGTCAACTGCTCCGCTTCAGCCAAGGCTTTCAAACGGTGTACACCAGTTGTCGTTTCTTCACTGCCACCTAATAAACGTTCTTTGGCATCAGTGCGTGTTGTATGTAACAAGCTTACCAAATCGCCACCGTCATCGATGATAATATGTGGCTTGTGATCTAACGCTTTATTTAGGAACATCGTATATTCTTCGTCTGTACAATTGTACCAGGCGTATACAGTTAGGCCCATATCTACCAATCCTGCTGCCACATCATCTTGGGTAGACAATGGGTTAGAACCTGTGACGATCACATCGGCGCCGCCACGTTTTAAAACAGTGGATAAATACGCAGTTTTTGCCTCTAAATGAACGGACACAACGATAGTTTGACCTTTGAAAGTTTGTTCTTTTTCAAAACGGTCCCCTAATGTGTTCAAAGTAGGCATAAAATTAGCTACCCAGTCGATTTTTTTACGACCTTCAGCGGCTAAAGAAATATCTCGAATTAAAGATTGCATTGGCGTTCTCCTTTTAGATTCTTCACCATAGATTATAATTGAAAGCCACCATACTCAGACATACGATGATGTGCCGGATAGTCTGCCGTCACATCGATGCCTTTGATGACTTCTTTCACCAAAGATTGTAATTGCTCAGCCATTTCTTTCATCATGTCTACCACTTCACCGTGTGTTAAAGCAGACTCAGAAATGCCCGCTGCGTAATTTGTGACCATGGAAATAGTCATATATGCCATTTCCGCTTCATTCGCCAAGGTCACCTCAGGTACGTTTGTCATCCCCACCGTTTGACCACCTAACATAGCATACATGCGAATTTCAGCAGGAGATTCGAAACGAGGTCCCTCTGTACATACGTAGGTGCCACCATTGTGAACTGTTAAACCTAAGGATTTCGCCGCACTTTCAACAATGCCTCGCAACTCAGGACTATATGGATCTGTAACATCCACATGCGCCACAGGACGATCGCCACCTTCGTAGAATGTATTCACACGGTTTTTCGTAAAGTCTAGGAATTGGTCCGTCAACACAAAATGACCAGGTCCGAAGTTTTCATCCAAAGAACCTACTGCTGTGGTAGATACAATGAACTTAACACCTAACTTTTTGAGACCCCAAATATTGGCACGATAGTTAATCTTATGCGGTGGAATAGAATGATCTCGACCATGACGGGCTAAGAAATACACCGTCTTACCCTCATAGGTACCACATACATAATGAATCTCACCATAGGGCGTCATCAAAGACGATTCCGTCATGGTTTCAAACATATTTGGGTCGTACACACCAGTACCACCAATAATAGCAATTGCTGACATATCGTTCCTCCTTGTGAAAGATAGAATTCATATTACATAACTAGTATATCATATACGACCTTTAATCTAGGTATAATAGATTATATGTAAAAGCTTTTATGGACTATAAAAAACTATTTCATCATGCCAAAATACTGTATAATTTTGTCATTTATCAAAGTATACACCAGTTTTAATTGTTGTTTTGGAATATTCATGTATTTTTCCATCATAAAACGCATATTAGCTAAGATTTCTTGGCAGTCTTTACCTTCACTAGCTTCACGTATATCCTCTTGTGTAATAGTAGCAATTTCGTGCGCTACTATATTTCTAACATTCTTTAAAATCGGGGTAAATATTTTTAGACTATTCACTAAATCAGATCTAGTATAGGAATGGAATTGTATCATATTAAGCATATGAAAAAAGGATAGTTCAAAGTCCTTAGTATCATAATTTAACTGATTCATAGAACATTCCCAGGACTTATATAGATCAGGATATACTTTAGATAGTTTGAGATGATCTACCATCCCCCTACGACCTCTAACCTCAATCTTTCTAAAATTAACTCCATATATATCTTTAAGAATACATTTCATAAATTGAAATAAGTAAGGAGTCAATTTCACTATAAAATCTTGATACATCCCTTTTTCAATACGAATTTGTGCAATATATAAATATTCAATTAAATTTCTAATCTCCACTTTTGAAGAAGGTATAAAGTGTGTAATACTTTGTTTCAATTCTTTAGGTATATAGGTCAGAGATTTATCATACTCGAAGGCACTTCGATACATACTATGTTGTAATAGCTTACCTATTACATCGAGATATTCCTTATCCTGCTCCTCAGCTAGTATCTTATATTCTTTGAATACCTGGATCGCTTGTTTATATTCATAAGCTTTTACTAATGATATACATCGTTCTTTTAAAAAACGTCGTTTGATGATTTTTAAAACTGGTTCATGACAGCGATTAATTGTCCCTAGTTCATTATCAAAGTTACATTCTATCACATAATCAATATCTTCATTACCTTGTAATGCATGTTCTGTTCTATTGGAACGCTCAGTAGGTGTATCAACCTGAATTCCTATTGCATCTAAATTTTCAATCGCAAGATATGTCAGTAACTGACACATTTGTGGTGTTCCAGATGTTAAGTTAATTAAAAACTCAGCATCTGAAAACTCATCTTTCAATTTATAGAATTCCTCTACTAAACTATACAATGTATCAATTTTGTGAACTTCTTGAAGTTCTGTTTTGATTAACCTTACCTCACACTGTGGATTTACATACAAAATCGCTTTTGTATATTGTTGATTACGCTCTTCCTCATCCACCATTTCTTTTGATAGAAATAAAACCGCCATGTCTGGTTTGTAATGACGAATTATATGTAGCATTGCTCCATCATAACAACCACGAATAGGATCTGTAGTTCCTATCGCAGAATATAATATTTTCATAATATACGCTTCACTTCTTCTAACTCTATATCCAACGCTCCCATACCGACAGCTACCTTAATCCCACAACCACATAAGGAGCCATAATAACATAGCATCGCGGCTAAATTAGACAAAATCATATTTCGTTTGCAAATCAATATATAGTTTCCTTGAAAGCCTGGAATTTTAGTTTGTTCCAAATAAAACTTTTGTAATCGCATACGATAGTCCGCTACATATATGTTATCACACAGAGCTTGAAATAACTCTTTGTCATCATATACATCTGAAGTGCTGAAAGCATTCCATTTTTTTAGAAAACTTCTCATGATTCTTTCAATATTGGGAAAGATCTCATAAGCTTGATTTACCTTAAATGAAGTTGGTGTTACAAATGTAATATCCACTTTTTTATATTGCTTAGTTTCACCTAAAAATGATTGGGCTATACTGGCATAATCTGTTTCCAATACAACGCGTCTATCATCTATGATTAAACTCCCATTTTTTTGTATGAGCTTTATAGTAGAAGATACATCCCATAATGGCGTAATCAACTTCTGTATACTCTCTTCTGATAAAGCAGTAATTCTCCATACACTAGTATTACGCTCTTTATCATAGTACACATATTGGTGATATGGTGGTATCTGTGTGGTATGTAAAAATGTAGCATATTCTGTAGAGATACATGACATAATCACACCATGTAACACACTTCCTAATGATTGAGCAATTTTCTGCCCATTATCTAAGTGAATATCAAATTCTATGACTTTAATTTCAACCGTTCTCAAGATATAACTTTACGCCTCCAAATATGTAATCTTTTCCTTTATACTTCGTTAGCTTTAACGTTCTAGGAGAAATTATTCTATCCCTACGATATCCATTACCTAAAATTGATTTTACTACATTAACTTCATCTCTATGATCATCAAACAAAGGTATAAGTAATGTTTTGTGTAAAAATCCAATACTATTTCCTATTAGACAAGTAACACTTTCTAAATCGTGTATACATGATTGTTCAATATCTCCTCTAAAAACTTGCTTCCATCGACTTAATAATCGTTGCGTATGCATTTCAACAATTTTCACTAATTCAGTTACGGAGTGTATTCCTACTTTTCGTAATTCCTGAATATTAACACTCAACATACCTTCTAACTTTGTATTTGGCGTAATGCACTCTCTATATAAAGATAACGTATTTCTTTTATATTGTCCTGCTACAGAATCATATCTAGGTAAAATATACGTAGTCATTTTATCCTTTGATGATAACATAACATCTGATACTGAAATACTATGAAATAGCTTTTTGACACCATCTCTACGTTCTTCTCCTGTAGATCTTTTTATACAAGATAGTATTAACATATCCAAAGCTTTTCCATACTCTCTTGTACATCGTCGAAGTTCTCTATCATTATTTGAGGCATCTATAAGTTTTTTCTGCCATTCACGACGAAACATTTCATTATTTTCTACTATATAGGCTATCACGGCAGAAATAATAACTCCCTTTAGAGAGCTGCCTGGAATATATGGCATTCCATTAAGAGCAGTCATACATAAATGTACATTATTTAATGTTTTTTTAGATATAGAACTCTTAACGCAACGCAATTGACGTTTTGATATACTAACTAACACCGCATCATCTGGAGTGCCTATTGTCCGTTCCATCCATTCATAAATCGTTTCTTTTGTCTGTTTTAATGTATAACGTTTTATATATGCTTCATAGTCAGTAAGTTTATGTAAAGAATCTAAATATTGAAACCATTTTTTTTGATTTAAGATATATACATCTTGATTTGAGCTATCTAAAATATAGTCAAATACTGTCACCTCTTGTCCATTTCCAATAGAAACTGGTGTGATTACTTCTAATGTAAATGGAATTGTAATCGGCATGGATTCATTACTCATCAATATTCACCCCTAGCCAAAATCCTTTCATATACTTATAAAATGGATGTGGGCTTTGATCATGACATAGTTCTATCACTTGTCCCTCTAGTTGTATAGGCATACAACTTCCTTCTTGCAAAGCATAAAATGAATTTCGTTTAAACGGAGCTACTATAGATTCACCATATACAAATCCACTTCTTCGCATCAATTTATACGTGCCTTGACTCAGTATTTCAATTTCATCCACCTTAGGTGTAATTGCACTAACAGACATATATGTTGGCCCTTCTTGATGTAACAAATGATATAATGCCGTATCATCGTCACCACATAAAGGTAATTCGTCTAGCTCGAACTCATCCTCTAACATAAATTGTCCATAACCAGAACTTCGTTTTCCACCAATTCCTGTATAACTTAAGGATTTAAAAATCACTTTAACTCTTTCTATATCCGCTTCATTTTTAACCCCAAGAATACAATACAGGCCTGCATCATGTACAAACTTAAAAGATCCTACTACATAAGGCTTACTATTGTCTTCTCGTAATGCTACTCGTTGAGATGTGAGAAACTGTCCAAAAATAGGTTCATCTGTTACTTCAGCTGGTGAATATAGACCAGATTCATTATATAGATTAGATGCACGCACATAACCTATTTTCTTTATCTTTTTCTGTTGCTTTACCTGTTCTTGTAATAAAGAAATATTAGTAATGGCATCATGCCTTCTATGTCCCACATAAATTGGACGTGGCACAAATAACTCTAACTCTTGACTTAAGTTTTTAAATGGAAAAAGGCTTGAAATATTTATATGCCCCAATCGTAAGGACTCCAGAAACCACTCTACTTCTGCTTGATTATATCCAATTTCATTCACACAAGCAGACACAAATGTATCTGAGGATATTGTGAGTTGCACTTTATCTAGCGAACCACCTTCGCTCGTGTTTCCAAAATGTACTGAACTGGTGAATGTAAACGGAAAGATATAATATCTCATTACATCACCTTAACCTTGTAAATAAGCTTCACAACGTTCACTTAATTCAGACACCTCTGGGAAAGTTTTTACTGTAATGTGTTCGATAGATACACGTCCATAGCCTCGCGTACCATGCCCTCCAAGATAGTCTAGTTCCAATAAATTTAATCCCGCACGTAACGTTTGCAAGTCTTCTTCAATATCCGTTTCATCAATGACAGTATATACTAATTGGAATATAAACTTTGTTCCTGCAGGTACTCTCTCAATTTGTCTAGGCATTGCCACGCTTGTCATTCGATTAATGGTGTTTTCAAATTTTACCTCTCCCATATAAGTATCTGTATCAACGGATTCAAATAAAATTTTACTTTCTTCAGATACAAATAAGTCCTGAAATTGCAAACGCGAAATAATTTGAGGGTTTGTGGAGCCAAATAATCGTTTGATAATTTCATCATCATCTTTGATGGCATTCACAATATATTGTTTACTTCTATATCGAGCTAATAAAGTTCGAAGTTTTCCTTTCAAAGAACTACCAGGAATAATTGGCTCTTGAGTTAATATATCTCGCACAAAAGGGCTATCTACTGATCCAATTGGTGCATAATCACTGCCACCACCTATATGCATACCTGTTTTGACAATCAGTTCTCCTTGAATGATAATTTTCCCACGAATTACATTTTTAATGTCTTCACTCATAATTAACGCCCCCCTCTAGCAATGTTTCCTCGATTGTTACAAGTATCATTATTTTTATCTCTAGTGGATATTGCTGAATAATACTTATGAAATGCAACTAATGCTTCTATATACTTACAGTAATTGTAAAACTCCTCAACATTTTCACCAATAGCATCCAAACGAGGAATTAATTTAGCTTTCTCAATAAATTCATCCACAGCATTTAGGGTACTACGTTTTTTATTATTTTCTTCAATTTCCCGCCCTGCTTGATAATATAGAATTGTTTTTATAAATCGGATCTCTATTTGTAATTCTGGGGATATTTTTTTCACTTTCTCTTTACTTTTAACTACTTCAACATTTACTTTATTTTTTACATCAGTAATAGCAGATAAAATTTTTCTAAGTTGGCTAGTATTTAAAGCTATTTCACCTCTATTTGTTTTACTTAACTGCTTAATCACTGCTTCTGCTTCTGCTACATAATCAACCATGATATTCCTCCCTTTTTCCTTTCTCCCGTAAACCATATATTAATACATGAATAGCCGTCAATAATTCTCTAGTCGATTCTTTATCCTTAGTGTGCTCATACATCATAGAAATAAACTTCCTATATGCCGCTAATTGTACTTCACTAGCTCGTTCAGGTTCCATACGAGACAAAGTATATAACAGTCTAGCTCTATGAATTGTTTCTAAATCATTTCCTATAATTTCTTCTAATAATTCCATAATTCTATACATGGCACTTCTTGTAAAGGTCATCTTCGATGAATCTGAAATGGGTCCTTCTTTAGATATTGCTAATATTGACTGCAACATATTAAACTTTTCACCTAGTACAGATTGTATAAACCGATCCCATGTATATACATGACGACACCGTGGAGCATTACCTTCATTCTCTGTATCAAATCCAAATAAAGCAATACTATCTTTTTCAGGCATATCCTTTGCAGTTGACTCTAAATTACCTGATATCTCCGCCATTTTAGTGATAGGAAAGTTATGTGTAAACATTCCTAGACCCGCAGACATAGTAATTTTTCCACCTGTCAAATCTTTAAGCCTGTTGCGAATATCAATCGCCACCTCAATCAGCTCGTCCCAAGGGCCTACTAAAAAAACATCATCCCCACCAGAGTAGATAATATGAATATGACCTTTTTCACTAGTATCCTTATTCCAAAGTCGATACGTATCTTTTACATCTTCAACACCATTAACATTGCCAGATACAATTTTATTAACACCTACTTTAAAAAACATGGATAAAGCTCTTGATAAATCTGCATATCTTGAAAATGTATTAAAATGATATGGATTTTCTTTGGTGTCACTTATAAAGCCACTAATAAAGGCCGGCCCTAGATTATCGACATCGGCTCTTAAGACCCCTAATCGCTGCATACCTACTTTTTCAGTTCCACTCATCTGAGCTAAGTCCTCAAATGTATATACTTCTCCATTAGGTTTACGACTAACATAGTCTGCAATCCATAATCGACTTGCTACTTTACTTCCTGTTTCGGCTTCATTAATCACATATATATGTTTCCATGTAGCACTATATCCTAACTCTTCTAATTTGCGCTTTGATATAACATATAAATTTGTTGCATTACTACTGTAAATTGGAATAGATGGGATCATTTCTAATACTTCTTGCTCTTCTGCAATTCCTAATACCGATTCTTCAGATTGTACTAATACCTCTCCCAAATGATATAAAGAATCACACATATGACAAGCCAATGATTCCGTATCCCCATAGATTTTCAATTCTACTGAAGATGTATGACAAATAGAACATTCCTTATCCCCTTCTCGTACAGAATTAATACTACTATTAGGGTTAAATAAGTCTTCTAAAATTTTTTTAGTATATCTAGATATTTTACCTTTTCCGGTCTCTCGGCTAGCTTCACCAAATAGTTTATGCTGTTTTTCTCCATTAATTAAATCGTTCCCAGTGCATGTAGCCATTCCTAGTGAGATATATAACTTTGTACCCACATGTTCAAGTAACCATTGATTCACTGCGGCTTCAAGAGCCCTGACAATCCCTTTGGCAGTTTCCGTGGCAGGCCCTAGTATATAGAAATGTCCTCCACCAGAATACAATACATTACATCGACTCAGATGTAATTCTTCTAACAAAGAATCAATTATAGATTCTAATAATATCTCTAAATACACTGAGCGACCACGCAAGGATTTTAATGCACCTGTTGATGGCACTGTATAAATGAAATCTTGTATACCAGACACATCTCCAGAAATCATCATAAATACTTCTTGTTCACGAAATACTTTTGAATCTGTAAAGCAATACTTTTTATAATCCTCTATACCATTTTCTTGAAAATATAATTTCATAGATGTAGCAATGGCTGCTGTCAACTTAGAGTGCATGTACAAAGATATATCTGCTACTTCTTTTCTGTATGTACTAGAAGGAACAAAACTAGTAGTATCCTCATAAATCCGTAATAATTCATTAACCGTCATGGCATCTATACTTTGCACAGAAAAATTATCTTTCATTGTGTGATAGAGCATTTTATAGGTATCAGATGTGGCTAAAATATTTCCATCTTTCGGATAATTATAATTGCTAGCTACATCTAAACCTCGAAGATGATATTTTTGCTCAGTGTTCGAAATATTTCCACCAAATGTATGAAATACAGATATTAACGGCATATTCTTGTCGAAGGTTTGTCCCTCCACCATAGTACCTTCATCAAACTCTCTACGGTCCAGGGCCGATGCAAGATTATCTGCTTCATACACCAAATAGGCTAAACTAGTGTCTGGAATTATGGCCTTAGACAATTGCTTTCCATGGTGATATTGAACACATCTCAATAACTCCTTATCCTCTGTATAAGAACGCAAAAAAGTAGCCCCCGCAATCGAATGATCTCCTAATCCTTCGTTAGCGCGATAGACTACTTTTCCAATATCATGTAATAAGGCACCTTTTACCAATGTTTCTAAACACCCCATGGTTTTCTCCCTCATGAATCCTTTATAATATGACACAATCTTGTTCTTTTCTTTCTCCAATTCCCCAAGTATATATCTTAACTAAATCATCAAGAATATATATTCGCAAAGAATCAATATTCGGATTAATTAAACGACTACATTGGCGAATCATAGCATCGTACTGTTTACGATTTAACAATGCCTCAAACGCTGACTTTTGAACACGAACACCATATCGTTCCAAGCACTTCACCATTTTTAATCGTATCTTATTATCTACTATATCATAAATAATCAAAACTATAAACTTTTTCATAATTAAGTACTCCATCGAATTATCATTTTCTAGATATCTATCTTATCTCTATTGGTGTATATCGCTCAAGATCTATATTCATAATTGTTGATGCATAGGCTTTACATTGACTAAAAATAGATTCTCTAAATGTTTGTCCTCTATCCATATATTGATTCATGCTTTTTATCTTTTTATTATAGGCACTCAAAAATAGTTTTCTTCCTGCTCCATTTAAATAGCACCCTTCACCAGAATATTGAAAGTCTTCATCTACATCTATCATATTTCGTTTAACTAAATTAAGCACTAATGAATCAATTACGGGGGCTCTCCATTCTTCAATTAAATCAGATACTAAGGCTGGATGCCCACCCTTAATAGAATGCATGCACCCTACAAAAGGATGTAATCCAGCATTAATAACTCCTGCCATAATTTCATTAAAGAGCATACTATACCCTAATCCTAACATGGCATTAAATGGATCTAATGGAGGCTGTTTACTTCGTTTTGTAAAAATGAATTCTAAGGAGACAATCTTTCCTAGCCCTTCAAAATATAAGCGACTAATGATCCCCTCATATCCCATCAATTCTTCAATGCTTATTGCTTTATGTATATTCTTGCGGATATGACAAATGTTATTAATTGACATCATAACACTATCATCAAGAAGATTCCTTTCATAGCGTCTCAATATAGTTAGCTGATTATTTATTTTAGCATTGATTAGCTTTTTACTAAGTGCTAAACAGAACTCTTTATCGCCCCTTATAGTAAATTGTCTCTGATGCTTATGAATATCTACAGTATTTGTATTAATCAAAGTACCGAAATATTTCCCATATCCTGATAGCCAGGTCACTGGAATACCATTAGATATAAAATCAGTCAATAATGATGATGAAATATGAACCGAGTCAAACACTGTTACATCAGCAATAGACTCAAATGGTACTTCAAATAATACTTCATGATTCCTACCAACAATAACATGCCCACCTTTTCGTTTAATAAACGAGCCTGATTCTGTCACATATAAAGTCGTCATACAAATGCCTCCCTTATAATACAAAACTATATTAAAATATAATCCGTCCCCGCACTGGGGATTATTTTTTTATCATGCAAAAATTTAGGAGAACATATGATGGGATACATTGCATGTTTCCGTCCCCGTACTGGGAATTATTTTTTTCAAACCAAAGTACAAGAACACTAAAGAAAATGAAATCTTTCATAAGTTTCCGTCCCCGTATTGGGGATTATTTTTATCGGAATTAAAATGTTAAAAGTTACATTCACAACTCACGCAAGGTTTCCGCCCCCATACTGGGGATTCTTTTTTTATCAAGATAAATATACAACTCATAAATGGCATAAAATCAGTGGGTTTCCTTCCCCGTACTGGGGATTATTTTTTTATCAATGGTCAAGTATTTAAACAAGCAGAATAAAACTAATTTATTGTTTCCGTCCCCGTATTGAGGATTATTTTTTATCAATTTAGATTATGTTGAAGTATCATGGGAGGAAATAGATGATGAGTTTCCGTCCCCATACTGGGGATTATGTTTTTATCGATTGTCCTTATCGTGTACAGTTCGATGAACAGGGGAATTTTATATTTCCGTCCCCGTATTGGGGATTATTTTTTTATCGTAAAACAAAGCATAGATTAACGTCCGCTTTTGTTACGTTTCCGTCCCCGTACTGGGGATTATTTTTTTATCGCCAAAGCCAATACAGCAATAGATAACATCTCTGATGACGGTAAGTTTCCGTCCCCGTACTGGGGATTATTTTTTATCTGAATTAAATAAAGAAGAGTTAGCAAATTGTTTTAGTGGTAAGTTTCCGTCCCCGTACTGGGGATTATTTTTTATCAAAAGAAATGGAGGAAATTATTATGAAAAAGATTTTACAAGTTTCCGTCCCCGTACTGGGGATTATTTTTTATCGTTCTTATATTTAAGTGAAGAGCAAGTTCCATTATCAGAGTTTCCGTCCCCGTACTGGGGATTATTTTTTATCTATGATTGCGACGACCCACAAATCTCTAAAGCGTTTGACTTGAGTTTCCGTCCCCGTACTGGGGATTATTTTTTATCGTATCAAACAGTGTCGCATGAAAGAACGTTGTCTTGCGGGAGGTTTCCGTCCCCGTACTGGGGATTATTTTTTATCACAAAAGCAGAAATGATTCTATTGTCAGAAGATTTCTTAAGGTTTCCGTCCCCGTACTGGGGATTATTTTTTATCTGTGGAAACAAACATGTGAAGCAAATGATTTAGTTGAAGCGGTTTCCGTCCCCGTACTGGGGATTATTTTTTATCGACAATGGATTGACGGATGACGATATTCCAACGTTGTTATTCTTGTTTCCGTCCCCGTACTGGGGATTATTTTTTATCACGGTGAAAGCCGTCACTACTTGATGGGTGCACAGTGTATATGTTTCCGTCCCCGTACTGGGGATTATTTTTTATCACCTTGAGACTGAACCGCTAGACATAGCATGTTTAAGTTTGTTTCCGTCCCCGTACTGGGGATTATTTTTTATCCCTACCCTCTATTATTATGATAACTACGGCTTTTAAGCCACTAATATCGGCGAAGTCCTCATATACACAACCTGAACTTCTAACATGACACACAAAATTGTCATTTAAGCCTTTTCTTATCACATCGGCGGAGATTTATTTATAGCACAAGAATACCATATATCATAGATAACTTGCAAATTTCAAAAACAAAGGATCCTACCACCAAAATATATCAAACCTTACGGATGTGAGGGGTAGCTTGGTTACATGATAAATCCAACCTAATACTCCGTCAAGTTTCATTTCTTACTTTCACTTATAAATATAAATTATTTAATGTTATGGTGAATCTTCGAATAAAATAAAATACATATCCATGTTCACTATCTCCCCACTACAAATCCCCTATAAAATGCTATAATATACTCAACAAGTAACAACATATTAATCTATACAATAAAGGAGTTCTCCATGATTCGTATTGCTTTTGGTCAAATTCAGGTACACCCTGGTGAGCCTGCTACAAACTTTCAATCTATGATGCATGCCATCGACTATGCCAAGGCGGTAAGCACGGATATCCTTATCTTTCCAGAATTGTGCCTCAGCGGTTACATGGTGGGCGACTTGTGGGACCAAGTGCCTTTTGTGAAGGATTGTCTCTATTACGGTGAGGAACTAGTAAAAGCCACTGAAAACACCAATCTTACGATTATCTTTGGTAATGTAGGCATTGATGAAAGTCTCCGCAATCTAGACGGCAGTCTTCGCAAGTATAATGCTCTTTATGTAGCATCCAAAGGTAAATTAGTATCTAATCCGTCACAACCGTATCCGTTTACCATAAAAACATTATTGCCATGTTATCGATACTTTAACGAGCCACGGTATTTCACTAGCGCTAATGTGGTGGCGAAAGAGCGCAATCTTCCTTTATCGGATATCAATCAGCCTCTTACTATTTCCACTCGACAAGGAGCTTTCACTATTGCTCCTGTTATCTGTGAAGATAGCTGGGATACGCACTACCTAGATTGTCCCACAAGTCTTATGTTGGAATCTGCTAAAACGAAAGATCTGCACATTGATCTAGTGGTCAATTGTTCTTCATCTCCTTACACCGTACACAAACAAGAACAACGTCGTGCCTTATTTAGCGACCAAGCCAAACGATACAACACACCGATTGCCTATGCAAATCATGTAGGCATTCAAAACAATGGCAAAAATATCTGCATTTATGATGGATGTTCTACTTTGTATGATGTGAACGGTTCTATTGTGGAAGAAGTACCAGCTTTTGAAAGTACAGTACGCCCTACATTATTAAAAGATACCTTGTGGCAACCACTTTCAAATGCTAACTCTGAACAACAAGATACTTCTGAAGATAGTACAGCACTTCAACTGTCCCCAGAACATAATAGATGTGATAAAAATGATACATGTCATACAAAGGATTCTCATATACAGGATGCAACTCCTACTTACATTCCTACCCTGTTTAAAGCCTTGCAATACGGCATTCGTCAATTCTTAACGCAAACGGGTATCAAAAGTATTGTCATCGGTGCCTCTGGTGGTATCGACTCTGCCCTTAATGCTGCTTTGTACAGTACAGTAGTGCCATTGAAGAACTTATACCTTGTCAATATGCCAAGCCGTTATAACTCGGATATGACGAAGGATTTGGCTTACCAATTAGCACATAATATTGGTTGCCATTACGGGGTATTCCCTATTGAGGAAGGTGTGAACGCTACTATCACACAACTAGAAGGTCAGACTTTCACAAAATTCCATCAAGAAACACATGGTTATGTACACGACCATACACTGGCAAATGATACCGCTATCCATAATTCTGATACAGACAGTATATGTGAACCACAGCAAAGGACTTCAAATCTTAGCGAGCAAACTTATGAGGGTGCTGGCTTAGATACTACCATTCACCTACAGTTATCCACCCTCGCCAAGGAAAACATCCAGGCTCGTGATCGTTCGTCTCGTATCTTAGCTGGTATAGCATCCGCTGTGAATGGGGCTTTCACATGCAACGGGAATAAAACGGAGTTCACTGTTGGCTATGCTACGATGTATGGCGATTTGGCTGGTTTTCTCGCTGTGACGGGAGATGTGTGGAAAACCGACGTCTATGCTCTGGCTCGTTACATGAATGAAACAATCTTTCAACGTGAGGTCATTCCACAAGGTTCTATCGATGTGGTGCCGAGCGCCGAGTTATCTGACGCACAGGATGTAACCCAAGGCCTAGGCGACCCATTACAGTACGAATATCATGACCTTTTATTCCGTGCCTTTGTAGAGGGTACACCACATACACTGCCTCATCAACGCTTGACTCCTGAGGATATCTTGTACGCTTACGAGAACGGCAGGCTGGAACACCTATTAGGATTGCCAAATCCTATTTCTCACTATTTCACATCCACAGAGCAATTTATCGACGATCTGGAACGCTGGTGGAAATCATTCAATGGCTTAGCTGTGGCAAAACGCATCCAATCTCCTCCAGTGTTCCTCATCAGCGAACGTGCCTTTGGCAGTGACCTAAGTGAAAGTCAATTAAAACCATATTTTTCACGTGGCTACGAGGATTGTAAATCTCGATTGTTACACAAACAATAATATACAAATGCAAAAGAGCTATCTATCCGATGATGTTTGTCATCGGTAGATAGCTCTTTTATGTATCGAAATAAGAATGTTAATAGGTATGCAATTATTTACGGTTCAACAACTGCGCTGTGATTTGTTGCAATGCTTGAATTTGTTCATTTTGCGCTTTCACTTGCTCAGCCAACACTTGCACTTGTCCTTTCAACGCGCCGTTTTCTTGTACCAATGCTTTGATTTCAGTTTTCATCACTGGCACGATAGAGATTGGTCCGTAATGTGTATGTTTCAACGCTTTTTGTTCTTTTTCTGAAAGTGTATCCACATTCACATTGAATGTATCTGTGTCTTGATTATACAAAGTAGATTGGTATGCATCGGATTTGGAACGAGAACCAACTTTGAGGCTCAAACCCACATTGTACATTTTTTCAGAGTTTCCTACTGCCATACCTCCATGAAGTAATACATCTTCATTCGGATAATATCCAAGACCTAATGCTGTACCTGTGGAACCTTTGAAATGTCCTACACCAGCCATAATTTGGAATTTGTCATCTGCATCAAAGGATAGTGGTTTTAGAGCAGACAAAGCTGCATTTAAAGCACCGGATGTATTCACTCTGTGGCCTAGTTGATCTAACTTAGTTTCTACAGAGTCCATACGTGTATGCACTTCTTTTACTAATGCTTCATCTACACCACCTTTAGGTCCTTGTGGGCCTGCTACTCCTGGGTCACCTTTTTCACCCTTTTCACCTTGAGCACCAGTTGCACCTTGTGGGCCTGCTGGGCCAGCTACTCCTGGGTCACCTTTTTCGCCCTTTTCACCTTGGGCACCTGTTGCACCTTGTGG
>CAUUEA010000004.1:0-73827 GCA_963544145.1 uncultured Veillonella sp.
CTTTAGCCATTAATGTAAATAGCTCAAGTTTGTCACGATCATCAATATTTGGACCTTCACCAGTAGTGCCACATACAATTAATCCATCAGACCCATTGTCCAATAAGTGCCCAGCTAGACGCAGTGCTTCTTGAAAATTGACATGACCATCCTCAGTAAAAGGAGTGATCATTGCTGTTAAGATATTTCCAAATGTTGTCATCTTAGCACCCCCTGAAAAGTATAATTAGAATGATTGATGTGCTACTAAGTATTCTGCAATTTGTAATGCATTTAATGCAGCACCCTTACGAATTTGGTCTCCTACAATCCAGAAGTTCATAGCATGGTCATTAAATAAGTCTTTACGAATACGTCCGATTTCACAATCATTTTGATTCGATGTATACAAAGGCATTGGGTATTCTTGTGCCGATGGATTGTCATTCACACGTAAACCAGGGAATTTTTCACAAGCAGCTTTGAAATCTTCTACCGATACTGGAGACTCTGTTTTCACTAATACAGATTCAGAATGAGAACGATATACTGGTACACGTACTGTAGTTGGCACTACCGCAATGGAATCGTCATGGAAGATTTTTTGTGTTTCCAATACCATCTTCATTTCTTCTTTGGAGTAACCATTTTCCATAAATACATCAATTTGTGGAATCAAGTTAAAAGCGATTGGATAATGTTTGTCCATAGAGCCTGTAGGCAATAAATTAGCTACCATTTCTTCCCCTGCAACATGTTGTACTACTTGAGAATCTAACTCTTCAATGCCTTCTTTTCCAGCTCCAGATACAGCTTGATATGTGCTGACAACAACGCGTTTAATAGGCGATAAGTCATGTAATGGCTTTAATCCCAATGCCATGATAATAGTGGAACAATTAGGGTTAGCAATAATCCCTTTATGTGTATCAATATCTTCTGGATTTACTTCAGGAACTACTAATGGAACTTCTGGATCCATACGGAAAGCACTGGAATTATCGATAACAATAGCACCACGTTTTGCAGCTTCTGGAGCCAGTGTTTTAGATATAGAACCTCCTGCAAATAAAGCAATATCTACACCTTCAAAGGATTCAGGTTTTGCCTCTTCCACCACGTAGTCTTTACCATCTATTGTCAATACTTTACCAGCCGAACGAGCAGACGCTAACAGCTTAATGCTTTCATAAGGAAATTTGCGCTCTTCAATTAATGTAATAAATTCTTGTCCTACTGCACCAGTAGCACCTAATATAGCTAAATGAGGTTTTCTCATAGTGACTCCTTAATATTAATTACTTAATTATAGTTACATGTATTATACTATTTAAGTTTTTCTTTAGCAAGAATTATATAGAATATAGAATTATAGATAATGTTCTAATCCATAGGTTAAACCTGCAAAGTCTTTAATTTTTTTACAAGCCAATACTACCCCAGGCATAAAGGACAAGCGGCTTAACGAATCATGACGAATTACCAATGTTTCATCATATCCACCAAAAATAACTTCTTGATGTGCTACATACCCTGGTAAACGGACGCTGTGAATTGTCACATCATCTACTTTAGCACCACGAGCTCCTGGTAGACTTTCACGAGTTAAATCTTCAGCAGCTTTCACATTGGCTGCTCGTTTTGCATCATTGATTAATTTAGCCGTTAATACAGCGGTACCAGATGGTGCATCATATTTATGATTATGATGTAATTCAATAATCTCCACATCTGGAAAATACGGAGCTAGTTCTGCTGCCGTTTTCATCATCATTACCGCACCTAATGAGAAGTTAGGAGCTACCAGGCAATTAGCATTATGTGCTCTGCCAATGGAATCTAATTCTTGTCGTTGTGCCTCTGTAAGACCAGTTGTACCAATTACAACATGAATCCCTTTTGATAGCATAAGTTTTGCATTTTCAAAAATAATGGCAGGTGTGGTAAAGTCCACAATCACATCTGGATGTACGGCTTTAATAGCTTCTTCTAACTGACTATATATTTTACAGTGTAAAGGGCTAGTGCCTATAAATTCACTAACATCTTTACCTCCGTGGCTAGGATCTACGCCACCCACTAAGGTTAATTCTGTATCATTATGAACAGCTTTTAGAACCTCACGGCCCATTTTTCCAGCTGCTCCATTTACTAAAACTTTCATTGTTCCTCCTAAAATGATTCCTGTTGAAAGTATTGAATCATTTCTTTTGCTGTTTCTATAGCTGTATCTGAAAAAGATTGTCCTGACATCATACGGGCAATTTGTGCAACATGATCCTCTTCTGAAAGAATGGTCACTTTAGAAATAGTTCGCCCTTCTTCTTCTACCTTATGTAGATGATAATGTTGTTTCGCCACACTTGCTGTTTGTGGTAAGTGTGTAATACAGAATACTTGATTATCAGAACTTAATTGTAGAATTTGTTTGGCCACTTGTAAAGCTATATCACCGCTAATGCCTACATCAATTTCGTCAAATACCAACGTCTTTCGGGTTGCTTTGTTAAATACTGTTTTAAAAGCTAAAGCAATACGTGCTAATTCACCACCAGAGGCAACTTTATGTAGCGGTAATAAAGCTTCCCCTGCATTAGCAGAAAATAATAACTCTATACGACTAGCACCTAAGGGAGATAATGTCTCAGTACCTTCTATGATAAATTCTAACTTTGCTTTTGGCATACCTAATTGAATTAAGTTTTGCTGTAAGGCATCAGTAATATCTTTATGATGGGCATGACGTATGTTTGTCAGATTTTGTAAAGCTTGTAATGCTTGTATTTTTAGTGTTTCCACTCGTTCCACTAACTGCGATTCTTCACTTTCATTAGATTCTAGTAGCTCTAATCGAGTTTGCGCTTTTTCTTCAAAGGCTAGAATACTTTCAATCGTTTCTCCATATTTACGCTTTAAATTGTAAATAAGGGTATCTCTCTCTTGTAAGTAAAAATAGCGCTCTTCATCATAGCTAATGGAATCGCGGTATCTATCTAGGGCTTGTCCAGCTTCTTCTAATTGATAATAAGCAGAGCGCAATAACTCAGCGATTTCTTCCATATCTTTATCATATTTTACAAGATCAGTTACTTCATTAGTAACACTATTTAATCCATCAATAAGAGGAGCTCTACCACCATAGATACCATCGTAACAACTAGAAATTGTAGATTGAAGATGCTCATAATTATCTAATCTTTCTAACTCCTCAGATACGGCTGTATCTTCATTAATTTGTAGTTGTGCCTCTTCAATTTCATCAATCTGAAACCGCAACATATCTAATTCACGAATTCTTTGGGCCGACTCTTCACGCAATGTTTCTAATTGTCGCTTTGCGCTGGCATAGTCAGTATAGGCTGATACATAACTTTCATAAGCCTTTGTAGCATCCTCATTATACGTATCTAAATAAATATGGTGTGTATCTGGTAATAAGAGCTGTTGGTTACTATATTGGCCATGAATATCTGCCAAATAGGTGCCAATTTCACGCAATGCCTTTAAAGGAATCACTTGATCATTAGCTAAAATTTGCGATTTACCGTTTCGATTAAAAGTTCTAGATAAAATTAAAGTGTCTTCTTCTACTAAAATATTTTTACTTTCTAATAGCTCTTGTAAAGCTGTGTCTCCTGCAATATCAAAAGCCCCTTCAATCAGAAAAGAGTCCTTCTCATGGCGAATAAATTCACTACTTGCTCTTTCTCCTAATAGAATGGAAAATGCATCCATTAATATGGATTTACCAGAGCCTGTTTCACCAGTAAAAATTGTGATGCCCTTAGAAAACTCTAACTGCATATGTTCGATGAGGGCAAAGTTTTTAATCCCCATGCGCACTAGCATATTAATCCCTCATTAAGTCTTGAATACGGTCTAATACCAATTCTACACTTTCTACAGAGTTGCATATCAACAAAATTGTATCATCGCCTGCAATTGTGCCTATCACTTCATGCCATTTTGCATGGTCGATAGCAAAGGCTACTGATTGTGCAGACCCAGGTAATGTATGTAACACAACTTGATTCAATACGTGGTCAATGCGTAGAATGGAGTCTTGGAATAAGCGATTGATACGTGTTCTAGATAACATAATGTTTTCTTCTGGAGATAAGGCATACCGATAGCGACCATCCCCTGTAGGAACTTTAATTAACATCAATTCCTTAATATCACGTGATACAGTTGCTTGTGTAACAGTAATCCCTTCTTCTACCAGTGCTTGCGCTAACTCTTCTTGTGTTTCAATAGCCTTAGTTTGAATAATTTCTTTTATCTTATTATAACGAAAACGTTTCATTATTTCCTCCGACGAATAATATATAAAATAGGTGGTTGGTTCGCTTGATTTAATGGTCGCCACGTACTACAGTGAAAATCTTTTTGATTAATTGAAGCTATATATTCTTCTACATCTTCTGCTTCCTTACGACCAGCTTCTGTTCCAGGATATGCTACAATGGTGCATAATCCATTGACTGAAAGCTTTTCTAATCCTTTAGATAAAGCCGTAATTGTTGATGTAGATTGGGTCATAATTTCATGGTCTGCATTTGGTAAATACCCTAAATTGCCTACCATTAAATCGATAGTAGATACAGGAAGTGTTTCCAATACACTATCATGAGACCCCAATATGAAATCCACTTGCTGTAAAGCCTGTGGAAGCTCTTTCAAAACTTTTTCTTTCGTTCTTGTTAGCGCTACTTCTTGGATATCAATAGCATATACATGACTATTTTCATGACAATGTGACAATAGATATACCGTGTCATGTCCATTGCCACAAGTAATATCTACAATAGTTCTAGCTGATACTAAGGCATCTATCCATAAGTGATGCTGAAATTCTACACTATGGTGTAGAGGAATCATAGAACCTCCTTAGAGCGAGCCGTCAACTTTTTAAACAAGGTTGCGAAGAATTTTTGATCCTTAAATCGCACATATTTACAATATTGTGGATGCGCTTCAATATGTAAAGAATCAGTATTGCTAAATTCGTAATCAAAGGTGCCATCCACAGAAATATGAAGGTTTTTCTGACGCTCTGGCATAGTAATATCAATCTTTGCACTTTCTTTGAGCACCAAAGATACACCTTGCAATAAATGAGGGGCAATCGGTGTTACGATAAGAGAGCGATTATCTGGGGCCATAATTGGTCCACCAGCAGATAAGTTATACCCTGTAGACCCAGTGGAACAGGCTACAATTAAACCGTCAGCGGGATACATTTGTGTATGCCCACCATTTATGGATAAATTAATGCGAGCCATTTTACCTGGTTCTGAGCGGGATACTACAATATCATTGATAGCGGGACGTAGTACACGTTCGCCTTCTGGCGTATGCAAGGTTCCCACTAAATGAATGCGATCTTCCACATAATAATCGCCTTTACTAATTCTTTCAATAGCCGCCTCTAAATTTTCAAGCTCTATTTGGTTTAAGAACCCTAATTCCCCTAAATTAATACCACAAATTGGTACATTATATGGATAGATTTGACGTGCCAATTGAATAATTGTACCATCACCACCAAAGCTAAATGCCATATCCAGATGTTCAAATACTTCTGGTCGTGGTAATAAATGAGATTTCTCTATCCCCAACGCACATACATCATGATGTTCTAACTCTTTAGGCATATAGACTTCTATACCATATGTATGGCAATAGGTAATTGCTTGTGATAAAATATCTCGAATATTCTCTTTTTTCATATTAGGAAAGAAACCGATTCTCATAGATCCTCCTATAATTGATGAGCCTCCTCTACTGTGGCTGTAATCAGCTCTTCAGTAATATCTAAGGAACTCTCTGCTTGTTTTGTAAAATATCCTAAAAATTCAATATTTCCTTCCATTCCTTTAATGGGAGAATAGGTTAATCCATGTAAGTATAACCCACAATCTTTAGCGATGTGCAAGATACGATCTAACACCAATCTATGGGTTGATTTTTCACGTACGATTCCACCTTTACCGACTAGTTCTTTACCAGCCTCAAACTGAGGTTTAATTAAAGCCACTAAAGAGCCAGTATCTTTCAATAAGGTTGTCGCTACTGGAAGCACCTTATCTAAAGAGATAAAAGCCACATCAATAGAAATAAAATCGCTCAATTCCCCTAATTGTACTAGTGTAACGGTGCGAATATTTTGTTTTTCCATATTAATGACTCTAGGATCTTGTCGTAGCTTCCAAGCTAGTTGATTATATCCAACATCAATGGCAAATACTTTGGATGCCCCATGTTGTAAGGCACAGTCTGTAAACCCGCCGGTGGAAGCGCCAATATCCACCATAACGGCATTTGTTAAATCTATAGGATATAATTCGATGGCTTTTTCTAATTTTAAGCCGCCACGGCTCACATATGGTAAGGTATTGCCTTTTACTTCCAGATGTGTATCTACTGATACTTTAGTACCTGCTTTATCCAATCGTTGTGTACCGGAAAAGATAAGCCCTGCCATAATAGCTGCCTTAGCTTTTTCTCTACTTTCAAATAGACCACGCTGCACAAGAAGTATATCAAGACGTTCTTTTTGACTCATAGTGTCTCCTACTGTGTGCGATCCATTAGATATTGGACTAGACCTTCAAGCACTGATGATGCTTGGTTGGAATCATGCAATGCTGTTAGCGCTAGATTAGCTACTTCTTGAGCACGTTCTTTAGCCGTATCTAAACCTAAAATAGATACATAGGTTGCTTTATGCTGACGTTCATCACTACCAGGAGTTTTTCCTAATTCTTCCTGTGTACCTACTACGTCTAAAATATCATCAGTAATTTGGAATAATAAACCTAAATGATCGGCATAGCGTAGGTATGCCTCTCTTACGGATGTAGTAGCATTCATGATAATCAGACCAATTTCAACAGCTGCACTAAATAAGGCTCCTGTTTTACCTTTGTGAAGAACTACTAATTCTTCCAATGGCAAACACTTTCCTTCTGATTCTAAGTCAAACGCTTGACCACCCACCATTCCGCTAGGACCGGCACCTTTTGCTAAGGTCTGAATGATCTGCACCACTTGTTCTGCAGATAACTTTGTATGTTTGCTAACTAGCTCAAAGGCATAGGTTAATAATCCATCTCCTGCTAAAATGGCCATACCATCACCATACACGCGATGATTGGTTAGCTTCCCACGACGATAATCATCATTATCCATAGCTGGTAAATCATCATGAATTAAAGAATAGGTATGAATCAATTCTATGGCACATACTACATCTTTATAAGTATCCCAAGATCCACCTAAGGATTCAATCACAGCTTTTGTAATAATAGGACGAATTCTTTTACCGCCCATCAATAAGCTATATTTCATGCTATCGTATAAACGAGCATATTCCGTATTAGGAGATTCTAATACAGAGGATAAATAACTTTCAATGTCTACTTTACTTTGTTGCAAGTACTCTCTTAACATAATATCCTCAATTCTTTGAAAGATAATAATTTTTGTATAAATATTCTTACTCTATTATACCTAAAAATATGTACTTTGTCTCCTAATTTGTATCTACTTGTACAGTTTCAATAATTTGTTCTACTTCTGCTTCCACAAGCTGTAATAAATCAGAACATTCTTTAACCAGTGTTAATCCTTCTTTATAGGTTTTTAGCAATTCATGCATGGATAAATTTTCGTCATCTAATTTTTTTACTACTTCTTCTAAAGCTGTATATTTTTTTTCATAATTTTTTATAGATTTAGCCACGATGTATTACCTCCTGTACAGTCGCTTTCACAGATCCATCTTGAATATGTATATCTAATGTATCACCAATCTGTACACCTTGAATTGTTTGTAATGGAGCACCATGATGATCAACTTTTGCAAAGCCTTTAATGACCTTAGATAATGGATTTTTGTTATCTAATTGAGTTGCTAATATAGCTAATTTACGTGATTCCTCTTGAGTTTTCTTTTGTATGGCACTATGTAAAAGGTGTTCAAAACGTTGTAATATATTTTTCTGTTGATGTACCAAGTTCATGGCAGGTACAGTAATCTTGCGATTTGTAATAGCAAATAACTGTTGTTTTTCTTTTTGAATACGATACTGTACTGTATTGTGAATAAAGTCTAATTTTTGCTGTACTTCTTCTTGTAAGTCTACCAAAGGATAAATAGATAGTTCAGCGGCATGACTTGGGGTAGCACCTCTTACATCTGCCACAAAATCACATAATGTATAATCTACTTCATGACCTACTGCAGATACAACAGGTGTTGTACATTGGAAAATAGCTTCTATTAAAGATCTGTCATTGAAGCACCACAAGTCTTCCATAGAACCACCACCACGACCAACAATAATTAAATCTACATCTGGGTCCGCATCTGCCATAGTTACACCACGAGCAATAACAGGTCCTGCTGTAGGGCCTTGTACAGGTACATTAAATACTTTAAATGTTACTAACGGATTGCGATGGGATGCGACATGTAAAATATCGTGAATGACTGCACCTGATGCAGAAGTGACAACACCAATACAACTCGGTACTGGTGGCAAAGACTGTTTGTGTCGTTCGTCAAAATATCCCAACGCATATAGTTCTTGTTTTAATTTCTCATAAGCAATTTGATAGTCACTTTTGGCACCAATACGAATGTCTTCACAAATAAAACTTAAACGACCAGTTTTTTCGTAAAAACTAATATTTCCTCGTACTTGTACTAATAAGCCATTTTCGAGGGCACTTTCTAATCCACGTTGTTGTACTTTAGAACGCCACATAGCCATATCAATGGACCCTGTATCATCAATGAGAGAAAAATAATAATGTCCTGTACTATGGCGTTTAACATTAGAGATAACACCTTCAACAATACAGTTCTTTAAGAGAAATTCTCCCTCTAGGGTTTGCTTAATAATTCTATTTAATTCTCCAACGGAGTAAGCATCCATTCTATTCTCCTTCAACGACCTTTGCCCCATAGGCATTACCTGAGGCATTATCTGCACTATATTTAGAGGATACACATAACACATCTAAATCATGATGGTGTCCCCAATGAACTAAGCGGTCTTGTAGGTAGGTATTAGCCATAACACCACCAGCAGTAATTAATGTGGTAATCATATGTTCTGTTAGAATATGCGATAAAGCTTTTTCTAGGGAAGTCCCAATACAATGGAATACAGAGGCTGCCAAGATTTGTGCTTTTGTTTCTTTACTAAATGATTCTCTATCAGTCCAATCAATAGGCATATGTTGCAATGATTCCCACCAACGTTGACCAGCACTATATGGGCCACCAAAACTGATGGTAGAGCCTTTCACCGATACTGGTAGCACAGAGTCTACATTATATTTAATACGTCGTCCTAATGTTTCCATGCTTGGTCCTGCTGGAAATTGTAAGCCCATTAATACACCTAGACGATCCACTAATTGTCCTCCTGCTATATCGTCAGAGCCACCTACTATTTGTGTTTTAAAACCACTTTTAGAAATGCGTTCACAAAGAACAAATTCTGTAGTCCCCCCTGAAAGATGTAAACTTAAAAATGGACCTTCCGGAATTTCACCAATTTCACGCAAGGCTGCCCAAATATGATTCTCTTGATGTGAAAATACATGAACTGGAACTTGTAAACAATGTCCTAGTGATTTGGCTGTATTGAGACCTACTAGGAATGCAGGCATATAGGAACCTTCTTCTCGTCTTGGAAAACCACTGACACCGATACCAGCAATAGGCTGATCCAATGTTAAGGACTGAATAAGTTCTCCTAAAGCTCGAGTATGTTGAAATACCATTTGTGACTGCTGTAATCCTCGTTTACCTTGCGGTACTTCTAGCAGTTTTCTAACTTCCTGAACTAATCTACCTTCTTCATCAACAAGTGCACAAGATGTCGTATAACAGCTAGTATCTATTCCTAAATAATAGGCCATATTATTGTCTCGATTTAGCTAAATTATGAAGAATTGCATTAATGTACTTATAGGACGTCTCTCCACCAAAGTCTTTCGCTAATAAAACAGCTTCATTGATGACAATCTTGGATGGAGTATCCTCTTGTGGATGTAATAGCTCCCACGCTGCCATACGCAAAATAGTAAGTTCTACTTTAGGGAAACGTTCCATTTTACGTTTAGGTGAAAACTCTTGTAAAGCTAGATCTAATTGTTCTTTTTCATTACGTACACCTTCGATTAATTGCTCCGCAAAGTGATTAGCTTTTCCTTGCATATTTGTTGTATCTATAACAGTATTGTCAACCGTTTCTCCTAAAAAAGTATCTGCATACAGTGTTTCAAATGCAAATACTCTTGCTAACCTACGATGATTCATGACTAGGTTCCCTTCTTTCTAAACCGTCGATGTGTACGTCTACACGAATACGGTATAAGTCTAACATATTTCTTAAATCTTGCCGCACTTGTTGTTGTATTTGTCGTGCCACTTCTAATGGATGAGATCCACAATATAAACGAAGATACAAATTGATTTCAATGAAATCTTCTCCAAATGCATCTCGTTTATGTTTAACATTCATTCCAGGCCAACTTTTTTGCCCTAATTTTTGTGAGATACCATCTACAACACCATCAAAAAATCGTTTACTCATAGAGTGAATTTCATCGAATGATGATAATACTCTTGCTGTGACATCTAAAATAACGGCATCTGTAATTTCTATTTCTAAATGATCTGACATACAAATCCCCTATGATATGGTACTTTCAAAAATAATATCTTGCACATAAATATCAACACTATTCACAGTAGCATCTGCCATAGATACAAGACTACTTTTTACTCGCTCTTGTAAACGCAATGCTATATCTGGAACACGATATCCATAATACACCGCAATATGTAGAGATACTTGTAATGAATCATCTTCCAAAACTTGTACTTTTACGCCTTCCATGGCATTTTTTCTGCCAAATATGCTGCTAACCGTATCTCCAAATGTTGTACTCATACCAGCAACACCTTTTGTTTCCAGTGCTGTCATGGTAGCAATCATTTCATAAACGGAATGATCGAACTGTATTAGTCCTTCAAAAAAGCGATTATCTTCCATATGTTTACCAAAAAAAGCATTTGTCGTCCTACCACAGGCCAACAAATGCTTTTAATTACAATACTATACTAGTTGTTAAAAGATCAAATCTGTGGTTTAAGCACGTTCAATATATTGTCCAGTACGTGTATCTACACGCAATACATCGTCTACTTCGATGAATAAAGGTACTTTTACAACATAACCTGTTTCTAATGTAGCAGGTTTATTACCACCAGTTGCAGTATCGCCACGGATACCAGGGTCAGTTTCAACAACGCGTAACTCAACAGCTACAGGTAAGTCGATACCGATAACAATGCCTTGGAAGAACATAATAGATACTTCCATGTTTTCTAACAAGAAGTTTTTAGCGTCTCCTAATTGGTCAATTGTTAATTCAATTTGGTCATATGTTTCATTGTCCATGAACGTATACGCTCCATCGGACTCATATAAGAAAGCCATACGACGACGATCAACATGAGCTTTTGGCACTTTTTCACCAGCATTGAAAGTACGCTCTACCACAGCACCAGTTTGTAGATTTTTCAATTTAGCACGTACGAAAGCCGCACCTTTACCTGGTTTAACATGTTGAAAGTCAACTACTTGCCATACATTACCGTCTAATTCGACAGTTACGCCTGGACGAAAATCATTACTGGAAATCATTGTAAATCCCTCCATTACACATCTAGTTCTATTAAATCTTTAGGAGTTTTTGTGAGTATTTCACAACCCTCCTTAGTAACTACAACTGTATCTTCTATACGTAGTCCCATATGTCCTGCTATATATATACCAGGTTCTACAGTCACTACCATGTTTTCAGCTAATACATCTTTTGATTTCGGAGATGCTACCGGTAATTCATGGATATCTAATCCCACACCATGGCCTGTGCCATGACCAAAATTAGATCCATAGCCTTGTTCTCTAATGTAGTCTCTACAAACAGCATCGACCTCAGCACCAGTGACGCCTTCTTTAATGGAAGCAACACCACGTGTTTGTGCTTCTAACACGATAGAGTATAATTTCTTTTGTTCATCACTAGCCTTACCTAACACGATGGTACGTGTCATATCTGAGTGATATCCTTTGTACATGGCACCAAAGTCAAAAGTAACAAAATCGCCTCGTTCCATCACTTTATCGCTAGCTACTCCATGAGGCATACTAGAACGATAGCCAGAAGCTACAATAGTCGTAAAGGACGGTTCTCTAGAACCACGTTTTAACATTTCTGTTTCTAAAATAATGCGAGCTTCATTTTCGGTCATTCCCACTTTTAATTGTGGCAACATAGCTGCAAACGCTTCATCAGCGATACGAAATGCTTGTCGTAAACACTGTAGCTCGTCCTCTCGTTTTACCATACGTAGACTTGCAAAATCAAAGGATAAAAATTCCGTTTCATTTAATGTATCACATACTTGTTGAAATACATCAACACTCATATAATTTCCTTCAAAGCAACATGTGGTTAACGTAATGTTCGATGAGCCTAGTATATCTTTAATTGTGTCATACACATCACCACTATATTGGATGACCTCATACCCTTCACATTGTTTTTTCGCCTGTTCTGTATAGCGACTGTCCGTTATCATATAGGCTTTGTTTGGTGTTATGAAAGCTACACCTGTAGTCCCTGTAAATCCCGCAAAATAATGTAGGTTAATAGGACTAATGAGGATAGCTCCTCCATATGTTTCTTCTTCTAGGAATGCTTGTAAAGCGACTAATCCATTCATCATCTCGCCTCCTTAAAAAGCATCAACTAATGATACCATATAATGCATAGTTATGACAAATTGAATAGATTCGATTAAACAATTTCTTTTTCTTCTTCTGTTAAATCTATAAATGTACCCACTTCTTCAATAGAATCAAGTGTAATGTTATCGATGGCAATCCGTTGTAAGTACGTTACTGTTCCACCACAGGCACCAATCATGCGTTTCACTTGATGATATTTACCCTCGTAAATAGTCAATTCACAGGAGTGAATCATTTCACCAGACTCATTTATTACAGCTTCATCATTGTGAAGAGTTATTTGTGCTGGTTTACATTCTGTTCCATCCCCTAAAATCATCCCTTCTTCTATACGTTGTATACCTTCCTCTGATAAAGTGCCACTATACTCTACGTAATAGGTTTTACCAATATGTTTTTTGCCATGAATGATTTTATGAGCCCAGGGACCATCATTTGTTAATAATAATAACCCTTCTGTATCTTTATCGAGTCGTCCAACTGGGAATACTTTCAAAGTTTGGAACTCTTCAGGAAGTAACTCCATAATAGTAGGGTCTGTAGAATCTTCTACAGCTGTTACATATCCGGCTGGTTTGTGAAATTTAATATAATATTCTAATTGTGCTTGTACAACTTGATCTTGAACTGTAACAAGATCTACATCAGGGTTGATATGGATATCTTTCTTCTTGATAATAGTGTCATTCACTTTTACTAAGCCTTGTTTGATTAAATCATGGACCTCTTTCCTTGTGCCAAACGCCTTATGAGCTAAAAATTTATCAATCCTCACCGTAACCACCTTCTCTCACATGCGTATGAGATGTATCATTTAATATACAAATACGATTATAAGGGGATTGGTCACCCCAGAAATCCACTACACTAACAGCTGTATTCCCTTGTGCTAACCGCCATAAACAATTCAATGGAATACCCGTTAATGCACATAATAATGTGCGTATGGTACCGCCGTGACAAACGACTAGTAAACGTTCACCATCTTCCATACGCGATAATTCTTCTAATAAACAGTTATAGGCACGTTCTTGCACCATTTCTACTGTTTCCCCATTAGGAATTGGTTTCTGTGACGGATCTTCATAAATCGCTTCGATTTGCCCAGGCCAGCGTTCGTTAATTTCAGAATAAGTTAAGCTCTCCCAGTCACCAAAGTTAATTTCCCGCAATCCTTCCGTAAATGTGGTAGGAATATATCGGCCTTTTAAAATTTCTTCAGCTGTAACCCTGGCTCGTACAAGGTCGGAAACGATAGCTCTATGAAAATGAACATCTCGCAACGCATTCCCCACGTCCACAGCCTGAGCCATACCTTTTTCATTCAAGGGTATATCGCTGAACCCTTGGTGCTTTCCAAGATGGTTCCAATCCGTTTCACCATGTCGGACAAAGTAAATTTGTATCATAGTATCTCCTATTGTAATCTAAAATATGCTTGTAAAGCTTGTAATAATCGTTCATTTTGTTCTCTTCTTTTGATGGCGATGCGAAACCAATTTGGTCCTAACCCCGTATAGTGAGAACAGTCTCTCATTAATATAGATTGGTGATATAAATTTTGAATCATATCCTCTAAAGAATACTGCTCATGTAGATGACAAAGAATATAATTCACAGATGGTTCAATGCAACGCAATGCATCTATCTCTGTAAGCTTATGATATAACCATTCTTTTTCTTCTTTTAATAGGGAACGAGTTTCCTGTATATAGTCGATATCCTGTAAAGCTGTTTCACTATATATTTGTGCTAAATGATTTACTGTCCATGATGGAATTTGAGATTTAATAAAATTAATCATCATTGGGTTTGCCATCATGGCCCCAATACGTAGACCAGGAACTGCATAAAACTTAGTTAAAGAATGTACAACAAGTACATTGTCATATTCTTTTACATAGTTTCGCATAGAATAAGTATCCCCTAAAAAATCGATAAAGGACTCATCAAATACTAGATAATGACCATTTTTTTTACACACTTCAAATAATTCATTACATTCATGTTTCCACAAAGTGCCACATGGATTATTGGGATTCCCAATAAATACTAAGCGATGCTTATACTGATTTAAATCTCGCAACATTTGCTCTAAAGGATAAGCAAATGCAAATGATTCTGCGTCAAAGTGCAATTTGTATTCTATTACAGGTAATCTACAAGATTTAGCCCCATGACTGTATTCAGAAAACCCCGGTGCCGGTACGTACACAGCTTCTATATTTGGCAATCGGCATATAGCATAAATTAATTCCGCTGCACCATTACCAAACGCAATGTATTCTTTTGGCATATGCCATAAATCGGATAAGATGGAAAAAAGGTTCGTCATATCTGGGTCTGGGTAATGAATCACATCACACAATGCCTTATTCACAGCGTCCATCCCTTTAGCACTCATACCGATGGGATTAATATTGGCACTAAAATCTAGAATCTGATCTAAGGAAGTATGTAACAATCGACTCGCTTTATGCACATTTCCACCATGTACATTACTTGTTTTCACCATCATAACCTCCTTTATCGTTCCATGAAAGTAATTCCTTCATTCGTAGTTTCCACTATATCCATGAAGGTAAGATTTGGTAATTCCTGTTTAACTCGTTGCAAGCAGTGTACAATACTTGGCGAGTCTGGGGGAAATAGCAAGCCTAGTACGGTTCCGCTATGGGCAATAATCGTTCCTATGGCATTACACTCAACACCAATTTGGTGCAATGCATACAAGTTCGACTTATGCAAAATACGTTGATTGCCGAAAGAACTAATGGTAGAGGCTTCACCGATAAGTTTTACATTATGTTTTTGAATCCCCTCTTTAAATTTTGCTAAAGCTTCTACCATCAACTCTTCTTTTTCATCGATTAAAGCATCTAAATTTTGCTGGTGATTAAATTGTACCGTATCAATAGTCCCTCCTTCATCGAACATGACGATGCGGATCGGCGGACAGGTACCTAATAATTCACAACATGTGCCATTTAGATAATCAAATTGAACAATACCAGGGTAAAAGGGCGCATCTGTAGGTTCGATAGATAAACAGATAGAAGCCAATTCCTCCATGGATAAATCGTAGCCATGGCTTTTTGCTGTAGCCATAGCTACTACGCTAATATCTGCGCTACTGGACGCCAACCCTTTTCCTTGTAAAATATCAGAATGTAAATATACTGGTTTCGCCATAGACTTATTGATTCCCAATGTATCTAAGACCTTGATATAGGCCTGATAAGCCTTTGACTGCAATGATATAGGTGAAAGAGGAAGTGCATATTGTACATCACCAATGGCATATGAATAGCGATTAATAGGACAGGTTACTAGAAATCGTTGTCCCTTGATAGAGCCTTGAATAAACTCTCCGCAAGTGCCTGGCGTTCTTACATAAAATGCCAACTCTACTTCCTCCTTTCATTTATATCGCAGTTACAATACATTTATATCGCAGTTACAATAATTGCACCTAAAATGATAAAAACTTCTGATAATTCACATACAAACCCATACGTATCCCCCGTAGTTCCGCCCAAATGTTTTGTCACATAGGAGTTAATGATAATGTTAACTAAAACTGCAATAGTAAATAAGTATACATATAACCACTCATAACACAAGATAGGCAATACAGCTAATAAGGTCGCTACTGGTAAAGCATACTTAGGAGCATTGGCTGCAAAAAATTTGCCAATTCCTTCAGGTCTTGCATAGGGGAATTTTTGAATACTGATAACCATGGTGTATCGGCTTAAAATAGGCATACTGACCAGAACTAAGGGAACTACTGTAGTAGGCAGATTCACTAGTAATTGCCATTTTAAAAGTGTCAAAAATACAAATCCTACTACTCCATTACTGCCCACACGACTATCTTTCATAATCTCTAATTTACGTTCCCGATCACGACCAGAAAACAAGCCATCGCAGGTATCCATAAATCCATCTGCATGAAGTCCGCCAGTAAATAGAAATTCAAAGATAACTAATATTAGCATCAATAAGGATACTGGGATATAAGGATTGGCTAAGGTATACAGTGCCCACATAAAAGCGCCAATTACAAGACCTACTAAAGGGAAATAGGTAACAGATGCACCGAAGTCTTCTACTTTCCACTCTGTTTGGTTCACAATTTTTAAGCGTGTTAAAAACTGAAGTCCTACAAAAAATCCTTTCATTTGCCACCTACCATTGATTAATAACATATGTACTGACCATCGTTAAGGCAACGCCCAGGATAGAAACAGTATACATCAAATATATAGTTTGATAAATGTGCTTCCCTACCATTGGCATTATAGGGTCTCCCATATAAGCTCGGAAGGTGACTTTATCATGATATACATTTTGTCCACCTAACCGAATATGTAGTGCCCCAGCTACAGGAGCCTCTGCATAACCTCCATTCGGACTAGGATGTTTTGCTGCATCACGAGCTGCTATACGTAAGGCATGTTTCCAGTCCTTTCCACAGAGAAATGCGGCTATCACGAATAACACAAAGGTAATCCGTGCTGGAATATAATTAACAACATCATCTAAGCGAGCGGCAAAACGACCAAAGTATAAATACCGGTCATTTTTATACCCTATCATGGAATCCATTGTATTAATAGCACGGTATCCAATAGCGCCCCAAGGGCCTAATAGAACAAACCAAAAAAGAGGAGAAATAATACCATCCACTGTATTTTCTGCTACCGTTTCAATAGTGGCACGAGTAATTTCACTTTCATCGAGGTCGCTAGTCTTACGCCCTACAATCCATCCTACCTTACGACGAGCTTCAGAGATATCTTGTTTTCGTAATAAATTGGCAATTTCTATACCCGCCTCTGCTAGGCATCGTGGACTAATGGCAATATAGAGGCACAACAAAGAAACTATAAAATAGCCCACAGGATGAATAGTACCACCAATGAACAATAGACCCGTAATGACGAGCATAACAGACATTAATACTAGCAAGACTGTAGAGATGCCTAAAAAGATTTGATGTTTTGGAATAGTATTTTTTTTATACAAAATATTTTCATAAAAAGAAATACAATTGCCAATCAACACCACAGGGTGATACTTACTTCTAGGGTCACCCACTAAGGTATCTAATACTAATGCCCCTAAAGGAATAAAATACACAAGATGGTGCAAAAACCATTCCATTAGTCTTTCTCCCATAATGATTGGATATATTCCATATCTAAATGTTCTTCTACTATCTTAGCTAGTCGATTGTAAGCAGCTTCTTTATGTTCAAAGTAACGGAATACGATATCCAATGGCTCCAAGCCTTTTTTTGCGCGTAACGCATTCAGAATAGATCGACGCAATCCATCGTTATCTAAAATACCGTGGATATAGGTGCCCATCACTTGTCCATTACTAGTGACAAAACCATCGATTACATCAACCTTAGCATCACTACGTTTTTGGATGTGGAAACAACGTTCTCCCGGTCCTACAGGCTGTGTATCTCCCATGTGAATTTCATAGCCTACAAGATTTTCACCACTATAGTTAATACCTAAGAAAGATAAATTCTTTACATCAAAAGAAACTTGATGTGTTAATTTTTCCGTTTTCATAGTTGTAGCTGTGGGAAGTAAGCCTAAACCTTTTAATTCAGGGATATCCCCTTCTATACCTTCTGGGTCATAGAGCATTTTCCCTAGCATTTGGTTTCCACCACAAATGCCTAGTACTGGTACACCAGCTTCTGCCAAGGCATGAATATCTCTATCATAGCCATGTTCCTGTAAATACGCTAAATCGGCCAATGTATTTTTTGAGCCTGGTAAGATAACCATATCTGGATGTCCAATAGGCTCGCCTTGCTTAACAAAGCGTACTGATACATCTGGTTCATAAGCAAGGGCATCAAAGTCTGTGAAATTGGAGATTTTTGGAGTTTGCATGACAGCAATAGTAATTTCTTTAGACACACCTCTATATTTGCTTTCAAGAGCTACTGAATCTTCTTCATCAATATCAAGGTTTTCTATGGCTGGCACCACACCAACTACTTTTTTACCAGTCTTTTGCTCAATGAAATCTAAGGCAGGTTGTAATAATGTGACATCACCTCTGAATTTATTGATGATAATACCTTTCACCAAGTCTCTTTCATCAGGCTCCAATAACTCTAATGTGCCCACAACAGAGGCAATGGCACCGCCACGATCGATATCAGCAATCAGCATGACAGGCGCATTGGCTAATTTGGCTACTCGCATGTTTACAATATCGTTGGCTTTTAAATTAACTTCCGCAGGACTACCGGCGCCTTCAATGACAATCATGTCGAAATTATTATCTAAATATTGTAAACTTTCTTTAACTTTATCTAGGGCTGTTAAGGAATATTTTGTGTGGTATTCCCTAGCACTATACACTCCTACCGGCTTACCCATTAGCACCACTTGAGAGGACTGATTACCTGTAGGTTTTAATAGAACAGGATTCATCTGTACAATAGGCTCTAGGCCTGCTGCTTCGGCTTGTGCTACTTGGGCACGGCCAATTTCATCCCCTGCTTTTGTAACATAGGAATTTAATGCCATATTTTGGGCTTTAAAAGGCACTGTTTTGTATCCTTTATTATGTAGAATACGACACATTGCTGTAGCTAAAATACTTTTACCTACATTCGAACTGGTTCCTTGAAACATTATCTTTTTAGCCATGGTTCCTTACCTCCAATGCTTTTATATCTATTGTCATACCGCTAATTGTCATATACGCTTTATCTGCTTCTGCAGCCACCAAACGATTGACACGGCCCATAATATCTCTAAAAATACGAGCTAGTTTATTCTCTGGTACAATACCTAATCCAATCTCATTAGTTACAAAAATAATTGTTTTTTCCTCGTCTACCCTGTGAGATCGAATCGCATCGAGTACTGCTTGTACTTCTGAAAGTATCAGACGCTCTCGTTGATTAATATCTTCCTGAGATGTGAATTCGCCATCTTCTAATAATAGATTAGTAGTCCACATCGTTAAGCAATCGACTAAGATCACCGAGCATTCATCCAGTACTCTATGAATCTCTTTACTGATAGTACAAGGAATTTCATAATTGTTCCAAATCATTTTGCGCCGTTCTTGGTGTAGATGAATGCGATGCTGCATCTCTTCGTCATAGGCTCGGCCTGTAGCAATATATCCCTTTTGTCCTTCTTTAGATAAAGCTAGTGTTTCTGCAAACTCACTTTTGCCGCTACGGGCACCACCTGTACAAAATATGATACGATTTTTCATAGTATACCTATACAAAGTTGCCCTTTATCAGTTATCATATGTACTATACGTTCATTATAAAGGAGACAACTATGGAATTATTAAACTTAGACATCCAATTAATGGCCACTTTATGGGAAAATACTTATCGTGCAGCCATCAAGGATCAAAATGGAAATTATGTAGCATCTGTACGTATCATCGTGAATGTTCCACTTTCACCAGATCGTTTACCACCGAATGCACCAAAAGCTGATCCGCAATTATTTGTGTTGGTAGAAGATGCTGTGATGGAATCAGAAGATATCATTAAGTTTGAAACCTTATTATCTGTACACATCCGTGAGAAATTTAAAAACGAAATTGATCAAATCTATTTCTTCTATCCAAGCCCTGAAGATGTGTTAAACAAAACTGTGGATGTACAAGAAGTACAACATTAATCACAGTAACTACATACATAGTATTATAGCACATCCCAGAAGAATTGATAGAAATAATATATGAGATACTAAAAGGAGGTACCCCCTATGGAGTACCTCCTTTTATATGGTAAACTATTTCACTTCATCTTCTACGCGAGCTAGGATAAATAGCAAGTCAGATAAACGATTCAAATAGCGAAGATTCGACATATGAATCTCTTCTGTTTCTCCTAACTTCCATAGGTCTCGTTCTGCACGGCGAACGATAGTACGACCTAAGTGCAAGAAACTAGACGTTTTGCTGTCGCCAGGCAAAATAAATTTAGATAGTGGCTCTAATTGTTCATCAAACTTGTCGATGATCTGCTCTAAATTCACAACATGGTCATCTGTTATAGTAGCTTCTTGACCTAAGCTAGAAATATCAGCCATAATCATCCATAGTTCTTTTTCCAGTTGCAATAATGTATCTTGCACCACTTTTTTGTCAGAGTACGCACGAGCTACTCCAAGAAAGGCTTGTGCCTCGTCAATTGTTCCATACGTACAAACACGTTGAGATGCTTTACTTACACGTTCACCAGTATATAAACCAGTAGAACCTGCATCACCTGTTTTCGTGTACACTTTTGCCATAGTATACCTCCTTAACAATTAGAAACCTTCCGATTTCTATACCATAAGATGTGCATTGCTCCCTTTATATGCGACTCGCTATGTCACGCAACCGCTCTATACGGCTTTCCGTAGATGGATGCGTACTAAATAATTGAGTCATAGTGGAAGAAATCCCACTTAAAGGATTAATAATAAACATGTGTGCTGTAGATGATACACGGCTTTCGCTTTGACCTGGAAGCACACCAAATTTAGCATAATGCTCAATTTTAGCTAAAGCAGATGCTAGTGATAAAGGTTTACGACTCATCATCGCTCCTTCTTCATCTGCTAAATATTCACGAGATCGGGAAATTGCCATTTGTATCAAGCTAGCTGCTAATGGCGCTAAAATGATAGTACCGATTAAAGCTATTGGATTGGAATTTTCCTCATCATCACGACCACCAAAAATAGCTGCCCATTGTAACATATTCGCCACCATTGCAATAAATCCTGCCATACTTGCTGCAATAGTACTAATTAATGTATCTCTATGTTTCACATGAGAAAGTTCATGAGCCAGTACACCTTCAATTTCATCATCTGTTAACAGTTTCATAATACCTGTTGTCACAGCCACAGCCGCATGCTCAGGGTCGCGACCGGTAGCAAATGCATTAGGTACTTCTGATTCAATAAGATATACTTTTGGCATTGGCAATCCCGCATTATGAACTAATTTTTTTACAATTTGAAAGATGGTAGGGTTGTTCTGCTCGTTAATTTCTTTTGCATCATATGCACGTAGTACCATAGAGGCACTATTCCAATAGGTGTAGAAATTTATGCCTAAGGATATGATAAACATTAGAATCATTCCAGAGTGGCCACCTACCATTTGACCAATTACCATTAATAATCCAGATAATAGTGCCAACAAGGCTGCTGTTTTTATATTATTCATGTATTCCTCCTACTTAGATGTTTTTTTATAGAATATATATACTTAATTATATCACATAAAGTTTAAAAGAATCATGAAGTTTTCTATTCATATTTAATTTTTACAACTTTAGCGCCCTCACGATCTGCATGCAGTACGAAACGACGACAATCAATATCGTGATCCATAAAGACAGAACTCATGGCATCTGCCACTGTCACTGCATGTTCCGGAGAACAATAGGCAATTAAGGTAGAGCCTGAACCACTAATAGTAGAACCATAGGCCCCATTATTCTTAGCCGCAGTAAATACATCATCACAATAAGGAATCAATGTTTTACGATACGGTACATGCAGATAATCTTGAAGTGCAATAGATAAATTATCCATACGATTTTGTATCATAGATCCTACAAATAACGTAGCAAATCCAACATTGGCAACAGCTTCTTTATAGCTTAACTCTGTTGGTAACACACTACGTGCATACGATGTTTCTACAATCACTTCCGGTACCACTACAGCAAAAGTTAAATTACTTGGTACATCAATGTGGGAATGGAATACTGTATCATTTCCACCAACAGCACAGACTAAATTCCCCATAATAGCTGGCGCTACATTATCAGGATGGCCTTCCATATCATTGGCAATCAATAATAATTGATCCTTATTTAAAGGTTCTTGTAAATAGGCATTGGCTAATAGCAATCCGCCCACAATGGCAGTAGAACTACTGCCAAGACCTCTTGATGGTGGGATTTGGGTATTAGAATGAATACGACCGTATATAGGTTCAGCATTCACTTCTTTAAATACCCGCTCCATAGCAATACCCACTAGATTTTGGCTATGGTCTTCTTGCTCTAATAAGTCCGCTCCAAAACCTTCAAAAGTATATGTATTTGATGTAGCCTCTTTGTCAGGTTCAAAAGTAAATACATTATATAAATTTAATGCTACTCCCAGACAGTCGAATCCAGGGCCACAGTTGGCACTTGTAGCCGGTACTTGTACCGTAATAGATTTCATGAACACTCCTTTATTCAACCATAATGCGGATGACACTACCCACTTCTCTAACCACACGTAAATGGTTGAAAGAATCAATTAAATTTTGAATATACGCATGAGGACATTTAGAAGTAATAATCGCTAATGTAGCTGTATCATTATCTGCTTTACGTTGGATAACAGAATGTGCAGAAATGCGTTGTTCTGCTAATTTAGTAGCTACTTTTGCCAACACGCCTGTTGAATTATCCACAGTCATGCGAATATAGTAAGCAGATTCAATTTTACTAGAACTATACATTGTTTTTTGAGGATAATAGAACTGCTTCATTTCGCCAGTTTTGCCTTGCACCACATTGCGGGCTACTTCCATTATGTCACTTACAATGGAACTACCTGTTGGTAAGCTACCAGCTCCACGGCCGTAGAACATAGCATCATCAAAGCCATTACCACGTAAGAATACAGCATTAAAAGAACCCCGTACAGAAGCTAATGGATGCGTGTTTGCAATGAAAGCAGGATGTACATTTAAGGACAAGCCTTTTTTCGTTTCTCTTGCAATGCCCAATAATTTAATAGTATAGCCAAATTCTTTACCAAATTGGATATCACTAGCATCAATTTTCGTGATCCCTTCACAACTTACATCTTCAAAGAAAATGCGTTTATTAAAGGCAATAGAGCCCAAAATAGCTAGTTTGCGTGCTGCATCATAACCTTCCACATCAGATGTAGGATCTGCTTCCGCATACCCAAGCTCTTGTGCTTCTTTTAAGACTTCTTCATAGCCTAATCCATCTTCACTCATTTTAGATAAAATAAAATTTGTTGTTCCATTTAAAATGCCCATAATTTCTGTAATTTGGTTACTGCCGAAGGAATCATATAAAGCACGGATAATAGGAATAGCCCCTGCCACACTCGCTTCAAAGCGCAAATCCACATGATGCTTTGTAGCTAGCTCCATTAAATAAGGACCTGCCTCTGCTAATAAATCTTTATTAGCAGTTACCACGTGTTTACCTGCAATGATGGCTTCTTCAATACACGTGCGGGCAAAGGTAGTGCCACCCATTACTTCCACCACAATATCCACAGACGAATCCTGTAAAATTTCTTTATAATCTGTTACAAATGTAGCGTTTGCAGGTAATGTAACATGACTATATTTGTCTGGATTTCTCACATAAATTTTATCTACAGTTACTGGTACACTAATGCGATTTTGTATGACCTCTAAATTTTTAGTCAATAATTCAACTGTACCTTGTCCAACTGTACCAAAACCCAAGAGGGCAATCTTTACGCCTTGCTTCATTCTTTATCTCCTTAAGCACTAGGCTTGACCAATTAGTTCTACCTTAATAACTCCTTCTAATTGTCTTACTTCGTGCAATACATCTTCTACTGGTAATGTTAATTCCTTTGTTTCAAAAGAAATATTTACATGAGCTACACCTTGTAGCGGTAAATTTTGGTTGATTGTTAATACACTGCCATTATAATCTGCAATAATCCGTAAGATATTGGATAACATACCAGACTCATTAGAAATCAGTGCATTAATTGATACAATTTTACCTTGTGAAAGTTCATAAAATGGAAATACATAATCTTTGTATTTATAATAGGCAGAACGACTTAAGTCCATTTTTTCTACAGCTTCATTAATCGTTTTAGCTTCTCCTAGTTGTAAAATGGATTTTACTTTGATCGTTTTTTTAATCGCTTCTGGTAAGATTACTTCATTCACTAAATAAAATTTGTCTTTTTTGCCTTTCACAGCCATAACTACACCTCTTCACTACTAGTGGAAACGGAACTTGCCATGTGTTGCCCATAAAGAGTAAAAATGGAATACATACCGATAAAAAATGGAATATATTCAGCTACAATCCGCCATGCCACTGCAACTAGCCCCACCGTTCCAATTGGTACAAAAGTAGCAAATAAATACACAAATAATCCTTCTGCAACCCCTGTTCCACCTGGTGTAGGAGCAAAATATAAAATTAAATTTAATAAAATCATGCGATTTAGGATTTCTACAATACTAATATCTGAAGTAAACGCATACATCAATGCAGGTGCAATAGCATATAAAAATAATAAGCTCAATGCAGACTCAATAAATACGATGAAGGATTGCATAGGGTTTGCATATAATAAACTAAGCCCTCCATTAAATTCATCCAACTTAATGAGCCAACCTTTTGGGTTTCCTTTTTTCGTTATCTTACATATCCAAGTTACAAACCGTTTCATTAGTCGCGTTTGTAATAGATACATACCCACAAATGTTGAAATAACAACAAAAATGGATATACCTATCAATTGTGTATTTGTGATATAGGGTACTTCGATAGGCTCAGTTACTAGTATTACTGGTAACATAACAATTAAAAATAAAATAGAAAATACGGTTCGCACCAACACAATAGGTGCTGCTTTACCAATAGGTACATGGTAGGAGCGTAAAATTAAAGCCTGTGCTACTGCGCCACCACTCGCACCAGGTGTTAGCATAGCCATAAAATAGTTACCAAATATAACTCGTAAAATGGCAATTAAGGATAAATTATATCCACCCATACGTACTAACCGTTGTAGACGCAATCCATCAAAGTACATACCTAAAGCAAGTGCTACTATGGCTAACAATAAAGATGTAACATTAAATGTACCTAATGTGGACAATGAATCTAAGTCAATTGTAAAATAAATAGTTATACCTGACACAATAAGAAGCAAGAATCCAATCAAGATTCCTCGCTTTGCCATGGTGGTCATGAACGTTCTCCTTCAGTCCATTGTCCATAATGAATCAAACTAATATCATGAGTACCAACATATTCTTTTATTCTAGCCGATGTCAAGGCAAATCGTTCTTCATCCCAATGATATCCCCAATCATATAAAGACCGAAGTGTATGATTATCTTTACCAGGATGTGTCATAATTTCATGGACACCTTGTTTCTTAGCAACTTTTCCTAAAATTGTTAATAACGCATCTTCTTTCAATTGCCCACCATTCATCATACCCCAAAAATATAGAGGCGATGAAAATCCCAGATCACGAGATGTAGCATAGGCTTGTTGTGTGATGACAGTTAGACCTACTTTACCAATCCAACGACCTAATGAAGATACGCCATTCAATAAAAATGGAGATTCATCAGGCATACGAATCTTTGTTAAGTTATACCGTTTCATTTGTTCTGCTACTAAGGGTAATACTTGTGGCAGTACATGCATATGCTGATGTCCATCTACATGAGTAATTGGCAATCCCGTAGACATTACTTTTTGAAATTGTGCTTCAATTTCTTTTCGCAATTCAGAACCTTTTATTTGTCCTTTAAAGAGACGTTTTATAAATTCTGTATGTGTCATAGGAAATTTATCATCGATCAGTAGACTTGGCACTTCTTTAGGAGCACACACTGGTGATAGCCCACCGACCAAGCAAACATGCAGACCCACGCCTAGTGTGGGCGTTGTCTTAGCTAATGATAGGGCATCCTCAAAATAGTCTCCAGATGCCAATAAAGACGTACTTGTTACTATTCCTTGTTGATGACTTTCTAGGATGCCCTCATTAATAAGAGGATGTAAACCAAAATCATCTGCATTCACAATTAGACGTTTCATAGTTACCTTCCTGTACGCACTAAATGGATAATTGTATTCTTATTCTACCAAAATTATTGCTATTTGGATAGACAAAGTTTTCTTTCTTGTACTTTATACATGCACAAAGCTCCAGCAATGGCAACATTTAAAGATTCCATGGGGCCATACATAGGAATTGAAATTCTTTGCGTAACTATATCAATTATCTCCTCTGAAAGGCCATTTGCTTCATTACCTAAGGCTATCATAGTAGGGCCTTCATAGGTTGGTTGACCATAGTCTACACTATCTTCCAATACAGCACCATAGAGATGAATACCTTGCTTTTGTATCAACTTATTCACTTCATCAGCTGATACATTCGTATAAATTGGTAATTTGCATAGTCCACTCATAGTACTTCTAACAGTTTTTTCATTATATATATCCACTGTATTAGGAGTTAGAAACATAGCCCCTACACCAGCACCGACAGCAGTTCGTATTAAAGTTCCTAAATTACCAGGATCTTGTACTCCGTCAATAAGTACGTATAGACCATTCTCTTTGACATGAAAATCTTCTAATCGATTCACTTTTTGACATACTACAGCAATGACCCCTTGTCCATGAACTGTTGTTTCAATCCCTTTCCATAGGTTATCTGAAATGGAACATACCTGAACATCATAGATGTCACATAAGGATAGCAATGGATCTAACTGTTCTTGTTTTATGGATTCTATATTGACAATGACATACCGTACTGTACCAGTAGGCAGCATATCTATTACTGTACGATATCCTTCGGCTACAAATTCCTGATGTGTAGTACGATATTTTTTCTTATATAATTGCACAATGTGCTTAATTTTTTTATTATCTCGTGATGTAATTTCCTCCATAATATCCTTTCTTTATGCATTCCATAATTGATAGAACAAGCCTTTTTGATTTAGCACTTCCTCTAGGGCACCTTGTTCTACAATTTCACCATCGGCTATGACAATTATTTTTGTCGCATCACGTAAGGTTGATAGACGGTGCGCTATGGCAATCATCGTTTTTTCACCTTTCATATCTGCAATGGATTGTTGCAATAATTCTTCTGTGTGACTATCTATATTGGAAGTAGCTTCATCAAATACTAATAATGATTTATTCTGTACCAAGGTTCTAGCTAAGGACAATAGTTGACGTTGTCCCTGTGAAAGTAAAGAGCCTAAATACCCCACAGGTGTGTGATATCCCTCTTCCAAACGCTGTACAGATCTATCCAAGTGAGCCCGTTTTGCTGCTTCTCTTACCATATCCGTGGTAATAGAGGTATCAAACAAAGAAATATTCTCTTCAATAGTCCCTTTAAATAAATGGGAATCTTGGAATACGTAGCCCATAGATTGGCGTATGATTCTTGGGTCTAATGTGCTTAAATCATGCCCATTAATACGTATGCATCCTTTGGTAGGCTGTTCAAAGCCGAGTAATAATTGCATCATCGTAGACTTACCACCACCAGATGGACCTGCAATTCCTAGAAATTCACCTTCCCCTAAAGACCATGTAATATCTTTTAATACATAATTCTCTGTTCCATCATAAGAAAAATAGACATGATCGAACTCGATAGAATGGATAGTAGAAAATTCTTTTGGGATAACAATTTTTTCTTCTACTTGCTTCGGTTCACTTTCCAACATAGGTAAAATACGTTCAGCACCTGCTAAGGCAGACTGTAGATTACCATATTTTTCAGCAATTTCTTTAATAGGTTCAAATATTCGATTAATATATTGTAGAAATGCAAATACAGTACCCGCTTCAGTGATAGAATCAAAATACCCGGTCACAGTAAAAATAGCAATAAGAGCCACAAAGAATAGTCCATCTACAATAGGCCTAAAAATAGCAAATGTTTTTACTTCAAATAGGCCTGCCTCTAGGAACTCTCGACTTACCTTATCGTAGCTTTTTTCCATGATAATTTCACCTACATAGGTTTTAATCATCAAAATAGCATTTAACATTTCCTGTACAGATGCATTAGAGGCAGCCACTTTACTTCGAACGCCCCTGAAAGCTTTTCTAGCATACTTACGATAGATAAAAATAACTCCAGTGAATACAGGCACTAATAATAATATGATTGTTGCCAGTGTAGTATCTATAAAAAACATAAATACTAAAATACCAATAATCTGAAAGATACTACTACTTATTTTTACCAAAACCTCTGTATATAAAGTGCGAATTGATTCGGTGTCATTAGTAACCCTTGTCACTAGGTTTCCTACAGGATATGCGGTAAACTCGCTAGGACTCATGGTTAGTATATTTTCAAAAATTTTATTTCTAATATCATAGATGATACGTTGCCCAAAACTTTGTAATGCATAATTTTCAATACCTAATGCAATCATGCCAAATAGAATTAATCCAATATAGGCTACAGCATAATTCGTTATGAGTCCCATGTCTTTAGTTGCCACACCAACGTCGATAAATTCTTTCATAATGACTGGTCGTATTAGTTGCACTCCTAGTACTAATAGTAACATGCAAACGCCAAGACACATATAAGCCATATAAGGTTTGATAAATGTGCACAAATGCAATAGCACATGATAATCTGTTTTTTGTTTAGTTCTCATCGCTATCTCCTCGCTTTTGCAACATCACCAACTGATGATACATGCCTTTTTGCTGTAATAATTCTATATGCGTACCTGATTCAACAATATGACCTTCGTGAAATACATAAATACGGTCTGCACCCTCTAATGCCTCTAAACGTTGAGAAATACATACAATAGTTTGTTCTGTATTAGATCGCAATGTTTCTAAGATATGACTTAAACTATGGGCATCTAACGCAGAGAACGCATCATCTAAAAGCAAGTAGGGCGCATCTTTAAAGAATGCACGGGCCAAAGAAATTCGTTGTCTTTGTCCTCCAGATACATCGGTCCCACCTTCTTCTAAGTGGTCATTCTTACGATTACCTTCAATACGTTCTTCTAAATCTCTAAATAAGCCCGCTCGTTGAGCAGCTTCTTCAATGGTTACTGACGAAGTTTTTTCACTTGTATACCCAAATTGAATATTATCTCGAATGGTTACACTGAGTAAAGAAGGCGTCGATGGCGCATAGGCAATACTATGACGTAATGTACTAAGCGGAATATCTTGAATATCAGTAGAACCAAAATAGATACTATGTTTAGGGGCATGTTGAATATCCAGTAATAATTTAAATAAAGTAGATTTTCCTGATCCTGGACCGCCAACAATACCAATAAAGGAGCCCTTCGGAATATGCATAGATATATCCTTTAAAATTGGTTCCTTACTAGATGCATAGGCAAAATTTAATCCTTCTATATGTATATCTTCTAGTGACAAGTGCCCAACTTGTTCTTGAATTTCTTCCTGAGGAAGCTCAAAGAATTCTTCCATTCGTTCCAAGGAGGCCAATCCCTTTTGCAACACAGATGTTAAAGATCCAATGGCCATAATAGGTCCGATTACAAGCATGACATATCCATTCAGTGCTACAAATTCGCCTACCGTTAGTTCTCCATTGATAATGGCTTGACCACACACATACATATTAAGAGCATAGCAAACAAAAGGTGCCATATATGTTAATGGAGTCAGTAAAGAATCAATACGCACCACATCTAGATTGTTTTCATAATTCTTTTCATTCACCCTTATAAAACGTTTCCAACTTGTATACTCTTTGTTGAAGGCACGAATGACTGCCATACCTAAAAATAATTCTTGCGCATATTCCGTCACATCACTGTACGAGCTTTGTGCTCTCTTTTGACGACTTCGTAGATGTTTTGAAAGTGTTAACATACCATACACAATCAATGGCATCGGCATGATCGTCACCACTGCTAACCATAAGGACATCTTTTGAACGAGGATACAAAACGCAATGACTCCAAAGAATAAGGCATCTACAAATAGCATAACCCCTAAGCCAAGAGATACACGTAAGGAGGTTACATCATTTGTCATCAAAGCCATGACTTTTCCTGGACCATGTTCATCATAATAGGATGTAGGGATACGCAAAGCATGATGAAATAGCTCTCGACGCAAGTAAAACTCAAAATTTCGAATAGAACCTAATAACATGTGGCGAGAGATAAATTTTAACACAGTAATACCAATGCCTAATACGACAAACATCCAAACATACTGCCAGATTCCATCTTTACCAACATATAATGTATTGATGGCTTCCCCCATCCAAGAGGGAACCAATAAGAATAATCCATTTATCGTGAGTAGCAATATGATTCCAATAAGATATTTATAAGAATGATCTTTAAAAAAGTATCGGAATAAGTGAAAACCTTTCATAAGTACCCCCATTCTATGATAATTTCGATTTTTTTCGATAAAGTTTATTTACTAATTTTATTGTACCATGTTATAATGTCATTATACAAAAGATATTATTCCGTATTTTAAGGAGGAACATACAATGGAAAAACGTACAGGTGTAGTAACATTTGCAGGCAACCCAATCGCTTTATTAGGCAAAGAAGTAAAAGTAGGCGATAAAGCTCCTGCCTTCACACTATTAGACAATGGTTTAGGTGAAAAAACATTAGCAGATTATGCTGGTAAAGTAAAAGTTATCTCTGTAGTGCCATCTTTGGATACTGGCGTATGTGATGCGCAAACTCGTTGGTTCAACCAAAACGTTTCTAAATTAGGTGAAAACGTTGTTGTATTGACTGTATCCGTAGACTTACCATTCGCTCAAAAACGTTGGTGCGGTGCTGCTGGCATCGATCAAGTGGAAACTTTATCTGACCACCGTGATCTTTCCTTCGGTGAAAACTATGGTTTCATTCTTGAAGGCTTACGCTTATTATCTCGTGGTATCGTTGTCATCGATAAAGACGACGTAGTTCGTTATGTAGAATACGTGCCAGAAGTAACTACTGCTGTTAACTTTGAGGCAGCTGAAGCAGCTACTAAAGCGTTAGTATAATCGTTATTTACAAAGTATATAAGGGTGCAGTGATTCGTCACTCCACCCTTTTTTATTGGAAAGGTCCCTATGAATTATTTTTTACAACAAGTGTCCACCTTTTTTCAGTGGGTTCTAAACTTCACTTTATTTTCTATCGGTATTGTGTTAACTGTAGCTGTTTTAAATACAGCATTTTATATTGTGACACTCATACCAGGTTTATTTACAACTGATGTGGCGTATACTAAATTTTTAGAAGAAATCATCAACTTCTTCTTATTCTTTGAGTTCTTATCCTTAGTGGTTAAATATTTTAAAAACAATTTCCACTTCCCTCTTCGATACTTCATCTATATTGGCATTACTGCCATCATTCGACTGATCATCGTATCTCATGACTCTGCTATAGATTTATTTCTTTGGTCTTCCTCTATTCTAGCGTTAGTAGTTAGCTTAGTTTTAGTCGTTCGATATGGTAAAGAGCCTAATAGTAACGAGAGATTATAAAAATAACCATCCATTGGTACTCATTGGTCTGTACTATATTTTGGTACTAGCAAAGCTATCCTAATTTATCTATTTTTGCATAAAATAGGTGTATCTTTTAGCTTAAATGCAATATATATTTTACTATAAATAAAAGGACTGTCCACGATTTCGTGTTCAGTCCTTTTTATTTTCCTATTCAGCCTGTTTTTATATATGCCCTATCAACGATGAATTCAGATATTCAACACAGATATATTCTAAAGCATCATAGTATACGCCGTGTCAGCACAATAGGCTTCTTTAGATAACACTACGTAACAATTTATTATAAAATATTACGAGTATATTCTGCATACAATGCTTCTAATTCAAGTACTTTTTCATTCATTTCTACTTGTAATGTAGACGCTGTATCATAGTCACCATTTGCTAATGCATCAGTGATGCGTGTAAATAAAGATTTACTATCTACACTGTCTTTTGCCAAGTATAAGCGTAATGTATTAACTTTGTTCCAGTTCGCACTATCAAAAGCGTCTGCTGTATCATGGATAGCTTGTAAGGAACGTACTAATTGAATATTAGCAGGTACAATACGGTTTGCTAATTCTAATTTCCAACGATTTAAAATACCAGCCACAAAAGAATCCATCAAATCTTGTTGAAAAGCACCGCCTAATGTTAAGGCCGCTACTTTTTCTGGATTGTTTGTATAGCCTTGGATATTTTCCCATACTGTAGCAGGAGCTTTACCGAATTTACGATCACGCTCTTCTGCTGTGAAATCATCAAATACATCTACTTCAGAGCGATATTCACGGGATGCTTCTAAATAATCTGCATCTTCCCCTTCTTTTTTGGACAATTCTGCCAAAATCGCTTCTGGTGCTTTACCAGATGTAATTACATATTTCATACCATCGAAAGCAGATAGATAAATCAATGCTAATGCTGTGTAAGTATTCGTATATGGGTTTGGAGAACGCAATTCAAATCGAGTTGCCATTGGAGTATCCACATCTCGAATCAAGCCACAAAGGATCGTACGGTTACGGCTTGGAAGTGCTGGATTTGTACCCAAGGATGTAACGATACATACAGGAGCTTCAAAACCTGGTTTTAAACGGTTCAAAGAGTCTGTTGTGGAAGAAATAAATGGGTTAATAGCTTCGTAGTGTTTTAATAGACCCATGATAGCACCATATGCCAATGGGCTAGCATGTTCTTTACGTAAATCAGCTGGGGAGAACAAGTTGTACACTTTGCCATTTTTCATTTTTACCATCACACCGAAATGCGTATGTTCACCAGAACCTGCTACACCAATGATTGGTTTCGCATTAAAAGTAACATCTAAACCATTTTCACGGAATACTTCACGAACGATGATACGAGCTTGTAATTCATTATCTGCTGTTTGTAATGGATTATTTGTGTATTTCCAGTCAATTTCTAATTGTTCTAATACCCAGTCCACATTACCTTCATCATCGAGTTTTGCTTTTACGCCACCTACTTCTTTATGGCCCATTTCTGCATGTAAACCATATTTATCTAGTAAGGACACCGCTTGTTCTAATGCTGTACGAACGGAACCATGGGTACGTTGCCAGTATTGTTCTTGTAATTTTTGAGATACAGATAAGGCTTTTGCATCTACATTTCTAGATGGTGTTTTAACCCAAAATTCCAATTCTGTAGCAGATGTAAAGATAACATCAGCGATTTCATTAGCATCGATAAACTCCATGCCTTTCACTTGATTTGCTTGCAATAACTTCATTAACTCTTCTTTTACATATTCACAACTACGTTTTAAGATAGAACGAGAGTCTACATAGCGATCACAGTGTTTTAAGAATGCTGGAATACGAAGGGTACCAGTTGGTTTACCAGTTTTTTCATCAATATGCTCATAGTTATAATCTACGAACCAATTCACGCTTGGATCGCCCCACATATCTACACGAGCATTGTTCAATGTGGCAATATTCGTTAATACAACAGAGGAACCATCTGTTTGCACCGCACGACCTTCAAAGAAAGATTCATAATCATCAAAGAATTGCTCCATTGGAATTTTTTCATCTGTATCATTACCGGCAAGGTCAACCCCTACTAAAGATACGAAACGAATTTCCGGATGTTGTTCTAATAAGGCTAATACACCTTCTTTACCATATTGGCCGGCTGGAATGTAATATAATAATTCTTTGCTCATGATAAACCTCCTCATAATAAACAAAAAGACTCCAAGAAACAATGTTTCTTAGAGTCCTCATTGACTTAGTATTATATTATGTGATTATGTTAACATAATCAATTAAGTCTGTCAACAGTTTAGTTGACTTTTGCAAGTTCTTCTTTGACAATAGCATTGACTAACTTGCCATCTGCACAACCTTTAGTCTTTGGCATCACCAATGGCATAAGGTCACCCATCTTAATTGGTGCAGTTAGGGTGGAAATCGCTTCTACCACAATGTGACGAATTTCTTCTTCACTTAATTGGGCAGGCAAATATCTTGCTAATACTTCCATCTCAGCTTTTACTTGAGTAATTAAGTCATCACGATGACCTTTCTCAAATTCAGCTAAAGAATCTTGACGAATTTTCATTTCTTTCGCTAAAATTGCAATAACATCTGAATCTTCTAATTCAATTTTCTTATCGATTTCTGTATTTTTTATGGCGCTATTTACCATGCGAATGACTGAAAGAGCAACTTTACCCGCTTCGCGAGCTTTCATAGCTTCTTTCATATCTGTTTTAAGCTGATCTTTTAAGGACATGTTGTACCTCCAAGATTGACTTACGCTTTGAATTTGCGTTTTCTTGCTGCTTCAGATTTTTTCTTTCTTTTTACGCTTGGTTTTTCGTAATGTTCGCGTTTGCGTACTTCAGATAAAACACCTGCTTTTTGGCAGGAGCGTTTAAAACGACGAAGTGCACTTTCAAGCGATTCATTTTTACCGACTTTAATTTCTGACATCTATATCCCCCCCTCCAAAACGTATAATGGAAGTGCAGGTAATTTATATACGCACATATTGATATTATAAGCAGTTGACATATATTTGTCAAGCCTAGTCCCCTATAGTTTCTAGGATTTTATCTTATAAGTTCATCTCCATACCAATTCGATACATACGACCATCAATATATAAATCATGTACTTCACGGTTTAATAGGTTATCAACTCCTACATAGGCAGATAATCCATTGTTCCATTTTTTATTAACACTAAATTTCAATGTGTTAAAAGAGTATTCATTATAACTACTAGCACCGCGATTTCGCGCTTCTTCAAAACCATATTTATGTGTAAAGCTATTCCACAACACAGCACTATAGCCATTGGACTTATGGTCATCATAGATCAACTGTAAAGTGCTCACAGACCGTGGACGATTGCTTAAACGTTCATTGGTGCTCATATCCTTAGCATCCACTAAATTATAAGTACCTTTTACCATGAATCGATTTGTGAATTTGTGACCTATGCTTAGTTCCATACCTTGAATTTTTGCTTTCCCTATATTGTAATATTGATGACGTTGTGCCACACCAGGTACATCAGATTCTATCTGTTTAGTATCTATTAGATTGCTTACTCGTGTATGATAATACGATGCTTTTCCAAATGTTTTACCACGTTCTGCTTCTAAAGCTATATCAAACGACGTAGACGTTTCAGGCTTTAAATTTGGATTTCCTATAATATTCAATACACCCATAGGTGTCGTATGGAACATATTTAAGTACAATTCTGAAATACTTGGAGCTTTATATCCTTTTCCAAAGTTAAATTTCACCCGTGTATGTATATCAAATTCATAGACTACTCCCAATTTTGGTGTAATATTATGCCCAAATTGACTGTTGTTTTCATACCGAATTGCCGATGTTAATGAAAGTTTTAGAATCGGTCGCCATAAATCTTCTACAAATGTGGCCCAAGAATCATAATGAAACTTTTTACTTTGCTTCATTTTGTGGACATCCAATCCGCCTAGGCGAGTGCCTTCATAGATAACACGTCGGTACTCTCCGCCAAACATTACATCATGATGATCTCCTACATACATTGTGTCCTTTCCTTCGAGAACAATGTTTTTGTATGTAGCAGTATCATTATCAGTAGCCGGATACAAAGATTGGTAATCAAACTTCAATGGTGTTGGTGGTTTTGGTGGTTTGCTTGGCATCATTACATTAATAACACCCTCAGGTAGAGTCCGATCATCTATCATTAAATAGGATTTATCTAATTGACTATAATAAGTTCCTATTTCATAATTATTTCTATTTGTTCTACCACTGTAGGTAATACCTGTTTGTATACTCTTATTGTTAAAATATTCTGTTTTATTTAAATTGACAGGTACCATTCTTGAATCTGCCGCAAAGACCATTCCACTTTTGTGAAATACAGTAGCATATTTATCAGCATTATCAGTGTGTAGCTTTTCTTTAAAATAACCGAAATCTACTTTAATTGTATTTAGGTTAGGATTTTTAAAATCATACATAACACTACTATTATAGGATTGTTTTTGACCATACATGATACGACGATATCCTTCTGTATAGCCTGTTAACTGTTTTGTTCTCGTATTGAAAGTCTTTTCTGACATATGTCGATTGATAGGCCGTTCTTTCGTCACATTCATATTGAAGCTTGCATTCCAACGACCTTGGTTTCCACTGCTCAATGCATAATATGCTTGTTCGTGCTTAGTACCACTAGATACACCCAAAGATTGTAACATATCGGTAGTATCGGTAGGCTGCTTCGTAATAATATTAATGATACCACCCATAGCATCTGATCCATATAAAGCAGAAGAAGGTCCACGAACAATTTCAATGCGATTCACTTGGTCTAAATTAATGCGGCGCAGCGTGTATACATTTGTCGTATTAGATGCGTCTTCACCGGCTAAACGACGGCCGTTTACGAGCACAAGAGAGTGGCGTGATTCCATACCACGAATCATCACCTGATTACCAGTCATACCTGCTTCTGATAAATTAATATTTTCCACCAATTGTAGAGCACTTTCTACCGTATCTGCTCCTAAACGTTTCATATCATCTTGCGTAATTAATTGTACAGCTGCAGAACTATTCCTAATAGTTTCTGCTTGTTTCGAAGCCGTAACAACCGCCATATAATTATCACTTGCCTCCATTGCATGTGTCACATATATAGGCGCTAATAAAGTGCTGAAAATAGCTCCGCATAAGGATGCTTTTAAAAGTTTATTCATGATAAAACCTCCTAAAAATTATTCATATAATGCTTTGTACATTAGTTCTAATGTTTCTGTAATCCGTGTGCCAGGATTCAATGCAAATAAACCTCCAGGAACATAGTAAATCTGCCCCGTTTCGACTGCTTGTACATGTTGCCAAGCTGGGTTTGATTGCATTTCTTTCACAAAGGACTCTTTAATCGATGGATCAGGATACATGACCACAAAAATAATACGTTCAGGATTCTGCTCTTGAACGAACTCTAAACTTAATGGTACATAAGGAGCAGTACCTCCTATATACTTGCCAATATTATTAGCCCCTAAACTATCCAATAATTTACCGCTAAAAGAACAATCAGTACTTACATTCAAATTACCTGGCGTTCCTAGTAATAACAAGGTTTTAGGGTGTGGCTTGTCTTTTATTTTTTCTTTATATGTAATTAATGCTTGGTCTATTTTCTGTATTTCCTGTTTACTTATTTCTTCATGGTCTGTCAGTTCACCAAATAACTGTAAAGATCGATTGACGTCTTCAAAAGAATCTAAATCATTAATGTATAAATGAATATTTGCTGATGCTAAAGCCTCTCTTAGTTTGATATGATTTGCTATATTCATGCCAATCACCAAATCAGGATTTAGACTAATAATCTTTTCTACATCTGGATTATATGTATTTCCTACAGAAGGGATATCTTTCACCTTATCTTTTAATTCTCCCGATAACGAAGCAGCATCCATACGGCCCACTATATTTCCTTGTACCGCTAAGTACATATCAATATTCGCTGTATTCAATATCACTACGCGCTTAGGATGAGTCGGCATAACAACGGATGCACCAGTCTTATCGATTTCCGTTCTTGTGGAGCTTTCTTGAGTGATTGCACTTAGTTGATGATCTGTCCAAGAACAACCTGATATGACCATTATGCCACAAAGGAAGGATGCACATGCCAGAGATTTCCATAGTTGCATTACTATTCTCCTAATAAAAAAATCCATTCTCCCTATAGAAAATGGAACTTATCCGAACACTATATATAATGAGCACTTGCTCAACTGTTAACTTAATTTTACAATATGTGAAATCAATTTATTTTATAGTAATATAAATGAAAATTTTTATCAATAAAAGAGAGGCCATAATGACCTCTCATTTATATAGAATAGCTATAGCCACTCAAAACTAACTTAAACCAATCATAAATATTGATAATAGTATAATTTAGAGCTCATAGTATACACTATTTACTTTTACCTACAAAAACTTGTATAGATTCATATTTTGGCTCAATAATAGTATTTCCAGTAAAATCTAGAACACCATATTTACCATGTTGTTTATAAACTACGCTCTCTAAAGTAGCAGTATCAACCTTAGATGTGTCCGATGGTAATTGCAATATACTTTCACCTGTTAATGGATTTACTAGATATGTAGTATTTGCTTGTTTCCCGATTAATCCACTGTAAACACCATGGAACGGCTTAGGCGCTGTAATTGAATCATAGCTTTCACCGATTTCACGGAATGAATCTAATGAAATCATTCGGTAAGAAGAGCCAGATTTACCTACCAATACCGTAGGAGCTACTATTTCTAATTTTGAATACACAAAAGGAAGTACTGTGGTATTATCTTGTTTTTTGACACCCCAATGTCCTTCTTCATCTTGTAAAAGAAAGGCCCCTAACTCTGGCATATAGGTAATATTTTTATAAACCATCGGGAACACTTCAATGCCCTCTTTAGTATACAATCCAAAACGACCATCTTTATATGTCATAATCCCTGCTTCCGTTAATGGGCTGACCATCTGATTTTTTGAAGAAATAACTTCTTTCCCTGTTTTGTCAATGTATCCACGTTTTAACTTAGAGGTTGTCCACGCATAATCTGTTTCACCATAAGTAGCTTGATGATAGAATGCACCCTTCACCAAAGCTGCTGCTAATGTATTAAAAATACCTCCAAAGTTGAGTCCATGAGCTTTTCGTGTCACTCTAGCTAATCCATTTTGGTAGGGTTCAACCCCATCATAGTCTTTGATGGAAAATAAAATGTTTCCACTTTCATCAATGGCTACCTTTTGCTTATTACCTAATAAGACAAAGGCGATGCCTTCACTGAAAGGGGCTAATACACGTTGAATACGTTCCCCTTCCACTTGCTGTGGCATTGGTATCTTACGGGTTTGAGCATCATCCGTTTGGGAGATAATTTTCAAAGCCTTAGATGAATCTACAGGATTACCTTCATCATCAAAATATGAGATAAATCCATCTGTTTGATACCCAGAAATAAGTCCCGTATTTTGATTCCACCCTAGAGATGTAAATATCTCATCCGATTTATATTCTCCGGTTCGAGCATTAAATATAGCTACTAATTTATTTGTGGTACCTACACTATGCAAGTCACCATACAATTCTGTATCCAATTTAAATGGCTTACTATGCAGCATTTGACCTGCTAGATTATAATAGCTGGTTGTCTCACCTTTCATAGCATAGACTAATCCAGTAGGTGATACCTCAACATGCTTTATTGGCATAATAATGGAAGAACCAGTGCTCACTGTTTTTAATACTGTTTTTCCTGCCTCTTCATATAGAACAATGTCTAACTTTCCTGTACTATCTAAGCTACCTATATGCAACTCTTTTTTAGGTCCCATCACAGGTTGTCCATCTGAAGATAGGATGACATTACCATCTTTGGATTTTCCAATGTAATAGTACGGTGCACGACTTAGTTGTTCCATTTGTGATTGTACATGACTTACATTATTTGCTTGCTCTGCCACCGTATAGGATTTATCTGGATACTCAATATGCTTGCTGAAAGCGCCTATTACAAAGCCCCTTCCTCCATAATAGCCACGCATATATTCCATGCCTCTATAATAGCCTACACCGTGATAACCAATACCTCCAGAGACATGTGTTTCTGCTTCTACTATAAACGGTGTAACCACAGTAGATATACTTGCTAAAACAAGTCCTAGTGCTAACTTCTTACATACTTTCATAAGGACTCCTACTATGCTTGAAATACAGCTTGTGCTTGAGCAATTTCATAACGCAATTTTTCTTCATCAATAGTCAATAATTCTTTATCTTTCATCACCACTTTACCACCAACAAGAACGGTAGTAGCATCTGATGAATTGGCCGCATAGACTAAGGAGGCTACATCATTATACCGTGGTTGCCAATGCAATCCTGACGTATCATAAAGTACAATATCTGCACGATATCCTACATCTAATAGGCCCAAATCATTGTAATCTAAGGCCTTAGCACCCATGACAGTACCAAGTTCCCAAGCTGTTTGGGCAGGTATAGCCAATGGATCATATAAACGAGCTTTATGTAGCATAGCTGCTAAACGTACTTCTTCTAACATATCTGCATTATTGTTACTAGCAGAACCATCTGTACCTAAGCCCACCACAATTCCTTTAGCAAGCATTTCTGGTACTGGTGCAATACCACTGGCTAATTTTAAGTTAGATTGTGGATTATGTGCTACACGAACAGATTTTTCTTTCATGATATCCATATCTTCATCTGTTACGTGCACACAATGGGCTGCTAAACAACCTAGATCAAACAAGCCCAAATCATTCATATGCGCAATAGGAGTTTTACCAGTAGCTTTTATAACATTCTCTACTTCTCCTTTTGTTTCACTCAAATGCATATGAACTTGCGCCCCCAAATCATGCCCTAATTGAACTACCCGTTCTAAATACGCATCAGGACATGTATAAGGTGCGTGAGGTCCTAACATCACTTTAATTTGATCTTGGTTGTAACCGTGATAGGTTTCGAATAATTCTCTGCTTTCTACTAAAGCTTGTTCTGCCGTAGGCGCTACACCAGCCATACCACGAGATAAAACAGCACGAATACCCGTTTCTTTAATGGCCTCAGCAGTTTGGTCCATAAAGAAATACATATCGCTGAAACAAGTGGTACCAGAACGGAACATTTCTGCAATGCCTAATTGTGTACCCCAATAGACTAAGTGGTTATTTAATTTAGCTTCTGCTGGCCAGATGGCAGTTTGTAACCAATCCATTAACTCTAAATCATCTGCGTAATTCCGTAATAAGCCCATAGCAATATGAGTATGCGTATTTACCATTCCCGGCGCCGCCAACATACCTTTACCATCAATCACTTCTTTAGCTTGAGGTACAGCATCATTAGATACAAACTCTTTAATGTATCCATTTTCAATGACAATGGCAGTATCTCTTACAATTGTATTTTTTTGTAACACATCTACATGTGTGATAATAACATCAACCATGTTCAACTCCTATTTGTTTTTCTTTTCTTGTAAATTACGAATGCTTTCGTTAAACGGAGGTAGCAACACGCCTTCTTCTGTAATAATAGCAGTCACTAACTCATGAGGTGTTACATCAAAGGCCGGATTCAACACGTCAATGCCTTGTGGTGCCGAAGGTACGCCTTGGAATTGCAATACCTCTTGAGGATTACGCATTTCAATAGGGATATGCGCTCCTTTTTCCATGGAGAAATCAAAGGTACTATAAGGAGCTGCTACATAGAAAGGAATATTATGATGTTTTGCCAATACGGCTACACTATAGGTGCCAATTTTATTCGCTACATCACCTTCTAAGGTAATACGGTCAGCCCCTACAATCACTGCATCAATAAGGCCTTGTTGCATAGCGTAACCAGCCATATTGTCAGTTTGTAATGTTACAGGAATACCATCTTCATGAAGTTCAAAGGCAGTTAATCGAGATCCTTGCAATAAAGGTCTAGTTTCATCTGCATACACGCGTTCTAGCTTACCTTGGGCATGCACTTCTCGTATGACTCCTAATGCAGTACCTATTCCTGCTGTAGCCAAAGCTCCTGCATTACAATGTGTCAAAATGCGATATCTTTCTTTACCTTGAAATAAGGTAGCACCATGTTTTGCCATGCTTTCATTTAAGGCAACATCTTCCGTATCAATGGCGATAGCTTCCTGTACAAGAACTGCATCTAGGTCGCCAATCTCTCCTGTGAAAGTATCTACCACACGCAATACTCGATCAATAGCCCACATTAAGTTAACCGCTGTCGGTCTAGTTTGGCGCAAGGTTTCCGCAAAGGCTCTAAATTCAGATAAAATCTCTGCACTAGCCCCACCACGATGATAGCTTTCACGGAAGGCAAGGATTAACCCATAAGCAGCTGATACACCAATAGCAGGGGCCCCGCGCACACGAAGCATCTTAATTGCCTCCGCCACTTGACGCCAGTCGGTACAATGTACATATTCCACAGATGTAGGTAGTTTTGTTTGATCTAAGATGATAACTTCTGAACCATTCCATTCAATACTTTTCATACTGTTCCCTCCATAGAAACAATTAGCATCAATGTGTTTCTTCAATTAATAAGCTTTGCATATCTTCTTTAGAAAAATGATATTTTTCATTACAATAATGACATGTCAATTCTGTCACTTCATCTTGGGCTAATTCTTCTTTGTCATGCATTGGTAGACTTGCTAATCGGTCAAAAAATCGTTCTCTACTGCAAGGGCATGCAAAATGAATACGCTCGTTGTAGACCTCTTGCACTGTAAATCCATCTAAGATACGCTCCATCAGATGTTCTGCATTAGGATTCGATTTCAAATAATTAGTAACAGTACCGATCGTTTTTAGATTCGCTTCAATTTTATCGAATGCATCATTTGTTACATCTGGTAAGGCTTGTACTAAAAAACCACCTGCTACGATAGTATGATAATCTGGGTCTACTAATACACCAAGGCTTAATACAGAGCCCACTTGTTCAGACATAGCTAAATAATAGGCTAAATCTTCTGCTACTTCACCTGTTTGAATCGGGCTTTGAGATGTATAATTTTGGCGAAGTTTTGTGAATCGTGTCACTTGCACTTCCCCATTACGACCTACTGCAGCTCCCACATCTAACTTGCCTTCTCGTAATAATGGCACATCAACATGCGGATGATCTACATAGCCACGAACTGTATTATTGCTAAATGCATCGACATGAACAATCCCTAAAGGGCCATCGCCACGCAGTCGGATGCTTACATTTTCATCATTTTTAAAATCACTAGCCATTAACATAGCCCCAGTCATAGTACGACCTAACGCAGCTGTGGCTACTGGCCATAAATCATGGCGAACTCTCGCCTCTTCTACTGTATCAGTGGTTACGGCTATGGAAAGACGTAATCCTTCTACTGTTGTATAACGTTTAATAAAATCCACGGATATCCTTCTTTCTACATAGATTCCAATAGATTGATCATTTCGATAGCACCCATAGCGCAATCAAAGCCTTTATTACCAGCCTTTGTACCAGCTCGTTCGATAGCTTGTTCAATATTTTCTGTTGTGACTACACCGAACATGACAGGTACACCAGAGTCTAAGGACACATGGGCAATGCCTTTTGCTACTTCATTACAAACATAATCATAATGGGTAGTAGCACCACGAATGACAGCGCCTAAACAAATCACCGCATCGTATTTGCCGCTTTTAGCCGCTTTTTGAGCAATTAAAGGAATTTCAAATGCTCCTGGAACCCAAATCGTTGTGATGTCGCCATCTTGCACATCATGACGCAACAATGCATCTTTAGCCCCACTAATCAATTTAGATGTGATGAACTCATTAAAACGGGAACCGATAATTGCAAATTTCTTACCTGTACCTATTAATTTACCTTCTTGAATCATTGAAATTCTCCTTTATGACTTCTAATTAACATACATAGCGGTACATATATTGCCACTACATAAATCTAAGCTCTTATTATTCTCAAATGTTACAACATATGACGCATTTTTTCTTTTTTCGTAGTTAGATATTTTGCATTAACGCTATTTGCCTTAATCACAATAGGAACACGTTTGGAAACTGTAATACCCCAACGTTCTAAATCCTCTTTCTTTTCAGGATTATTTGTTAATAATTTAACACTTTTTACATCTAATTCTCGTAACATTTGTGCTGCTAAAGAATATTCACGCATATCAGGAGGGAAACCTAATTTTACATTGGCTTCCACTGTATCATACCCTTGATCCTGTAATGTATAGGCTTTAATTTTATTCGTTAACCCAATTCCACGACCTTCTTGACGCATGTAGATAACAATACCTTCTCCTTGCTCTTCAATGGAGCGCAATGCATTTTCCAATTGTTCCCCACAGTCACAACGATGAGAACCAAATACATCTCCTGTTAAGCACTCAGAATGAATACGCATCAATACATCAGACTTTCCACGTACATCACCTTTCACAATCATAAGGTGTTCTTTATGGTCTACTTCATTTTTAAATACAATGATGCGGAACTCCCCGAATTTGGTAGGCAATTTTGTTTCTGCTGCAATGCTTACTAATTTATCATGTCGCTTTCTATATTCTATTAAGGCTTCTACTGAGGCGATCTTTAAATTATGTTTTTTACTGAAAGCCAATAAATCATCCATACGTGACATATAACCTTCATCATTAGTAATTTCACAAATTGCTGCTGCTGGGTATAATCCAGCCAATTTACAAAGATCAATGGATGCTTCTGTATGGCCCTGTCGTACTAATACTCCCCCCTCTTTGTAACGCAATGGAAATACATGTCCAGGACGTCTGAAATCTTCTGGTTTTGCATTTGGATCGATAAGCTTTTGCATCGTTACAGCACGTTCTTCTGGCGAAATTCCTGTAGTCGTATCCACATGGTCAACAGATACAGTAAACGCTGTTTCATGATTATCCGTATTTTTTTCTACCATTTGAGGAATACCAAGACGGAGTAAATCACACTCTAACATGGGTGTACACAATAAACCTCTCGCTTCTTTGATGATAAAATTAATGCTTTCACGCGTAGCAAATTCAGCAGCCAGCACTAAGTCACCTTCGTTTTCACGACTTTCATCATCTACAATAATCACAGGTTTTCCTGCTTTTAAATCTTCAATTACTTCTTCAATAGAGTTTAATGTATAGGACATGAGTATCATCCTTTCTATAAAAAGCCGTTACGCACCAAAGTATCCATCGTTACTGTACTAGTATGACTAGAGTCCTGATGAGTTCCTTTCATAAAGTGCTCGATATAACGGCCAAAAATATCTGTTTCTAAGTTCACTGTAGTGCCAATCGTGGCATATTGCAAAATAGTGTTTCCAATTGTATGAGGAATAATTGAAATTTCAAACCATCCAGTTCCCACCTTGGAAACAGTCAAGCTAGCTCCATCCACAGTGATAGATCCTTTGTATATGACATAGTGTAGAATAGCATCATCCGTAGCGATACGAAACACAATGGAGTTACCCACATGTTCTTTACCGATGATCTTACCTTGACCGTCTACATGGCCTGCCACAACGTGGCCACCGAAACGACCATTGGCAGCCATAGCTCGTTCTAAGTTGACCTTACTTCCTGTCGAAAGATTGAGCAATGTTGTCATTTTCACAGACTCTGGCATCACATCAGCTGTGAACCGTTCAGCTCCAATGGTAGTTGCTGTTAAGCACACACCATTGACCGATACAGAATCACCAATTTTTAAGTCATCGAAAATAACAGTTCCTGCAATTTCAAGGGTAAGTGAACTTTGGGAATGTTTTACACTCTGTATGGTACCTATTTCTTCAATGATCCCCGTAAACATAAACGCCTTCTCTTCCTTTTCGATAACTAATTATCTTCATATTATCACCGACAGCCATCACTTCATCAATGTCTAGTTGCACTGCTTCATCCAAGCTAGAAAATCCTAAACCACCCACAGCTGGTGTTGCGCCAATACCGCCAATGATACGATTTCCAATATAGGTTACCAGTTTATCAAAAGATTTCGTCTCTACAAAACTAGCCACCACTTGGCTACCACCTTCAATGAGCAAGCTCATGCATTGGCGAGCTCCTAACTCTTCTAAAATAAAAGAAATATCTAAGCCTCTTTCATTTGATGGTGTCACAATAACTTCTGCTCCCTTATCACTGAAAGCACCCATTTGTTCTAGCCCGCACTCTTCGCCAACAAATATTGTTATATTGCGATTAGGTACTGTCCAAATAGTCGCATCTAATGGCGTTCGACCTTGGGAATCTAGAATAAATAGATGTGGATGCTTTTCTATTGTTTCCTGTGGAAGACGACAACTTAGCAATGGATCATCTGCTATTATTGTACCTACGCCCACTAACATACCATCTACTTCTTTGCGAATACGATGCCCATCGATTCTTGCTTCTTCATTGGTAATCCATTTAGATTCACCCCCAGCAGTAGCAATCTTTCCATCCATAGACATGGCAGATTTTAAGATCACGAAGGGCTTACCTGTTTTAATGTATGTAATAAATGCTTCATTCATTTCCACACATTGCCGTTCTAAGACGCCAATCTCCACTTCTATACCAGCTTCTCGTAGCATCTCTAGTCCTTTACCAGCTACTAATGGATTAGGGTCAATCATACCGATGACAACCCTTGAGATACCAGCTGCTATTACGCGTTTAGCACAGGGCGGCGTTTTTCCATAATGTGAACATGGTTCAAGCGTTACATACAAGGTAGCTCCTTTAGCATCCATACCAGCTTGATGTAATGCATATACCTCTGCATGAGGTTCACCAGCTTTTTGATGGTACCCTTCACCAATGATTCGACCATCTTTTACAATGATAGCCCCTACCATCGGATTCGGAGATGTACACCCTCTCGCTTTTTCTGCTAATTCAATCGCTTTTGCCATATATTTTTCATCAGTTGTCATATGTGTCATGGCTCACCTCTACATAAAAAAGGGACTATATACATAGTCCCTTTAGCATTCCAAATATTTGATAGCATACATAATAGCTATCAATATACTGTCTTTTCCCATCCAGACTTTACTGTCGGTTCCGGAATACCACCGGATCTGCTCCCAAGAGCTTGCGGACTATTATACCGCCGGTCAGGAATTGAGGTTTCCCTCGCACCTTGCCTCAAAGACTTATGTATTTGATTGTAGTTCTTATCTTTATAAGATGAGTTTATTGTATCATAGATTACTTGATATAGCAATGAAAGTTGCCATTCACCATAACTATATCACAGACTTTCAATGATAACTTGTCACATCAGTGCCAAGTTTTTCGTATAATTCTTTTTCAGTGATTTTTCTATTTCTAAGCGCTTCTAACTCCTTTTTTGTAATTCCAATCAGTGCAATAAAGTCAACTCGACCATATGGTGTGTCAAGAGATTGTAGGTCTTTATCCGGAACTGTAATAAATGCAACAATGTTAGATTTACCTGCAATATCTATACCGATATTTTTCCTTGAAGAACTACCATTCACTAAATAAGTATCTTCATAAGGCTTTACTATACTATTTTCTTGTATAATATATTTTGCAAAATTCTGCAAAAGCTTAATTATATTAAACTGTTCTCTTCTTTCCGCAGCTTGATCTTTATACTCACCAGTTTTTAATTTAAATGTTAATTCCATACCAAATCCACTTTTAGTTTGGTCTTTACTTTCTTTATTATACAGTTCTGTTAAACCATATGTAATAAAGTGAAAATACCCATCTTCTTCATGAATGCTAATGTATTCTAATGGTTCTGTTCCACCTTCCTCCCACGTTAATTCCGGTCTGTAGTATCTCACATTCCAGCGAAATGGATGTACACGTTCCACTTCGTTTTCTATAGCATCCTTCCCGAAGCGGTGTGTTTCTTTTGCAACAGGAGTTCCCTCATCCTCTTTTTGTTCCCTAGGGGCAATATTAGCAAATTTGCTATTAGGATAGTTTGGCTCAAAATCAAAGAAAGAAAGTCTACTTACACTAGCATTGAGTGTTTCTTCTCCCTCTTCAGTAGCATATGCACTGTCAGAAAAACTTGTACCTGTAGCACTATGAACTGTCTCAGATGCTATACCATCCATAGCAAACCCTCCAAAACAGAGCCTCACCATAATAGCTGTTGCAATAATTATTTTTGTGCGCATTTTCATAGTAACTCCTTTTTGATATATACGATAAATACTCAACATCTCACTCTATAAAACTTTAATCTAGCATTCCACGGTATCTATTAAACCGTATATTCGTTTCAATAATACTTCTTCCATTACATTCATACGTTCTGAAGTGACTAACTCATGTTGTGAGTATACTTGTTGTATTAATTCTGGCACCTACTTATACATTAATACATATTCTTTCCCCATCAGAATCCACTCCAACTTTGTCATTTATAACTTAAGTATACGTTGTTTACTAGAAAAAATCTATCGATTTCACATATATCGATAACTAGAAATGATTTTTATCACATAATAGCATTCTATATATTACAATTTGGCATAATAAATGTTTGTATATTTATGTCTTTTACCAATACCTTTCTTTACAAGGTTATCATTATACCTCCATTAATTGATAAAAAGTTGATATTCTAGGTATACTTTAAATATTTCGTATATTTCAGTTTGTTTAACGAATATAAATTCAATAGAACTTAATAAAGCATCTTATAAACACCTATAAAATGATTAATCGATATGCGTAATACATGAAAATATATGCTATGATGAGCATATAGTAAAGGGCTACTATCAAAATCATTGTGAAAGGAGTGTATTTTTATGAGCACCAGTCCAACTATTGGTAGTAACAACAGTTTTTGGGATCGTAAATTTAATGTAACGGAGCGCGGTTCCACCATTAAGCGAGAAATCTTTGCAGGTATTACAAGTTTTCTCTGTGTCTCTTATGTATTAGCAGTTAATCCTATTATTTTAGGTGCCAGCGGTATGAATGAGGGGGCTGTATTCACCGCTACTGCTATCTGCGGTATCATCATTACTTTATTATTAGGTATTTACACAAATATGCCTTATATTGGCATTTCAGGGATGGGGATTAATGCGTATTTTGCCTATACTGTAGTTATCCAAATGCACCACTCCTTTATGTTTGCTTTGACTGCTGAACTGATTGCTGGCCTATTGATTTTACTCATTGCCCTTACTCCTATTAAAGATTACATTTTTGAGGCCATCCCACACAATTTGAAATTAGCAGTAACTGCTGGTATCGGTTTATTCATCGCCTTAATCGGTCTTAGTAGCGTTGACATTGTTGTTGCTAATCAAGGCACGATTGTGGGATTAGGTAGCTTTACGGACCCCAATGTCATTATTGCCATGATTGGTGTCATTTTAATTACAGCAATGACCGCTCGTGGTATAAAAGGAACCATGTTCATCGCAATCATTGCCTGTGCCATTTTAGGAATATTTTTAGGTGTCACTAAAATTCCAGATAGCATTCTATCTTTGCCGCCTAGTATGGTTCCTGTTTTAATGAAATTAGACTTTTCTGAATTAGTAACAGCAGATATGTTCTTCGTAGTTTTCACCTTCTTATTTGTGAACTTATTTAACATTGTAGGTGTATTGATTGGTCTCAGTGAACAAGCGGAAGTTCCAGAAGCGGATCGTCAACGAGTGAATGGTAATTGTATGAAAGTAGCTGCTCTAGGTACTACTATTGCTGGTATGTTTGGAGCCTCTCCACATATCGTTGCTGTAGAATCTGCCGCTGGTATTGCTGAAGGTGGACGTACTGGTATTGCCGCCATTACATCTTCTATCTTATTTGTAATTGCTTTATTCTTTGCTCCATTATTGATGGTAATTCCAGCTGCAGCCACTGCACCAGTCTTAATTGTTGTAGGCTTATTCATGCTTATGTGTATTAAAGCAATCAACTTTGAAGATATCACTGAGGGGATTCCTGCATTTTTAACAATTATCATGATGCCTTTCACCTACTCCATCGGTGTTGGTATTGAATGGGGCCTTGTAAGTTATGTAATTGTTAAATTATTAGCAGGTCGACACAAAGATATTTCCTTTATTATGTATGTATTAGCACTTATTTTCATCGTAAAAGAAGTTATGCCATTTATTATTTAGTGGGTAAAGGAGTCTTTTTATGATTAACTATAATTCTTATAGTCAAATGTCCAATGTGGCATTGGGCAAAGAAAAAGCGAGTTTAGTATTAAAACATGCCACAGTGTTAGATGTATTTAGTGAAAAATGGGTTCAAACAGATGTGGCTATTGAAAATGGTGTTATTGTTGGCCTTGGATCCTATGAAGGTAAAGAAGAATTAGACTTACAAGGAAAATATATCGTACCAGGCTTTGTAGACAGTCATCTTCATTTAGAATCCACATTAGTTAATCCATCAGAGTTAATTCATCAGGCCCTACAATTTGGTACTACTACTTTCATTGTTGACCCTCATGAGGCAGGTAATGTAGCAGGTCTTGAAGGTATTCAATTTATCATTGATGAAACTAACGATGTAGAGGGACATGTATATGTAATGGCGCCATCTTGTGTTCCTGCCATCGATGGCGAAGAAACTGGTTGTATATTAGAAGCACCAAAATTGAGTGAACTTAAACAAAACCCTCGTATACTTGGATTAGGTGAAGTAATGGATATTCCTCGTGTCATTAACGGAAATATTCCTATGCTAAAAAAATTAGAAGTCTATGAAGATCGTGTCATCGATGGTCATATCATTGGTGTAAGTGACAAGGAACTGCAAGCCTTTGTATTGGCAGGTGTACGCACAAATCACGAAGCTGGATCCTATGAAGAAGCAAAAGCTCAAGTCATGGCGGGGGTACAAGTTTTAATTCGTGAAGGTAGTGCAGCCCATAACTTAGAAGCCATTGTAACAGGCATGATTGAAGATGGTGTTTGTTGCGATAAATACTCTTTCTGTACTGATGACAAGCACATTGAAGACATCATTGCTAAAGGACATATCAGCTATAATGTTAAACGTTCTATTGAACTTGGTTTAGATCCAATCCAAACCTATAAAATAGCATCGTATAACTCATGTGTCGCTTATCATCTTCGTGATCAAGGCGCCATTGCTCCTGGCTATAAAGCTGACCTTATCATTTTAGATGATTATAAAACTGTAACTATCCATGATGTATTAGTTGGTGGCAAAAAAATTTCTCGTACCTATACACACGTTAAAAATTCACCTACTCACCTATTACATACTGTTAATATCGGTGAATTTAAACCATCTCAACTAGATTTAACTGTTACTGGACCAATGCCAATTATCAATTTAATTCCTGGCACTTTACTAACCAAGATGACATACGAAGAGGTTCCTGTATCCAATGGACTTTTCATAGAAAATAAAACATTTAATAAAATTACATGCATTGAACGTCATCATGCAACGGGTCACAATGGTGTGGGGATTATCAAAGGCTATGATATTAAAAATGGCGCTATCGGCACTTCTGTAGCTCACGATGCGCACAATGTCATCGTAGTTGGAGACAATGATCGAGATATGCTAGTTGTTATTGAACGTTTAAAAGAAATCGGTGGTGGCTATGTCATTGCTAGTGAAGGAAAAGTAATAGCAGAACTTCCTCTTGAAATCATGGGACTTATTACAAATGAGTGCCATGAAGTAGTTGATACTAAGGTTGCTGAAATGAAAGAAATTGCCTATGCAATGGGAGTAAATCGTGGATTAGATCCATTTATTAATTTAAGCTTCTTATGCTTAACAGTCATTCCAGAAATTAAAATTACCACAAAGGGAATCGCTATTTTTGGTGAATAGCGGATAAAAAAGCAGTCCCAAAAGGACTGCTTTTTCTTTTCCTATCATATGAATGTGATGGATAGTTATTTAGAACATGCATCTAATAGATATGCAATGCCAATAAATGGAATACCTGCACGTTCACCTAAACCAATTTCACAAGTAGAGCTAGAACTTACTCCTAGTGTTGCTCCGTACTCTTTCACTTCATCACCCAAATCTCGTGTAGCAGAATGATTCAATTCAGGTGTAAAGAACCCTTTTTGTCCTGCAAAACCACAACATGCAAAGGATTTAATATTGAATACTTCATCAGTACATGCACGTGCGATAAGCTCAATATATTTTTCCTTACCAGCTTTTTTAATTTTACATTGTTTATGAACGATAACACGTTCTTTACACTTCACGATATCTAATTTAGGCACGATGTGAGTATACAAGAATTCAGATACGTCTAGGATTGTCACAGATTTAATATGTTTGAACGCATGGGAGAAACATGCAGAGTGATCAATTACAACTGGATACACGCCACCACAGCTTGCTTCTAATAATGCATTTTCTAAATCACGCAATGCACGTTTATCAATATCTTCATAGTTTTCAAAACTCAAACCACAGCATAGATTTTCAATGTGACGTGGATAAATAACATTGTAACCTGCTTTTTTGCACAAGTTTTCCATAACTTGTTGCAAGCTACGAGTATCTTTTTGACCTTGGTTTGGCTTGAATGCACGGTTTGCACAGGTACTGAAGTACACCACATTATCATTGCCCACTGTATTACGTTGATTTTTCAATTTGTGACGATTTGCTTTTGGCAATGTTGTTGGTGCATATGGTGTAACTCCTGTTAATTCATGAGCACCTTTTGTAATTTTAGAAATTAGTTTATTCGTAATTACTTTACCAGCAGCACCACCTAATGTAACCCCCATACGAGCTGCTGCTAACGTAGCTGGGAAGTTATCATAAATGGCTTCAGCAATACCATGACCTTTGGCTGTTACTTTACGAACAGATAATGCAATTTGAGCTGTATCAATACCTAAAGGACATAACATAGAACACATAGAGCATGCTGCACATGTATCCACACCATAGTATTGATACCCTTCTGCTAACGCATCTGCTTCTGCATGTTTTCCTTCTTGGCGAAGACGAGTCTCTTCACGCACCAAAGAGATACGTTGACGAGGCGTTAATGTTAAATTTTTAGATGGACAGTTCTTTTCACAGAAACCACATTCAATACACATATTAAACAATGGATCAATAGCTGCCATCGCTTTTAAGTTCTTTTTATATACATCTGGATCATCTGTAATGATAACATCTGGGTTGATTAAATACGTAGGATCGAATAATTCCTTAATACGGCGGTTAACTTGGTAGGCTTTTACACCCCACTCTAGTTCTACAAATGGTGCTACCATGCGTCCTGTACCATGTTCAGCTTTGATACTACCTTCTACAGCTGCTACTTGTTCTGCCATTTCTTTCACAAGTCCACTGAAATTATCGCGTTCTCTTGCATCATTCAAGTCTGGAGTAATAATAAAATGAACATTGCCACTTAAGGCATGACCAAAGATAATACCATTATCCATGAAATCATATTTGCGGAATAACTCTGTAATGATACCGATACCTTTGACAAAGTCTTCAATTTTAAAGCATACGTCTTCTGTAATTACAGTAGAACCAGATTTACGTTGTCCCGCAGCAATTGGTAATAAACCTTTACGGATATACCACCATGAATTATATTCTGCTGGATCTGTAGAATACAAGCTAGGAATAATTGTAGGAATATCTTTTAATTGTTCTTTAATATATTCCACTTGTTCCGCTAATTCTTGTTCATTATTACTTTCAGATTGGAATAGAATACAGCTAGTTCCTTCAGGTACACCACGAACAAAATCAGGTACTTGTTCTAATTTTTGTACACTTTTTAAGCTGAGGTAATCCATCATTTCAGCAGATACTACATATTTACGACCCATATTCGCAAGAGTTACAACGGCACGAGATGCATCAGATAATTCTTTGTAGAACACAAGACCACAAGCTTTAAACTTTTTATCTTCCACTGTATTGTAGACTACTTTAGATACAAAACCTAATGTGCCTTCAGATCCAATGAAGATATGATTTAAAATATCCACAATATCTTCAAAGTCGACTAATGTATTAATGGAATAGCCTGTTGTATTTTTAATTTTAAATTTACGTTGAATTAATTCTACTAATTCTGGATCATCAAAAATCCATTTACGAAGGTCTAATAATCCCTTCACAAGGTCAGCGCGGGAGGTCATAAAAGCTTGTACACTAGCTGGATCACTAGTATCTAAAATCGTACCGTCCACTAATACAACACGTACAGATCTCACCGTTTGGTACGAGTTTTCTACAGTGCCACAACACATGCCAGAAGAGTTATTATTAAAAATGCCCCCTACTAATGCACTAGCAATGGTAGCTGGATCTGGCCCAATTTTACGTCCATAAGGAGTTAATTTTTCATTGGCATCGGAACCAATAACACCGCAATCACAACGCAGCGCCTTACCCCCATCTAATACTTCCATTCGTTTAAATCCATCATTAGCAACCACTAGTACATGTTCACTAGAAGCTTGTCCAGATAAGGATGTACCTGCAGCTCTAAAAGTAACTGGTGTGCCATATTGATTCGCTAGTTTCAAAATGGTAATAACTTCGGCTTCATTATTAGCTTTCACCACTACTTGTGGTACATAAGAATAACAAGAAGCATCTACGCCATAAGCATATCGGTGTAAAAAATCTGTAAATACTCGTCCAGGGCATACAGCTTGGGCTTCCGTAGAAAAAGAAGCAAAATCGTAACGTAACGGTGCTTTCATAATAGGACCTCCTAGCATTACTATATGTAATATACTTTACAAATTTGAACGACTTGTTCAATAGGGCATAGCTCTCTATGTCTTACCTATAGCTTACCATAAGAGTAGAGTTTCGTAAATTCTATAATTTAATTTTTATAATTGTAACTATTACAAAAAAGTATAATAAATTTACAAAAATAAAAATATCTTATATAATAGACTATGAATGAAAGTAGGTGAAAACATGCACGTTTTAGGTGAACACGTCTTAATTGATTTATATTCTTGTATTGATGAAAAAATAGAATCTCCTGCTGTCTTACAAGATGCTATTGTAAATGCTTTAGCAATTACAAATCAATGTGTTGAGGAAATCGATTGCCAAATTTTAGAAGATGAAATCTTCTTGGTAGCCGTATCCCATCACTGCCATGTAATTCTTCATGCATATCCACAATTAGGCTATGTAGCAGCAGATGTATATACATTTGAAAAATCTGTAGAACCAAAAGTAATTATGAAAGAATTACAACGATCTGTGGGTTCTGAAAAAGTAAAAGCTACAAGTATTCGCCGTGGTGACTTCGGCAATGAAAGAGATATGAAGCCACGTAAACAATCTTCTCTGACTGCTATGGGTAGAGTTACACGAACTCGTACACGGTTGACAAAAACTGGCAAAAATATTACTTCTAAAGGGGTAAAAGCTATCAAAAAAGTAATAGGTAACAATAAGTAAATATCGAACATACTAACGGTTGGATTCTATTAGGAGCTAGCCGTTCTTTTGTTCGATATTATGGCATGTACATGTAAAAGGCTGAACCTAGGAATATATCCTTAAGTTCAGCCTTATTATATACATACATAGTCTGTTATATTATAGTTCTAAAGATAATTGTCTACCGCTTGGTTCATACGCCGTTATAGTGACTCCCGCAGTTTGAAACAATCGTTTCGATGCTTGTACTTCTCGCGTATCTTTGTAATCATCCCGCCAATAAATGACTTCTTTTATACCACTTTGAATGATGGCTTTTGCACATTCATTGCAAGGAAATAAGGTAACATATATTTTACTTCCCTCTAGAGAACCACCACGATAATTTAAAATCGCATTTAGTTCACTATGCACGATATAGAAATATTTATTATCTTCTTCTCGATTACGATTCCAAGAAAAATCATCATCATCACAACCTAAGGGCATACCATTATAACCGATAGATAAAATTTTATTATCATCACTCACAATACAAGCCCCTACTTGGGTATTGGGATCTTTCGAGCGTTGCCCCGCTAACATGGCAACCCCCATAAAATATTCATCCCAGCTAATATAGTCCTTACGTTTTTCCATAGGAACCTCGTTTTATTTGACTACAATATTAATTAATTTTTTAGGTACTACAATTACTTTCACAACCGTTTTACCTTCTGTAAACTCTTGTACACGTGGTAATGCTTTTGCAGCGGCTTCTAGTTCTTCTTTAGATAAAGAAACGGATACTGTCAATTTATCACGTACTTTACCATTTACTTGCACTGCCACTTCTACCTCATCTACAACTAAAGCAGATTCTTCATAAGTCGGCCAAGATGCAGCATGTACAGAACCTTCAAATCCGCATTCATGCCAAATTTCTTCTGTAATATGTGGTACAAATGGAGCTAACAACAATGTTAATTTTTCAACTAATTCTTTTGCTAACTCACTTTGTACTGTGTCATGACTATCTTTAAATTGGTACATAGCATTTACCAATTCCATAACAGTACTGATGGCAGTGTTAAAATTGAATTTACCATCTAAGTCTTCTGTTACTTTTTTGATGGCACGGTGCAATTCACGGCGTAATGCAGTTTCATCTTTAGATAAGCTATCATGATGTCCAGATGCACCTAATTGTTGGTATGTATCGATAATACGCCATACACGACCTAAGAAACGATAGGAACCTTCTACTCCTTGATCACTCCAGTCAAGGTCACGATCCACTGGTGCGGCAAATAAAATAAATAAACGAGCTGTATCAGCACCGTATTTGGCAATGATTTCTTCTGGAGATACTACATTACCTTTAGATTTAGACATTTTAGAACCTTCTTTTAACACCATACCTTGTGTTAACAAAGCTTTGAAAGGTTCATTTACTTCTACTAATCCAATATCATGTAATACTTTGACAAAGAAACGAGCATATAATAAATGCAAGATGGCATGTTCAATACCACCAATATATTGGTCTACATTCATCCAGTATTTCGCGATTTCTTTGTTGAACACTTCTTTGTCATTGCGAGCGTCAGTATAGCGTAAGAAATACCAAGAAGAATCAATAAATGTATCCATCGTATCGATTTCACGACGAGCAGGACCACCACAGCATGGGCAAGTAGTATTTAAGAAACTTTCAGAAGTTGCTAATGGAGAAATAGCACCCCCATCAAAGGATACATCTTCTGGAAGTTTTACAGGCAATTGATCTTCTGGTACTAGTTGTTCTCCACATTTTTCACAGTACACAACTGGAATTGGACATCCCCAGTAACGTTGACGAGAAATCAACCAGTCACGAAGACGGAAGTTAACAGTCTTACGACCTGTACCTTGTTCAGTGAAATAATCACCCAATGCTTGGCGTGCTTCTTCCGATGTTTTGCCGCTGAAGTCACCAGAGTTCACCAATACACCATCTTCTGTAAAGGCTTCGTCTAATGCTTGGAAATCTAAATCTTGGGCATTATTTTGAATTACCCAATTCACAGGTAAGCTATATTTTTTCGCAAATGCATAGTCTCTTTCATCGTGAGCCGGAACACCCATAACAGCACCAGTACCATAGTCAGCTAATACATAGTTAGCAATCCAAATTGGTACTTCTTTGCCCGTAATAGGATGTGTCGCATAGGAACCTGTGAACATACCTACTTTTTCTGCTTCTGTGGATGTACGTTCAATGTCACTTTGATTGCGCAATGTTTCAATGAAAGCTTCTAATTCTGCTTTATTAGTGGCATCTTGAATCAATTCTTTCACATATGGATGCTCTGGGGCTAACACAACATAGGACACACCAAACAATGTATCTACACGTGTTGTATACACTTCAAAAGATTTATCGATTTTAGGTACATGGAATGCAAATTGTGTACCTTCACTACGACCAATCCAATTGCGTTGCATCGCTTTTACACGATCTGGCCATTGATCCAATGTATCTAGATCTTCTAGCAAACGGTCTGCATAATCGGTGATTTTAAAGAACCATTGTTTCAAGTCCTTTTTCACTACATCATTATCACAGCGCCAGCATTTGCCATCGATAACCTGTTCATTCGCCAATACTGTATGGTCGTGTTCACACCAGTTAACTTTTGCTTCTTTTTTATAGGCTAACCCTTGTTTATAAAATTGTTGGAATAACCATTGTGTCCAACGATAATAGTCATCTTTGCAAGTAGCTACTTCACGGCCCCAATCATAGGATAAGCCCAACTCTTTTTGTTGACGTGTCATGTTGGCAATATTATCTAATGTCCAATCTTTAGGAGATACGCCGTTTTTAATAGCTGCATTTTCCGCAGGCATACCAAAGGCATCCCATCCCATAGGATGTAATACATTAAAGCCACGCATTTTTTTGAAACGTGCCACTACATCACCAATAGAATAGTTACGCACATGTCCCATATGTAAGTTACCAGATGGATATGGGAACATTTCTAATACATAATATTTTTCTTTACTTGGGTCATACTCTGTTTTAAATACTCCAGATTCTTCCCAATATGTTTGCCATTTTTTCTCAATGTCTTGTGCCACGTATTTTTCGTACATGCTATGCCTCCTCAATTGTATGTATTAATACTCCTAAGTATACTCTAAATCTTAGTCTTTAGGCAAAGACTTTTTTTCTTTTGTAACCTGTACAACGCCTGTTTCATCGGAGTGTTTTTTAGTTTTTTTGAACTTTAACACGATTTCTTTACCGTCTTTAGAAATCCTAGTCACTTCTGAAGCATCTTTATGTTTAGATTTTTTCTTTTTATCTTTCTTTTTATCTTTCTTTTTATCCTGCTTCTTAACTTCTTTTTTATGATCTTTATTGTCTGAAATCGCGTTCTCTTTTTCAGTACTTTTTGTATTAGCACCATCTAGAGCAGAACTCAATATCGGCCATACATCACTAGTTTCAAAACCTTTACGCCAAGCGGCGATTCCCGCAAGTTGCAATTCATTGACAAGACCTACTTTATAGCTTAAGGACTGAGGATCTTCAAACCAAATTTTAGTTAGTGTCCCTTCATATGGTTTCTTTTCATCATATATACCATACACATTATTTGCATTTGTTAAGGTCAAATAATTACCTTTTAATCGGTCATCCCAACGCAGCATATCTCTGTATTCACGTTCTAGGTCTAAAGCTTTGGTCATGGCTAATGTTTTACTTTTTGCTTTTCCTTCCCAAGAACCTTTCACTGGTACAGACCATTCACGCATATAGAATGGAATGCCCAGTACGAGTTTTGATGCTGGTACTTCTGAAAGCATTTGCTCTGTATGCTTTCTCACCCATGGATAGGAGGCAACTGGCCCTGCTGTATCACTAGATGCCCAAGTTTCATCGTACGCCATAAGTACCACATAATCTACTGCATCGGCATAAGCTTTACGGTCATACACTAAAGACCAGTTTTCACTATTAGAATAGCCTGTTACATCGATTGATGTATGTAGATTATACGTTCGTAAGCCTTTCGCCAAAAAATCAACAAACTTAGTCAACTGTGCTTTATCTTTATAATGAATATTTTCAAAGTCAAAATTATACCCATCATAACCATATTCTGTAGCATAATTAATAAGACCTTGTTTATATCGTTCCCACTGCGATTCATTATGAAGGATCTCGCTGGTCATGTCTGGATCGAATTGGTTTGTAATCAAAGGCCATACTCGATATCCTTTTTCCTTATAACTATCTACGTAATGATGAGATAGCTTAGAACTAGTTTTAAGACCAGTCGTTGTTAATTCGAACCAGCTTGGAGACATGATTGACGTACCATTCTGTACATACTTTTTATCATATGCCGTTTCTGATACGATCGGATCAAATATCATAGTGATAGGTAATGTAACTTCTTGCTTTTCTGGAACATACAACATAGGTCCTACATATTGTGTAGGTTCTACTGCTGTTGTTGTATTGGATAGTGCTGGAAAGGGAATATGGATGGTTGCCTCTGCTACTTGGTAAGAAGCAAATAAACTAGCTACGGATATTCCTAGCACCATCTGTTTCATAAAATGTAAGTGTTTCATAAGCGCTCCTTTTAACCCTTATATTATACCACATTTAGCCTATATATTGGGAACACTATACTATTTCTCTAAATTTTATGGTACACTACAATGGTAGGAATATTACACGTATATTACACAGAAATAATTAGGAGGTACTATGTATCAATATTTATTTTTTATCGGAGGCTTTCCTGTAAGAGCCTACGGTTTGCTTCTCGCCTTAGGTATTATTAGTGCAGCTATTGTGGGCTACTTCATTATGAAAAAAGATGGCCGGGGATGGGAAAAATACATGGTTGATTTTACCATTACTGTTGCTATTGCTGGTATCATCGGTGCCCGTCTATGGGATGTGTTCTTCTTTGACTGGGGATACTATCACAATCACTTATTAGAAATTCCTTACGTATGGCAAGGTGGGATGGCTATCCAAGGTGGGGTCCTCCTAGGTGCTATCGCTGGAATTTATTATTTAAAGAAACAAAATGTTGACCCTTGGGCATTTGCTGATTTATTTGCACCAGCCCTAATGGTAGGTCAATCTGTAGGGCGTATGGCGAATGTCATGAATGGTGATGCCTTTGGTCACCCTACTGGTGGAAACTATGGGATTCTCTATCCAGAAACTACTTTGGCATATCGTACCTATGGAAATCAGCCATTATGGCCGGCTGAAATTTGGGAAGGCCAAGTAGATATTATTTTATTTGTGATCTTACTATTGGCTAACGTGTTCCCTCATAAAAAGGGACAGATCTTCTGCTTATATGCCTTCTTGTATTCCGGCTTACGATTCTTCTTAGAATTTCTACGTGGAGATTATGTCAATCTAACATTAGGATTTAAATCTGCACAGGTTACAAGTTTAATTGTAATGGCTGTGTCCTTCGGCATCTGGCTATACCTTCATTATAAAGGAACCATGGATACACATGTATTCCCTACAGGGAAAAGTAAAAAAGGAAAATAATGGATTCTATTACATTCCCATACATAATGATTTCTGTATGACCAAAACCTATAACATAGGCAAAGAGGAAAGAATGCTCATAGCAGCTTCTTTCCTCTTTTTCTTATGTATTAAAATGTTACACAGTACAAACTTCTATTACCTTTGTATAACTTAAGTACGATACCAATCAGGTGCAAGGCCAATAGCTAGTCCAATAAATTTTCTGATGCAATTAATGCCTCTAATTCTTCTAAAGCACGTTGAGCAATTAATGCATTTTTTTCTTTTTTCTTGCGAACTTTAGCACCCCAAGGCTCCATGATACCAAAATTTATATTCATTGGCTGGAAGTTGGAACCTTCATAAGCACTGATATAATGGCTTAAACCACCAAGAGCCGTTGTTTTCGGGAATGTAACAAATTCCTTTCCCTGTAACATACGTGCCACTTGGATAGCGACCATCATACCCGCAGCTGCTGATTCTAGATACCCTTCTACACCGGTCATTTGACCAGCAAAGAATAGTCGTGGATTCGATTGTAGTTGGAATGCTTGGTTCAACAGTTCAGGAGAGTTAATATACGTGTTACGATGCATCACACCATAGCGAATAAATTCAGCATTCTCTAACCCTGGGATCATTTGGAATACGCGCTTTTGTTCGCCCCATTTTAAATGCGTTTGAAAGCCTACTAAATTATACATAGTAGCTTCTTTATTTTCCTTGCGTAACTGCACAACTGCATGCCACTCAATATTGTTACGTGGATCTACAAGCCCAACTGGTTTCAGAGGTCCATATCGCAATGTATCTACCCCACGAGATGCCATAATTTCTACAGGCATGCATCCTTCAAAATAGATTTCTTTTTCAAAATCTTTTGGTTGTACTACATCCGCTGTAGTCAATGCATCATAGAAAGCATCATATTCCTCTTTCGTCATAGGGCAGTTTAAATAATCTGCATCCCCTTTATCATATCGTGAAGCGGCAAATACTTTATCATAGTTTAAAGATTCTGCTGTGACGATAGGGGCTGCTGCATCATAAAAATAAAAATCTTTAGAACCAGTTAACTCTTTAATCTTAGTCCCTAATGCTTCTGATGTGAGTGGACCACTTGCAAAAATAACAATACCTTCTGTGGGAATCTCTGTCACTTCTTCATGAATCACCGTGATTAATGGGTGTTCTTTGATATGTTTTGTAACCCTTTCACTAAAAGCATGACGATCTACAGCCAAGGCACCCCCTGCTGGCACTTGAGTGGCATCGGCAGATTCCATAATTAAAGAGTCTAACCGACGCATTTCTTCTTTTAAAAGACCCACTGCATTTTCTATCGTATTCGCACGCAAAGAATTAGAACATACTAACTCCGCAAATTGATCTGTATGATGTGCCGGTGAAGACACTTTAGGACGCATTTCATATAGGTGCACAGGAATCCCACGTTTAGCCAATTGATAGGCTGCCTCAGAGCCAGCAAGACCAGCTCCAATAATAGTTACAAAATCTTTCATTCTTTATCTTCTTTCTTTGTTCTTGGTTTACGTTTTGGCCTTGTTTCACAATCAGGATTGGAACAAAACTCTTTTTTGTTGCCATTTTTATATACTTTTTCAGCCATTAAGCTACCACAAACGGGACAGGTTTTATCAATAGGTTTATCCCACATGGTAAAGTCGCAAGATGGATACCCTTCACAACCATAAAAAACACGACCTCTCTTGGATTTACGTTCTAAAATCTCATGAGATTTACATTTAGGACATGTCACTCCCGTGCTAACTGTAATGGACTTAATATTACGACAATCTGGAAAATTAGAGCATGCTAAATATTTACCATAAGGCCCTAATTTGTAGACCATATCATGTCCACATTTTTCACAAAGGATACCGCTCTTCTCAGCCTCTAATTCTATCTTCTCAGCCGATTCAGCTGTGTATAATTCCTTCTCAAAACTTTCATAAAATGAATGAATAACAGCTTCGTAAAAATTAGTCCCTTGCGCAATATGGTCTAAATCTTCCTCCATAGAAGCAGTAAATTTCATATTAATGAACTTTTCAAAATGAGTTGTTAAAAATTCTACCACAGCAAATCCCAAATCAGTAGGAACAAATTGTTTATCCTTACGCTCCACATAATTCCGCTTTAAGATAGTATCAATAGTAGCCGCATATGTACTTGGGCGGCCAATTCCTTGTTCTTCCAATACTTTAATAAGACCCGCCTCAGAATAACGACTTGGAGGCTGTGTAAAATGCTGTATACCATCCATAGAGATTGGTATAATCCTTTGACCTTCCTCTAGAACTGGCAAGATATGGTCATCTTCTTGTTTTGCGTCCACATAGACTTCTGTAAAGCCTTTAAATACTACGCGATTCCCAGAAGCTTTCAATGTATACTCATCTACATGAAATTGCATAGTGATAGTTTCACTTTTCTGTGGAGCCATTTGACTAGCTAAAAATCGATTCCAAATTAAAGTATATAGTTTTAACTCATCACTAGACAAATAAGAAGCTACCGCCTTAGGTGGTAATTCTAACATAGTAGGACGAATTGCTTCATGCGCATCTTGAGCATTTGCTTTTGCTCCAAATACATTTGGTTTAGTAGGATAAAATTCCTTGCCAAAGGTCTTAAGAATATAGGATTTAGCCGCATCTTGCATCTCTTTCGATATTCGTGTCGAATCTGTACGCATATAGGTAATCAAACCTACATGTCCATAGCCACCAATTTCTTTACCTTCATATAAATGTTGTGCCGCCGACATAATGCGCTTTGCATTCATATTCAGTTTCCGTACACCTTCTTGTTGCATCGTAGACGTCGTAAATGGAGCTGGTGCTTTGCGACTACGTTGTCGTGACTCAACAGAGCTCACTACACTTTCACGACCACGAATAGCATGCAACACTGCATTACTCTCTGTCTCATTAGAAATTGTTAGCTTTTCATTGCCTTTGTGCGTCACTACCACATCAAATTGTTCATGTTTATCTGTTTGATATACACCTTCGATAGTCCAGTATTCTTCTGGAGTAAACGTTTCAATTTCTCGTTCCCGATCGCAGATAATCCGCACAGCTACGGATTGAACACGTCCGGCACTCAGTCCTTTGCAAATTTTTTTCCACAACAAAGGGCTCAATTTATAACCTACAATACGATCCAATACACGACGAGCCTGCTGCGCATCCACCATATGCATATCAATCGGTCTAGGGGCGGCCATCGCCTCTTGAATAGCGTGCTTGGTAATCTCATTGAAGGTCACCCGACATGGCGTAGTGCCATCCATATTTAAAATATGTGCTAAATGCCAAGAAATAGCCTCTCCTTCACGGTCAGGGTCAGTTGCCAAATACACTGCTTTTGCCTTATCTGCTTCTTTGCGTAAATCTTCGATAACAGATTTTCGACCTGGTACATTCAAATATCTAGGTAAAAATCCATTAGTGATAGATACACCCATTTGCATTTTTGGCAAATCACGTAAATGCCCCATACTAGCTTTTACCACATAGTCATCACCTAAAAATTTTTCAATAGTCTTTGACTTTGCTGGTGATTCCACGATGATTAAAGTTTTTCCATCTGGATTGAACGTACGTTTATGCTCTATTTCAATCGGTTCCGGACGCATGACCAAAGGTCTAGACTCTGGTGCTTTGGCGCTTGTTTTGGCAACTTCTTTTGTATCTTTGTCTTTTTTCTTCTCCCCTGTAACGAAGGATCTAGTAATGGCCAAAAATCTTCCTCCTCTAAGTATGTAATACATACCCCTGAGGGGTATGTGTAATCATTTGCTTTAGTTCTAATTGTAACAGCAATGTATGAAGATTAGATAAAGACAATTGTGTGGTATGTACTAATTCTTCGATCGTCGTATTTCCACCAGGATTCATAGCCTGTAACACACATTGTTCCTCTTCATTCAGGCTGTTTACTTTTTCACTATTCATGTTACTATACTTTGCGACTTTTTGCCAACCATATTCATGCAATACTTGTTCTGGATCTGTTAATACGGTAGCTCCTTGTTGAATAAGCCAATGATTTCCATCACAAGTATGTGTCAATACATTACCAGGTATAGTAAATACATCTCTCCCCTCATTAATCGCCATATCAGCAGTAATCAAAGAGCCACTACTAGCTTTTGCCTCCACCACAATGGTACCTCTCGTCATACCGCTAATGATTCGATTTCGAGAAGGAAAGTGATGACTCTTAGCTTGCATATGCGGTCCATATTCTGACAAGAGCAATCCATCTTTTTCTAAGATTTCTAAAAATAAATTTCGATTTGTTCTTGGATAGGTTACATTTAATCCACAGCCCATGACAGCAATCGTTGGAGTGTGTCCTTGTAGGGCTCCTTCATGGCTAGCTCGGTCGATACCCATGGCACCTCCGCTGACAACGATAATGCCTAAATTAGACAAAGCACGTCCAAAGTGCCTAGCTACCTGTACACCATAGGTAGAGCATTTTCTAGCACCCACCATTGCCAAAGAACGATCTATATGCTGCAACACTTCTATATTTCCACGTCCATACAAAACACGGGGACTATTATAAATCTCCAACAAAGATTTTGGATAGTAAGGAGATTCCCAAGTAATCACTTCCATATGACAGTGTTCTAAATCATCTTCTAATTGTAATAGAAAACTTTCATTGATAGGACGGCGAATTTCGTCAAATAATTCATATTTACACCCTAAGGATGGTTCCACACTATGATGTATTATATGGTGCCAAGCTTCTTTAGCACTTTCATAATAGGTAAATAAATTACCTAAACTCGCATTTCCCAATCCTACTACATGTTGGAGAGCACTCGCATAGATTTCATCTTTCATTTACAATCCCTCCTGTACTTGCCGATAACTTAATGCTTCTGCTACATGCTCTGTTAAAATCTCCCCAGATTCTGCTAAATCAGCAATCGTTCTTGCCACTTTAATGATGCGATCATAGCTACGTAAACTTAAATGCAATGTAGTAAATGCTGAATCCAATACACCTTTAGCTGACTCTGAAAGTTTCCCATAGGTTTCTATATCACTATGGCACAAATGCGAATTAACACCTATATTCGTCCCTTTGTATCGTTCAGTCTGCATAGCTCTAGCACGGATAACACGATTCCGTACTTCTTCTGTACTAACTTCGCCCTTAGGTGCATATATCTCCGTTAAAGTAGGTCTTTCTACAGGTACTAATAGATCCATTCTGTCCAAGATAGGACCAGATAAGACTCGTTGATATCTTTGAATTTGCGTAGCTGTACAAGTACATCGATGATCTTCTTCCGTTCCAAACCACCCACATGGACATGGATTCATAGCCATAACCACAATACAATCACTGGGATAAGTAGTTGCCATTCCAATCCGTGCAATGTGGACTTGTCGTTCTTCTAAAGGCTGTCTCAAAACCTCGATGACGGGCCTACGAAATTCTGGTGCTTCATCCAAAAATAAAACGCCTTTATGAGCTAAGGTAATTTCACCTGGTTTAGGAGGTTGTCCTCCTCCCGCCATAGCCACTAATGTACTTGTATGATGCGGACTGCGAAAAGGTCGTTGTTCCATTAATCGACCACTTTTTAATAAACCCATTACACTATAAATGCGGCTTACCTCTAGTTGTTCCTCTCGTGAAAGAGACGGCAATAAAAACGGCAATCTCTTGGCCAACATCGTTTTTCCCGAACCTGGAGGTCCTGTCATTAACAAATGATGACCACCAGCAGCTGCTATTTCTAAGGCTCGTTTCGCCATTACTTGCCCTTTTACATCTCGTAGGTCTAATACTTCTATCTTATGTTTTGATGGCTCCCTGGATGGTTGTACTCGCAAGGTTTCTTTCTTGTCAGGATTCGTTACTAGGTCCACAACTTCAGATAACGCAGACAAACCATACACTGCCATAGAAGAGCCACTACTAGCTTCTTCATCATTTCCTATAGGCACAATAATATCTTCTACTGTAGAACCATAACTATGTTCCTCTCCTAATTCCTGATTTGTCACTCCCATCACCATAGATAACATGCCCATAACTGGTTGCAGTGAACCATCCAAAGATAGTTCTCCTATAAATACATGGCGATTCCATGGTATAGACTGTTTTTTCTTATGCTTTCCCTCTTGTTGGGCCGCTAAAATTCCCATAGCAATGGCTAGATCTAAAGATGAACCATCCTTGCGAATATGTGCAGGCGCTAGATTGACCACGATGCGCTTCATAGGAAACTCAAAGCCTCCATTCTTAATAGCCGATCGGACCCGTTCTTTTGCCTCTTTCACAGAGGTCGCTGGTAAGCCAACAATATCAAAACTTGGTAACCCAGGACTAATATCTACTTCTACGGTCACTACATAGCCATCAATACCACTCACGCACACTCCATAGGTTTTTGCATACATAGTACTCCTCCAATCTACAAATTACACGCTTTCATATGGCGTAACTCAGGATCTCCCTCTTGAGGTACATATACTTCTATAACATCAAATCGTATAGATTCATACTCTATATCACGGGTCGCTAAAAACATAGATATAACATGGCGTATATGTTGTTTCTTTTTCCAATGTACCGCCTCGCAGGGCATTCCATAAGTTTGGGTCCGTCTCGTTTTCACTTCTATTACAATAAGCATATTCTCTTTTTTAGCAATAATATCTACTTCCCCAAATCGATAGCGTATGTTTCTGTCCAATACAGTATACCCTTGGCTTTTTAAATAGTTCGCAGCTAGGTCTTCTCCGTATCTTCCTAATTCAATATGGTTCATAAACACCTCCTTAGCTCTACCTTACTTTCATTATGAAAGAATGTAAACCGTGCAAACCACACTGTTAGGAGTATGTGGTACTAACAGTGTTACAATCCATCTATATCGTTCGATATAAAGCATACAAAAAAGCGGAATGTGAATTATATGTCAACATTCCGCTACTCCCCATAAGGGCTATATTCCTTTTTATTAAATCTCTTCCACTGGTTTTCCTGCCACAATCGATTTGATAGGTTCAAAGCTATGCCGATGTAACGGTGTAATCCCTAAGTCTTTGATAGCCTGCTTATGTACATCTGTATAATACCCTTTATGGATAGCAAATCCAAACCCTGGATATTCTTTGTCCATCGATTCCATGAAGCGGTCCCGGGTTACTTTCGCTACAATAGAAGCAGCCGCAATAGACGCACTTTTAGCATCACCTTTAATAAGTGATTCAACTGGCACCTCTAATTCAGGGAGTTTCATCGCATCAGATAGTACAGCTTCTGCTTGGACTGGTAAGTTCCGTATCGCTTCATACATAGCTTGTCGTGTGGCCTCATAAATATTGAGCTTATCAATAACTTCTGCCTCATAGGACACACAGTGTACCGCTACTGCGACCTCCATAATTTGATCAAACAAAGCATCTCGTTTTTCAGGCGTTAATTTTTTAGAATCATTCAACCCTATTAGCTTACAATGAGGTGGTAAAATGACCGCTGCTACTGTCACAGGACCTGCAATGGGACCTCTACCCACTTCATCTACACCAGCTACTAGATATTTATCTTCTTCATAAAAACTATCTTCATAGGTGTACATCGCTTCCAATCGCTGTTGTTCTTCTAACACCTTTTTCTGCTTACGCAAATATACGCCAGCAGCATTCTTCACAGATTCACGAGAATCTTCTAATGCCCATTGTACATAGTCAAACGGACATTCTCCTTGCAATAGTTCCTTAATTTCTTTTACTTTCAGTTGATGAAAGTCATTCTTCGTCAACATAGTACGGTTCCTCATCGACGCCATCAAAGGTAATGTATCCTAATTTGTTATTGCGGTAATCTGTCAAAATCACACGGCGCACCTTGTCATAATCTACGATACCACCGCTTACCAGACAACCACGACGACGACCAATCGCCTCTAACATGGTATCTATGGAGGTACACTCCTCTTCTGTCAATTTATAGCGTTCATGTAATAATGTAGGTTCATGTTCTTCTAGGTATGCCAACAATTGTTTAATAACAGAGTCTAAATCATATACATCGTCAGAAATAGCACCTGTCATCGCTAATCGTGCAGCCGCTCGTTGGTCTTCAAACTTAGGCCACAAAACACCTGGTGTATCCAAGAGTTCTAGATTTTTACCAACTTTAACCCATTGTTGACCTCGTGTGTGACCTGGTTTATTGGCTGTGCGTGTCGCTGCAGAGCCAGCCAATTTATTAATCAATGTAGATTTGCCTACATTTGGTATTCCTAAAATCATAGTGCGCACAGTACGACCTTTAATACCTTTTTTTAGCCATCGATCAATAATCGGTTGCGCTAAGGATTCCACCGTTTTCACCAACTGTTTATTACCTTTGCCATTTTTAGAATCAATAGCAATGGCATGAATGCCTTCACTTTTGAAAAATTCAATCCATTCTTTTGTAGCTTTCGGATTTGCTAAATCGCATTTATTTAAAATCACTACATGTGGCTTATCCCCAATCAATTCACGGATCACCGGGTTGGCACTACTTCGAGGAATACGTGCATCTAATAATTCGATAACCACATCTACTTTCTTTTTATGCTCCGTAATCATACGAGTAGCTTTTGCCATATGGCCTGGGAACCACTGGACTACGGGAAAAATTTCTTGACTCATACTTCACCTATTCGTCTATTATATCAATCATATACATAAGGGAATTTTTACAGGAAATAAAAAAAGGCTAGCCATAGACTTACGTCTCATGGCTAACCCTTTTAAATTAGCGTTTTTCGCGAATACGAGCAGCTTTACCAGTAAGGCTACGTAAGTAGTACAATTTAGCACGACGAACGATACCGCGACGAGTTACTTCGATTTTTGCTAGACGTGGGCTGTGAAGTGGGAATACACGTTCAACACCAACGCCAGAAGCGATACGACGAACTGTGAAAGTTTCACGAACGGAACCACCTTGACGGTTGATTACCAAGCCTTCGAAAACCTGAATACGTTCACGGCTACCTTCCACAACTTTTACGTGCACTTTTACAGTATCACCAGCCCGGAACTCAGGAATGTCAGAGCGAAGCTGTTCTTTTTCTAATACATCAATAATATTCACGATTTTTTCCTCCTATTTTGCAGACGTTCGTTACTTACACCTTATAAGCAGAGGACCATCTCAAATTAACAGTATTATTCTATCATAAAAGAAAGTTTTTATGCAAGAGGGAAATTGTAAAATTAACTCATAATATCCACCAAGATAAACTATAAATATTTCTGCAAGTTCTTCTCTTTGATTAGCTTAATAGCCTCTATTTCTTCAGTTGATAATTCATTCTTATCACTTAAACTTTTATTCCATGATTTAAATGTTTCGAGCACTTCATCAATAATTCTTATATTGCGCTCTCTAATTTCTTCTAATTTCCAATCTTTTATATTACTATTACTCATTAGTTTAGTAATTTCTATATTAGATTTTGCATACTGTTCTTGTTTTTTTGAAAAGTATCCATTACTTGCAATAATATTTAATCTCTTTTCAAAAGGAATTTTATTGCCAATTGTCTCTATTAATTCATTTACTTCATCTTTATTTAACTTGAAAAAACTTTGCTGCCATTTTACTGGTAATATATGTTCAATCTCCCAATTATAAGGTAATAATTCTTTTTGTTCTTCTATATTATACGCAAGTAATTTTAGCAACATTCTAACTGCATTTCTATGTAGATGTTTTATACCATTTTGCAACTCATCCTCTGTTACATTTCTGAATTCAAATTTTAACTCTCCATCATGTAAAATAGACGAATTTAAGTTCAAAATACTTGTTTTAACTGAGTTAATTGTTGGAGATACTAGATACACTTTAAACAAATTTATAAATAATTTTCTTAAAAAAGTCAAAAATAGTTCTTCGAATTTTTCTCTATTCTTATTTTTTAAATAGTAAATTATTACTGGATATTTCCAAAATTCGTTAGGGTATGAGTTAAGAATATCTAAAATACTTAATATAGAAAAATTTGTTGTCCATGTTGCTTCTTTTGATTCTCTACAATTAACAACCTCCCAAAATTCTAGAATATCATTAAGATTTTGTAATAAACTATCCTCAAAAAGTCTAGAAAAGCTATCTTGTGCAAAATATTTTCTAAGTCCAGGGGTAGTTGTTATTTTATCATTCTCCATAGCCCTCAAGTAAAACATGTAATAGTAAAACAACTTTTGGATACTTTCACCTGCATTTTCTGATCTTAATGTAAGCCTTTTCCATTTTTCCACAAATTCTGTTTTTTTCTCTTCATTAAGTTTATTATATATTTGGGCTTTGAAAATATCAGCATCTGATAAAGGTAGTCCTCTATCATTTAAAGTAGAGAATATTGTTAATGCGGTTTCTTGAGTGTCAGCTTTAATCGGTAATACAATTGTCTTATTTAATACATTATTTGTGAATCTATAGAAATTTAAAGGTTCATTATTTGCATATTCATCTAATAATTTTATTAGTAAATTGTAATTTTGCGAATATCTATCCTTACTTTTCTCCTCAGCTTCTCCAGTTTTTAAAATATTTTCTAGAATTTGATTATATTCTACTTCTAGTACCTTTGACTCAATAAGAACTGAACTATAGTCAGCAACGCTTGTTAATTCATCTATTTTCCAGATTGCTGGCTCAATCTGTCTAATAAAATTATCCTTTTCCTTACTATCACTCATTTTTTGAAGTTTTCTATGAATTGCTCTCAATAACAAAAATAATGTAGTTATTCGTTGCTGTCCATCTATTATTTCTTGCTCTTTATTTTCATTACTAAAAGAAACAATACACCCTAAAAAATATGATGATTCATTTTGATTATTTGTGTATTCCACTAAATCTGAAAAGAGTGTTAAAACTTGATCATCAGTCCAAGCATAAGGTCTTTGATATTCAGGTATTAAGAATTTTTCTTTTATTCCCGTCATTAATAACTCTTTAACACTACTTTTATTTACCTCTATTGTAGTTGCCACATTCCCATCTCCTAATTTATATATGGTTAAGTCTATAACGAATTTGAACATTGTAATATAAAGTTTTATTAAGCATCTAACCATTCTATATATGGTTCAGGTCGTTTACCTTCTAACTGAATAGTCACATATTTTATAATTTAATAAATTCAGTTTTTATAGTAAATCCCTCTTTATATCTTCCACCAAGACTTCTTTTTCTTCTTTTCATAAGAAATTTTTAGTGTGTCCTGATCAGGGAGAGCAACGCCTTTACTCCATGTGATTTGATGCATATCATCTTTAGAAAGTCCTATTGTTTCTCCATCCTTTAATTCCACATCATCTTGCAATACATATGATGAAATTGCAGATATAAACGATAGCAATTTTCCTACTTCTTCATCGACATCTAAGATTTCAAGTTCTAATTTTCCAAAAGCTTTCATTCCGTAAGTGTAGGTAGATAGCCCATTTTCAGTCCTATATAAGCCGAACCATACCCAGGTAAAAATTGGAAGCTCCCCATCTCTAATCATCTCAGCAGATTGCATATAATAACTAGGCTCAAATACTACACCACATGTGAATACGCCAATGGCGTTTTCTTGCTTGCAGCAAGTAGCCATGATTTTCGTATAAAGTATGCCCCTTGATATTAAATCTTCTTCATCCCCCAAAGTAGCTACAAAAATGTGAGCCTTATGGGTCTTTGTGACATCTACAGCCTCTTCCCACATCCAATTATTTTCAGCGTTTATTTCAGCTTCTTCATTTGGTACAGGTGCAGGGAATTTAGTGATTATAATTCTACATTTATTAAGTTCGGTAACGATTGTATCTTCATCTCTTGTATCTTCTTTTGATAATTCAATTTCCCAATCCGCTTTTAAATCGCTGATTAATTTTTCTTTATCCCATACATCTTCTGAAAGTAAAACACTTCCACAAAATAAGCCTACAGGTTCCTCTTCCGATGCAGAATCTTCTTCGTTAGCATAGTCAGAATGTATATTGTTTTTCTCATCTTCTTTTAATGAATTAAATTCGTTATTCGTTATTTCTTTGTTCATCAGTGGGAATCCTCTCTTACACATAACATTCTATTTTTCATTTCTTTTTACATATATTATCTCTATGTCATAGCCCAAAGCTTCCAGCATAGAAATGCAAGTGAAAATTGTAAAAATTTGAATCACTATGTTTCATAAATTATTATAATCATAAATCGTCAAAATTGTACATTCTTATATTGACATTTACACTGCAATAAATAGTTCATGTATCCTCCTTTGAAATTAATTTATCGGTATATACTCTAATACAATATCACAAAGATTTCCCTTTTCATCATACCCAAAATATACAGGATACTGTCCATCTCCAAAACCAGACTGAATCATAGGAATTGATAAATCTGTATTAGGAATTTTAAAGTTTATCCAATCTCCATCTTCTCTTTGAAATTTTGGATTTTTCATGGCATTTTCTTTAAATTCCT
>CAUUEA010000005.1:0-70133 GCA_963544145.1 uncultured Veillonella sp.
CCATTTTCATAGGGCCCTAGTATATCAATGCGCTGACCTTCACTAGCCTGGCGCAAAGTGTTGGCTAATTCTGTCGCTCTTGTTCGTACTACTGAAAGCTTTTCATCTAATAAGGTAATTTGTATCATTTCACCAATTGGCGGATACAACAAGGCTTTTCGAGCCTCAATTTCTTCTTCATAAAAGCTAATATAATCATGGTGTGTACTGTGCTGAATAGCGTAATGTTCAGGGCTATACGTTTGTACTACTACTTTCCCTGGTTTATCACCACGACCAGCACGACCAGCCGCTTGTGTTAACAAATTAAACGTTCTTTCAGAGGCCGTATACACAGGAATGTGCAATACAGAATCAGCTGTAATAATTCCTACTGCGGTAACATTTGAAAAATCATGCCCTTTTGCCACCATTTGAGTGCCCAATAAAATATCATATTGACCAGCCCCAAAGGCTTCCAAAATGCGCTGTGATTCACCTTTTTTAGATGTCGTATCTTGGTCTAATCGAGCAATTCTAGCTTGTGGAAAGCGTTTTGCTAATTCTTCTTCTACCTTTTGTGTGCCTGTACCAAAGAATTTAATCTTACGGCTACCACAATGAGGACAAATTTGAGGCACTTTTTCATGATGATCACAGTAATGGCAACGCAAATCCTGCCCAGCTTGATGATATACCATGGATATATCACAATGTGGACATTGGATAGGTTTACCACAATCACGACACATCACAAATGTGCTATGACCTCGACGGTTCAGCAAGAGAATCATTTGCTCTCGCTTCTGTAGCGTTTCCTGGATTAACGTATCTAATGCCACAGAAAATACAGAGTAATTCCCATAGAACATTTCTTCTTTCATATCCACAACCGTTACCTTAGGCATGGGTTGATGAAAAATACGATGCTCTAAATAGAGTAATTCATAGATACCTTGGTTAGCTAAGTAATAGGCCTGTACAGACGGTGTGGCTGTTCCAAAAATAATCGGACATTGATGGCTTTCACTGCGCCATCTAGCCACCATCCGTGCATCGTATCGAGTCATATCTTGTTGCTTATAAGATGTGTCATGTTCTTCATCTACTACAATAAGGCCAATATCTTCTGTAGGCGCAAACACGGCAGAACGTGCACCAATGATAATATGGCTATCTTTTCGGCGTAAGCGTTCCCAGTTGTTGTAGCGTTCCGATTTAGTTAACTGACTATGAAACACCACAACTTCTTGACCAAACTGTTCTACAAATCGCCTCACAATTTGTGTTGTTAAAGCAATTTCTGGAACTAGAATAATGGCAATCTTATCTTGACGAATCGTTTCCTCTGCAGCTTTTAGATACACTTGCGTTTTTCCACTGCCCGTTACACCATGTAACAAAAAAGCTTTACTTCGATGATTAGCAATACATTCTTGAATCGGTTCGTATACAGACTGTTGCGCCTCTGTTAAAGGAATGTCTACACTATCTGCAACTTCATCATACCGCGTTTTTGTCATGGCATACCGCCATTCTACATCGATATGAGAAGATTCTTTTACTTGCTTAATGACAGGTACACTAAACCCCGCCAAACGCAAGTCACTTACCGAAGTCGGTCCATGCTCTAATAAGTATTCCGCTAACAAACGCTGCTTTCGTTTTTTCACTGAAAATAATTCTACATGAAAGGAATCCTTAGGCACAAGCCATTCAATTTTAGGTCGATCATAGGATTTTAATTTACTTTTATCCACAGTAAATAAACTTAATGCCTCTGCAAAGGTACATAAATAATACTCACTCAGCTTACGTGCCGTGCTCAGCATTTCCGATGAAAACCATGGCGTTGGATCTAACACCCCTAATATAGCTTTGATCACAAATGATGGATTTTCTATGTCACTATAACCTACAAGAATCCCTTCTTCTTTGGAAGCTCCTAAGGGAACTGCCACACGAGTTCCAATAGGTACATCACCAAATGAATCAGGTATTTCATAGGTAAAAGGTTTATTCAATTGTTTCGCAGGACGATTAATAATAATTTCACCTAAACGCATCATAACCTCCTGACTAAACACTCTCCATTATACCACGTTTACACCTATGATTCATACTATTTCATACCTTAGTTCTGCACATTCACATGTCATACAGGGTTATAGAACAAAATTAGTTGGTAGACTTACTTCACCTTCTTCTGACAAATATATATGACAACCTGAGTTGCAATCATGTATATACATACCCACTGGGATAACAAAAATAGAGGACGGAGACATATGTCTCTATCCTCTATATATCACTCAAAAGCAAAGTGTAAATAGTTTACCTATTATAAGCCAGCTTCTTTACGAAGTGCTTCTGCTTTATCTGTACGTTCCCATGGAAGGTCTACATCTGTACGACCGAAATGACCATAGGCAGCAGTTTTTTTGTAATGTGGTTTCAACAAGTCTAACATTTCGATGATGCCTGCTGGACGAAGATCAAAATGTTTGCTTACTAATGCAGAGATTTTTTCTTCTTCAATTTTTGCAGTACCAAATGTTTCCACCATGATGGATACAGGTTTTGCTACACCAATCGCATAGGCAACTTGTACTTCACATTTATCAGCAAGACCAGCTGCTACGATATTTTTAGCTACATAACGAGCTGCATACGCTGCAGAACGGTCAACTTTTGTAGGATCTTTACCGGAGAAAGCTCCGCCGCCATGACGAGCCATACCGCCGTAAGTATCTACGATAATTTTACGTCCAGTCAAGCCAGCATCCCCTTGTGGGCCACCGATTACGAAACGACCAGTTGGGTTGATGAAGTATTTAGTATTTTCATCGATGAAGCCTTCTGGAAGTACTGGGTCAATAACATATTTTTTAATATCTGCTTGAATTTGTTCCAATGTTACTTCTGGACCATGTTGCGTAGAAATAACGATAGTTTCAATACGTTTTGGTTTACCATCAACATACTCTACTGTTACTTGTGTTTTACCATCTGGACGAAGGTAATCCAAAGTACCATCTTTACGAACTTTTGTTAATTGACGGGATAAACGATGAGCTAGGCTAATAGGCATAGGCATTAATTCTTCAGTTTCATTGGATGCGAAACCGAACATCATACCTTGGTCACCAGCACCGATTTTATCGAATGCATCACTACCACCTTCACGAGATTCTAACGCTTCATCTACACCCATTGCGATGTCTGCAGATTGTTCGTCAATCGCTACATTAACGCCACAAGTATCAGCATCAAAACCGAATTTTGCACGAGTATAGCCAATTTCACGAATTGTATCACGAACAATATGAGGAATATCTACATACGTTTTTGTAGTAATTTCACCTACTACATGAACTTGACCTGTCGTTACTAATGTTTCACAGGCAACGTGTGCTGTTGGATCTTTTTCTAAAATAGCATCCAATACAGCATCTGAAATTTGGTCAGCAATTTTGTCTGGATGACCTTCTGTTACAGATTCAGAAGTGAAAAATACATGTTTTTCTGCCATGAATAAACCTCCAATAAAAAAATTCCTCATCCCAAGATGAGGAATCATATCCCCATCTTCCGATCAAAGATCGTTGGATTTAGCACCTCTTCCCTAAGGAATGGTTGCTGTAGCTTCAAAGGGCCTTTCCCTCCACTACTCTTGATGAGACTTGTATCATACATATAATACTTAGTTTAAAATCACTATGATGTATTATAGCATAGATTTATAGGTCTGCCAAGGCTTGGATGATACGTTCTGCCACATCAAGTTTTGACATATTTGGTAAATTTACAATCTGATCTCCAGGGTAGATAAATGTCACTTCATTTGTATCTACATCAAATCCGGCATTTGATTTACTTACATCATTAGCTACCAACATATCCAAGTTTTTTTTGCGTACTTTTTCTTTTCCATAGCCGATGACATCTTGCGTTTCTGCAGCAAAACCAATCAATTTTTGATGCGTTTTACGTTCTCCTAAACTTGCTAGAATATCTGGATTTTTTACCAACTCTACAGTCATCGTTTCTTGTTTTTTTATCTTGTTATCTGCCACTTCAGCTACGCGATAATCCGCTACGGCTGCCGCCATAATGACAGCATCTACACTTTCATAATAACTATCGATGATCTCTTTCATTTCTGTCGCAGATCGTACAATAATCCGTTCTACCCCCATCGGTACTGCAAGATTTGTTGGGGCTGATACTAAGATTGTCTTAGCTCCTGCTTGGGCTGCTTTTAATGCCACTGCATACCCCATTTTCCCACTGGACCGATTCGTAATATATCGAACTGGATCGATAGCCTCTTGCGTACCACCAGCGCTGATAATAACAGTTTTACCTTCTAATAGTTCTGTTTTCCCTAGATGAAAGTCCACCCAGTCCATAATTTTTTGTGGATCTGGTAGACGACCTTTTCCTTCTACGCCACACGCTAAAAGACCACTATCAGGCTCTAACACATGAATATCTCTACTACGCAAGGTAGCTAAATTTTCTTGTACAGATGGATGGGCATACATATTGCTATTCATAGCGGGACATACAAATACCGGAGCAGTGGTCGCCAATAATTGTGTAGATAACATATCGTCAGCAATACCATGCGCCATCTTCGCAATCATATTAGCTGTAGCTGGAGCTACCACATACGCATCTGCCCAGGTTGCATAGGCAATATGCTCTACATTCCAATCCTGTACATTTTCAAACATGTCTACAGCTACTTTATGTTTACTAATTTCGCCAAACACAAGGGGACTCACAAATTTAGTGGCATTTCTCGTCATCACCACTTTTACTTCAGCTCCTGCTTTATATAAACGACTTACTAAATCTACCGCTTTATAGGCTGCAATGCCTGCTGTTACGCCTACTACAATATGCTTACCTTTCAAAGGTCTCACCTTCCTATAGAACTAATTTAATAAACAGATTCTTTATACTACCCTATTATACAGTATCTCACTAAGTAATACATCTATATTTTTATCTATGAAAGTTCAAGACCGTCTATCTATGAAAAAAGCTGTAATCAAATTATATGACATATAATTTGTTACAGCTTTTCACATATATGATGGGCCGTACGTCCATTACGCCTTGCCCTCTACAAAGGCAATGACAAATGAACCACAGTTTTAACTGGTTTCCTTGTACCATCTAATTTTTTAAACCCTAAATTGGTGTATAGTTCTTTTGCATTTTCCATGCTAGGTAAACTATCTAAAAGCAATGTTTTATACCCAAATTCACGAGCATCTTCGACTACCATTTTAGCCATATTTGTGCCTAAAGAACTGTGTCTAAACGCAGGACGCACATACAACCGTTTCATAGCTGCTGTTTTACTGTCAACATACCGCAACGCAACACAGCCTGCTGGTTTGTTATCAATAAAGGCAATATACAAGGCTTCACCTTCACCTTTATATTTGTCTTCCAAACCATGAAACTCTCTTACATTAGCGGAAACACCTAAGGAACGTACATACTCTACAAATAAATCTTTTACTTCATCAATATACTCGTGGCCATTACGAATTTCAAAATTCATAGTATACCTCCTCTTAGTATTACATGAAACTGATAGTATTAGTATTCGACGTAATTACAAAAACTCCTTTTATTTTCTTTCAAAGTTTTCAACTATAGTAGTTGTCTCTTATTTTCACAGGCACATGGTAGTGAATGCAAATCATAACAAACATAATACTTCCAATACATAAAAAATATTAAGCAATATCCCACCATGATACATACAAAAGGAATTACACGATAAAAGAGACTGTAACAAAGCAGATTCGTTACAGTCCCAATGTAATTATTTATATAATGTTTGACGGTTTTCTTGCAATGCTTCTAAAGTACGTTCTAGATTAGATTCCACGTATTTGAACACATCACTAGCATATTGAATAGAACTATTTTTAAGTTCTTCAGAAGATTTATTAGCTTCTGCAATAATATGATTTGCATGTTCTTGTGCTTGTTTTACCAATTCACTTTCTTCTGTCAGTTTTTGAATATATTCTTTCGCTTGTTCAATCAATGCATCTGCTTGTTTTTGACCTTCCGCTACGATACGATCACGTTCTGCAACAATACGACGAGATTCTTCTAATTCAAGTGGCAAAGATTCTGTCAACGCATCTATGATACGCATAATTTCTTCTTCTTCAATTAATTTTTTATTTGTCATAATCATATTGTTACTAGTAACAACCAAGTTTTCCAATTCTTCTAATAATTTTTCTGTTCTCATGGCGTCCTCCTATTTTTCTTGTACTGTTTTAAATTTATCTTCTAGCGCTTGTTTCACAACATCCGGTACTAAACCTTCTAATTTACCACCGAACTTGGCTAATTCCCGTATACCCGTGGAGCTTACAAAAGCATATTTATTATTAGTCATAATAAATACAGTTTCAATCTCGTCATCTAAATATTTGGAAAATAAAGCGCGTTGAAACTCGTATTCAAAATCGCTCAGTGCACGAAGACCACGAATGATAATATGACTATCTCTTGATTTTACATACTCATTCAGCAAACCAGCCCCAAAATCCACTTCTACATTAGGAATATGTGACACAGATTGACGAATTAACTCTGCTCGCTCATCCAATGTAAATAAGTACTTTTTATTCGGATTTTCTAAAATCACTACTATTAGCTTGTCTACTAATTTGCTAGCGCGCTCAAATATATCTATATGTCCATTTGTAACGGGATCAAAACTACCTGGACAAACCCCAATTCTCACGATATAAGCCCCTTTCTACGGTTCCCGACACAGAATGTCAACGCGAGTATACCCAAAGGATAACGCTTTCACAAGCACCCAGTTGGGCAATAATTCTAATATTTCATTCTTATGGCGTTCTAAAATTAAAAAGCCATCTTCGGTAAGTAATTGTAACTCTTCCACTAAATCCAATGTTTTTTGGACATATCCTTTTTCATAAGGGGGATCAGAAAATATCAGTTGGAACTGTTTCCCTTGTAACCGTGAAAGTGCCGACTCCATGGTGCATTTCATAATTTCCAATCTGTCTTCTACCTTACAATGTTGTGCATTTTTTCTAATACATGCATCAGTACGTGTATCTACCGCAATCGCATGACTAGCTCCACGACTTAACGATTCAATGGCTAACGCACCTGTCCCCGAAAACAGATCTAGCACGTGCGTCTCAAAAAAGCCTCTACGACTTTGTATAACATTACAAATGCTCTCACGCACTCGATCTTGCGTAGGTCTAGTATCCATACCTTTCGGAGCCTGTATAGTATGCCCTTTGGCTGTCCCTGAAATAATTCTCATAGATTTTACTACCTGTACTTGTATATTCTACATGATTTTACTATGGGGTACAATAGATTTTTTATGAAATCTTCCTCATAGTTTATGATTCACTGCAAACTTCTTGTTTTACATCACGCATCATCAACTGCATGAGCACTTCTGCAGGAGGAACTTGGTGATATAACACCTCATACAGAGCATTGGTGATAGGCATATCGATTTTTTTTGCCTTAGCCAGATCATAAATGATACGAACTGCAAAAAATCCTTCCACTACCATTTGAGAGTGGTTGATAATATCTTCCATGGTCTCTCCATCGGCTAATTTTTGACCTGCTCGACGATTTCGACTATGAGGACTCATACACGTTGCAATTAAATCTCCCATGCCTGAAAGCCCCGCATAGGTTTCCGCCTTCGCACCCATGGCAACACCAAATTTAGTCATTTCATGAAGACCACGAGTTAATAAGGCTGCCAATAGATTATCTCCCAATTCCATACCATATGCAATCCCCGCTGCTAAAGCGATGATATTTTTCGTAGCTCCCCCTAGTTCAACACCGATGACATCTGTGTTGCCATACACCCGAAAACTTGGTCCACCTAGGGCTTTTTGTAAAGTGCAAATAGCCTCTTCGCTTTGGCTCGCCACAACTGTGGCAGCTGGCAAATTGCGTCCTACTTCTTCTGCATGATTAGGACCGGATAGAATAGCCATTGCTTTCACTAAGTTTTGAACTTCTTCTTTAATGACCAAAGATAAGCGCTTTTCACTATCTTTTTCCAACCCTTTAGAGCAACCCACAATAATCATAGATGGCTCTAAATATTGTTTCAATTCTTGTAACGTGCTCCGCACATAACTGGATGGTGTCACTAATAACACCACCTCTGCCTCTGCCAAGGTAGCTTCATAAGAATGTTGAAACTCTAGTGAGTTAGGTAGTACAACTTCTGGCAAATATGAATTAATACGATATTCACGCAAGTAATTTGCTTTCTCTTCCGTTCGACAATACATGGTCACTTGGTGACCCGCCTCTATCCCTTTCAGAGCTAATGCAGTACCCCAACTACCAGATCCAATAACTGCAATTTTCATAGTTACTCATCCTTTGTAATACGTTTCACAGCTAACTCTTTTCCTTGTAAAAGGCGCATAATGTTTTCTCTATGCCGGAATATGACAAACAATGCCGCTATAGCACCAAAGATAATATATGGTAATGGTTCAGACAAACAATACATCACGATAGGTACTAATGTAGCTGCTACGATAGACCCTAAGGATACATAAGAAGTGAACTTCACGATAATTGCCCATACAGCAAAGCAAATGAGCGCTGCTATCGGCGACAATGCAATGAGCACACCCAATCCTGTAGCCACTCCTCTACCACCGGAAAAGCCAAGAAACATAGACCAATTATGACCAATCATGGCACATAATCCACCGACAATCATCCACTCTGGATTTGGTGAAAACAAGAGGACACCGATAGCACCTTTTCCTGCATCCCCTAAGAACACAGGTAAAGCAGCTTTCATACCCAGAACTCGATAGGTATTGGTCGCACCAATATTTTTACTACCATATTGGCGTACGTCAGTATGGAAACATAACTTTCCAATAATCAATCCCGTTGGAATCGACCCTACTATATAAGCCACCAAAATCAATATTACAATTTCTATCGTTATCATTCTTCATCAGTTCCCTTCTTACCACGAAGTACTAATCGAATTGGAGTGCCTTCAAAGCCAAAGGATTCACGAAGACGGTTCTCCAAGAAACGCATATAGGAAAAGTGAATCAATTCTGGTTCATTCACAAATAAAATGAAAGTAGGCGGTTTTACACTTGCCTGTGTCATATAATAAATTTTTGGAATCCGTCCACCACGAGATGGTACTGGGTTGACTGTTTGTGCATCCGATAATAGTTGGTTCAATACGCTTGTAGAAATACGCATATGTTGTTGCTCAGATACATATTTAATTAATTCCGCCAAGCGATGAACACGTTGTTTCGTTAAAGCGGACGCGAACAAGATAGGCGCATACCGTAAGAATGCCATTTCATCATAAATATCTTCTGTGAACCGTAATGTGGTCTTGTCATCTTTTTCAATCAAGTCCCATTTATTTACAACGATGACTAAACCTTTGCCAGATTCATGGGCATAACCAACGATTTTTTTATCTTGTTCTGTAACCCCATCGGTAGCATCCAAGACTAGCACTACAATGTCAGAGCGATCAATAGCACGAAGAGAACGAACAATACTGTAACGTTCTACCGGCACATCAATACGAGATTTACGGCGCATACCCGCAGTATCAATTAACACAAAATCCTGTCCATCATGACTCCAATGTGTATCGATAGAATCCCGTGTTGTACCAGCCACATCACTGACGATAACACGCTCTTGTCCTAATAAAGCATTTGTCAAAGATGATTTTCCTACATTAGGACGACCAATCAAGGCTACGTGGATGGTGTCTTCATCTTCTTCACTAGCACTTTGTGGCGGAAAATGTTTCACCACATCATCTAGTAAATCACCTAAGTTCATTAAGTTTTTTGCAGATATACCGATTGGATCACCTATGCCTAAATTATAGAACTCATAAATATTGGCCTCTTGGTTTACACTATCGATTTTGTTAACCACAAGAATCACTGGCTTACCACTAGCGCGTAATAAATTCGCCACTTCTTCATCAGCAATGGTAATGCCTTGCTTACCATCTACTACGAATAAGATAACATCAGCTTCTTCAATCGCTAATTGCGCTTGAAAACGCATCATCTTAGGAATTTCATGACTTTCCGCAGTGATGAACTCAATCCCACCAGTATCAATCATAGTAAATTCTCGTTGTAACCACTCCGCATCGAAATAAATTCTATCTCGAGTGACTCCTGGAATATCTTCTACAATAGAAATTCGCTTATTTACAATGGCATTAAATAATGTAGACTTGCCTACATTCGGTCTCCCTACGACCGCAACTAATGGTTTTGACATACTTTCACCTCATATTTCAACTTCCCCAATGGAAGAGTAAGAACACATAGTTTATCAACTTATATTGTAACACATAAACGAATGCAAAAAAAGAACAGCAAGTCCATTGGACCTACTGTTCTTCTATTATGTAGAAATTATTCAGCTTCTTCTTCAGTTGCTACTGGTTCCATTAACTCAGTTAATTTTAAACCTAATTTCTTTTCGTCTTTGTTGAAAGAAATTACTTCTACTTCTACTTCTTGACCGCGGTTCAAGTAATCTTCTACTTTCGCATTACGTTGTTTAGTCACTTGAGAGATGTGAAGTAAACCTTGGATGTCATCGTTGATAGCAACGAATGCACCGTATTGAACTGTGCGAACTACTTTACCTGTTACTACATCACCTACATGGATAGTTTCTTCTGCAACGTCCCATGGGCTTTTGGATAATGCTTTTAAAGATAAAGAGATTTTACTGTTTTCTTCATCAAAAGATTGTAATTTAACGTCGATTTCTTGACCAACTGCTAACACGTCTTCAACGCGTTTAATTTTTTGCCAAGAGATGTCGGAAATGTGAAGTAAACCTTCGATTCCTCCGATATCAACGAATGCGCCATAAGGCATGATTTTACGAACAGTACCTTTGTAAGTACCGCCAACTTCTACATTAGCTAACGCTTCTTTTAATTTAGCTTGGCGTTCCACTTCAAGTACTTCACGACGGGAAAGAACCAAACGGTTTTTCTTTTCTTCAACTTCAAGTACTTTAGCTTCAAATTCTGTACCTACTAAGTTATCAAGGGATTTCACGAAGTGAATGTCACCTTGGGAAAGTGGAATAAAACCACGTAAAGACTTAACAGTTACGACTAAACCTGCAGGAATTGCATCCACACCTTTACAGATGATTGGCTCATCTTTTTCTTGTGCTTCGATAACATATTGCCAATCTTCATCTTTAGCCAAACGAGTGATAGAAAGATAAATAGGGCTATCTTCTTTGATGTGGTTAAGGATAACAGCTTTGATTTTGTCGCCTTCCTTTAATACATCTTTAGCAGAAGCTGGTGTAGGGTATGCCATTTCTTTTCTTTCTAATTGTGCTTCTGTTTTGTAGCCAAAGGATACATATGCACGTTCGTCGTCGATTTGTACAACTTCCCCTTCAATCACATTACCTTTCTTAAATTCTTCTGCTTGCGCTTCTGATGCTGCAAATAATTCTGCAAAATTTTCCATCGTCTGAATGACCTCCTTAATTATCCAGTCTGGTGTCGATGCACCAGCCGTGACTCCTACTGTTGTGACGTCCTTCAACCACGTCATTTGTATTTCAGTAGCAGTTTCTATGTGGTATGTAGTACATCCTACATCACGACATACTTCTGCTAATCTAGTCGTGTTGCCAGAGTTCTTCCCACCTACCACGATCATAAGATCCACTTCTTTCGCCAACGCTACAGCAGAGTTTTGGCGTTCCTCAGTAGCCTGGCAAATTGTCTTGAAGATCTTTTGATCATTAGATTTTTGTTCTAATATTTTTATTATACTTTGAAACTTAAATTGTGAAAAGGTGGTTTGTACTACAACCCCAATTTTTTCCACGAATTGAATATTTTTGGCATCTTCTTCTGTTTCTACGATAATACCTTTATTACCTGCCCACAGATTAATACTCTTTACTTCTGGATGTTTCTTCTCCCCCAAGATGACTAAGGTCAATCCTTCATCCACAACTGACTTTGCATCTCGTTGCGCTTTTTGTACATGTGGACAAGTGGCATCTATGACTGGTAATCCACGTGATTCTGCCTCTTCATATACTTCTGGACCAACCCCATGAGATCGAATAATAACAGTACCTTCTTCTACATCACTCAACTCATTAATAGCGTAGACACCATTATCTTCTAGTCGACCTACTACTTGAGGGTTATGGATAATAGGTCCCAATGTATAACTCACATCTTTTGAGTCTGCTGCTTTTTCTGCCATCGTAACAGCACGCTTTACGCCGTAGCAAAAGCCACAATTTTCTGCTAATCGTATTGTAAACATAGCATTCCCCTATTTATACTTACCTGCTTTATAATCATCAATCATCGTTTGGATAGCTGTTTTTACCACATGATTCACTTCTGCAATAGCCTCTACAGTTGCTTTTGCTTTTTCTACAGCAATCGGTTTTCCAATAATAACAGCCATTTCTCCTCGAATCATTTTATCACTGCCTACAATGGCTACCGGTACTACTGGTACGCCTGTGCGCAACGCCATCGAAGCCACTCCATCGTGAAAGCGCCCTAAGGTATCACCTTTTTGTCGTGTTCCTTCTGGAAAAATACCCAGCATTAAATTATCTTTCAATAAATTCATGGCATGACGAATGGCTAATTTATCGACTCCACCTCGTCGCACAGGAAAGGCTCCTAGCCACGTACAAACAAACTTAGAAATTGGATTTCTAAATAATTCCTCTTTCGCCATGAAGTTCACATGACGTGGTAACGCAAAACCACATAAAGGGGGATCATTATTACTCTTATGGTTAGGAGAAATGATGACCGGCCCTTCTTTAGGTACATTTTCTTTGCCATATACCTTTGTTCTATACCACCATCCATAGACGACAGTAAACGCAGAACGCCATAAGCATTCAGAAAATTTATCCATGATGCCCTCCTAATTCCGCTTTGTGAATTAAGTCGATTAGAGTTTGAACAGTTTCTTCGATGCTGAGATGATCCGTTTCTACGATTACAGCATCATCTACACATATAAGAGGAGATTCTTTTCGATTCATATCCATCGCATCTCGCTCTGCTACGGTGCGACATACCTCTTCTAAAGAGATATTCTCGGAATCCTTCAACTCTAGCCAACGTCTATGCCCACGGGTCTCTACCGATGCTGTTAAATAGACTTTTAATTCTGCATTCGGTAACACAACGGAACCAATATCCCTACCATCTAAAATTACACCGCCATCTGCTGCCATGTGACGTTGCATCTCTACTAACTTAGTACGCACTGCTTTTTGTGCGGCTACTTGAGACACATGACTAGTCACATGTTGTGTACGAATATCTTGGGATACATCTGTTCCATTTACCCATACAGATAACCCCGTTTCTTCTACACGCAGTTCCAGTTGGATCTCAGACAAGGCAGCTTCTACTGCCTCTACATCATCAATAGATATACCTGCATTCAGCAACGCCCATGTAATACCTCGATACATAGCACCTGTATCGATGTATAAATAGCCTAATTGTTTGGCTACTACTTTAGAAATACTACTTTTACCTGCACCGGCAGGACCATCAATGGCTACAGAAATTCGTCGATTCATATTAGACTCCTCCTTCTGCTGCATGAGTGGCAGCTACGTAGGCTGTGGAAAAAGCAACTTGCAGATTATAGCCCCCTGTGAAGGCATCCACATCCAAAACTTCTCCAGCCATATATAAACCATGCACCAATTTAGATTGCATCGTTTTGGGATCCACTTCTTTTACAGAAATACCACCAGCAGTCACAATAGCCTCCGCAATAGGGCGAGGCTTATGTACCGTCAGTCGCATATGTTGTATCGTATCCACCAGTCGCAAGCGCTCTTCTTTTGTAATATCATGAATAGCTTTCGTTCCATCTAATGTTGCTAGTTCACATATAACGGGAATTAACTTGGATGGTAATAATCCTTTCAATACATTCACTAATTGCTTATTTTGAGATTCACTAAAATCACGCTGCACACGCTTATCTAAGACCTCTCGAGTCAAAGCTGGTTTTAGATTAATTTCAATGGTAATGGGGTCTACCTTTTTCTTTAATAGTTTGGTCACTGTATGGGAAGCCGATAAAATAATTGGTCCTGTCACTCCAAAATGGGCAAATAACATTTCTCCAAATTGTTTTGTTTGCACTTTATTTTTGGCAATAATAGAAACTTCTACATTTTTTAAACTTAGCCCCATTAAGTCTTTCACCCAATGTTCTTTTGTTTCCAAAGGGATTAAAGATGGTCTAAGTTCCACTATGGAATGTCCCACAGAGGAGGCTAATTCATAGCCATCTCCCGTAGAGCCAGTCAATGGATAGGACATGCCTCCTGTAGCGATAATGGCTGCGTCGCAATCGTATGTTCCCTTATCCGTAATGACGCCTGTCACAATACCCTCTTGTACTCGTAACTCTTTTACCGTTTCTTCTAAATGAAGCTGCCCGCCTAATTTACGATACGTATCTATAAAGGCATTGCGTACATCCGTTGCTTTATCAGATTCTGGAAATACACGCCCTCCTCGCTCAACCTTGGTAGGCACCCCCCAACTATTAAGCAAATGAATCATATCTTCATTGGTCCATTGTTGATAGGCGCTATACAAAAATTTTCCATTCCCCGGAGTTTGCTTTATAAAATCCTCTATCGGAGCCGCATTGGTCACATTACAGCGTCCTTTGCCTGTAATCCCCATTTTAAGGCCCACCATTTTCATTTTTTCAATGATGCGCACGGAGGCACCTAATTGTGCAGCTCGAACGCCAGCCATAAGACCTGCAGCACCGCCACCGATGACAATAATTCGTTTCATATTCACCCTTATTTTATAGCCTGCAATTGTTTTACTTCTTCTCGTGTTAATTTGCGGAATGCTCCACGTTTCAGCCCTTTTAACGTTAAACCTGCATAATTAATACGTTTCAAATTATGAATGGAATACCCAAAATGTTCAAACATCCGACGTACTTGGCGATTACGGCCTTCATGGATCGTAATTTCTACCGTGGTAAGACCTGTTTTTCCATTGAACCCATAATCTGTAATTTCACAAGGTGCAGTGATACCATCTTCTAGCTTAACACCTACTGCTAACTGCTCCAAATGTTCATCAAACACGCGATCTTTTACTTTTACCTCATAAGTTTTTGTCACGCCTTTTGATGGATGCGCCAAGTTTTGCGCCATCGTTCCATCATTCGTCAATAACAATAATCCTTCTGTATGGTAATCTAATCGGCCTACAGGATATATACGAGCTTTTACAGAGTTAATATAATCCATTACCGTTTTACGTCCTTCCGGATCTGTGATGGATGTAATCACCCCTTTTGGCTTGTTGAAAATATAATATTCCAATGCCTCTGGCTCCAACAATTGTCCATCCACTTTGACGCGATCACGCGTAGGATTTACCTTAGCCCCTAATTCTTTTACGTATTTACCATTCACAAGTACTTTGCCAGAAGTAATCAACTCTTCTGCTTTTCGTCGTGATGCCACACCACAACGGGCAATATATTTTTGCAAACGTTCTAATTCCATATTATTCTCCTTCTATGTCTATGGATAAGCCCTCTGAAAGAGGCATAGACTGTTGCAACTCTTCAATTGAATTGGCTCCCACAGTCCTTAAAAAATTATCCGATGTTCCGTAAATTACAGGACGTCCTATAGTTTCCTTTCGTCCTAACTCCACAATCATGTCACGAGCCAATAATTGCTTTAACACTTTTTCACAGTTCACACCACGAAATTCTTCCACTTCACCTTTTGTAATCGGCTGTTTGAAAGCTATGACTGCTAAGGTTTCCATAGCCGCTCCAGATAGCTTTTCATCTCTGTGGCGAATTTTGGTAACAAATTCACTGCATTCTTGAGCGCTCACTAACTCTATACCAGATGCACTTTTACGAATACGAATTCCTCGTCGTTCCTGTATTAAACTTTCTTCATAGCCTGTAATCGCTCGTTCCACTTCTGGCACATAGACTTCAAAAATATCTGCTAAAGTATCTACCGTTAAAGGGGTAGCCGCTGCAAATAAAACAGCCTCTAACTGCTGAAATTCAATGTTACTCACAGGGCATCTCCTTCTTCTATACCTTCCACAATCACGCTATATACATCGTGATTGCCCACAATAATCCGCAATAGTTGACGTTTCATCAACTCTAATAAGGCCAAAAATATTACCACACTTTCTTCCTTTGTCTGTGCCTTAGCAAATAAATTGACACATGGCACCTGTTGATGTCTTGTCGCTAATAATACATCTTCAATCCCTTGTTCTAATGTATATTCTTCTCGTTCCATCATCACCTTAGGAGCTTCTACCTCAGGTCGATTATATCGCTCCTGCACTTTCTGAAAGCAAGCCACTAGCGCATCCCACTCTACAGTGCACACAAGATCTAATCCCACTTGACTAAGCTCTTCAGGTCTATTGAATACATAGGAACCATCGGATACACGTTCTTCTAAGAGCCCCGTCAATTCTTTGATGCGCTTGAACTCCACCAATCGGTTCACCAATTCGTCTCGTGGATCATCTGCATCACTTTCATCCTTATGATTGACTTTCGGCAACAAAAGGCGTGACTTAATCTGTAGCAATGTAGCTGCCATCACTAAAAACTCACTACTATAGGCAATATCAAATTGATTCCAAGTTTTCAATATGTCCATATATTGTGAGGTAATATGGACAATAGGAATATCGTATATATCAATCTGATTCTTTTCAATCAAATGCAACAAAAGATCCAAAGGGCCTTCAAAAATATCCAGTTTAAAATCGTAGGTATTCATGAAAACTCCTTTCTACCAAAAATAAAGGTATGGCTTTCACCACACCTTGTATGAAAAAATTGCATTTCCTATTAGAAACAGTTAGAATAATACATAGACATACCAACGTATGTATCTAATAAGTATTATAAATGAAATGGGCAAAAATTGCTACACCCAGAAAGAGAGGCGACACTATGCATCGTCAAAGATGGAAACAGCTAGGACTGTACACCATCGTGTCCACTATTATCGCAGTGGCACTTTTTTATATCTACGAACCAATCACCTTAGGGTTTGACATAGAAGATATACTTACCTTATTTGTTCCTACCATTGTAGGTCTAACAGTATTACAAGCAATCATTCGCAGTTCCTTCACAAAAGGATATCTCATCGGTCATGGCATCGTGGGGATCAGTTGGGCATTAACATTCCCCCTCTTATTCCATTGGTCCTATGAAAAACCCTTTTATTTTTATGAATTTGCCAATGACTTTCTCTTTGGTCTAGTTCTTTTCTGCGGTCTTAGTGTCACCCACTATTGGCTACTACAATGGGGCAAAGCCAAACGCATTTGGGCTGCCCTGTATAGCATTCTCGACGTACTATTACTTCTCATTCCAGTAGGTCAAATCGGGTACTATCTATCCACTTGGCATTGCATTACGCCAGCTACCATGATGGCTTTATACCAAACCAACCCTGAGGAAGCATTAGGCTTTGTAAAAAATATCATCGGCGTAGGTGGCATTGGAGGCGCTATCATAGGCATCGCTATCATACTTGGCCTTTTATACTTCGTTAATGTGAAAGCCCAAACGAACGATGAGCCTACTGTATTCCTTTCCTCTTTCTTTCAGCGCTACCAAAATGATATGAAGTGGATTGTATCCATTGCACTCATCGTATATGGTGGATATTACCTTTTCCCTCGCACAGATATTGTCAGCAACTGGCTCGAAGTGCGAGCCTACATGAAAGAGTTGCAATCGTATAATGATAAGCATGTCAGTGTATTCAATAATTTACAATTAAACACTACAGAAACAGCAGCACAAAAAACACCGGGTACTGTGATCTTAGTCATTGGGGAATCTTCTTCCAGAGATTACATGAAAATGTATACTCCAGACTTCCCTTACGATGATACCCCATGGCAAGGTTCCTTGTATCAAAATCCAAACTTTAATGTATTTAAGCATGCTTATTCCTCTTACGTACAAACTGTACCAACCTTGGAAAGAGCCTTAACTGAACGCAATCAGTACGAAGATAAACCTTTCTTTGATGCTACTACCATTATCGATGTGGCAAAAAAAGCTGGATATCACACCTCTTGGTTGTCTAACCAAGGCGTGTATGGCGAATATGATACAGCTATCTCTCTTATCGCAAAAGCTAGTGATACACCTCGATGGGCTCATGAATCCTACGCTTTCTCCGATCAATATGATGGCGCTTTGTTACCACTTTTAAAAGAAGTTCCAAAGAACCAAAATAATTTCATCGTCATTCATATTATGGGTAGCCATATCTATTACAATGATAGATATCCACATGAGTTCAGTAAATGGAAACAAGGTCCAAATCCAGAAGGCATTGAGGCCTATGCTAATAGCCAACTCTATACAGATTGGTTATTACAAGAAATTTATACCTATGCTAAGGACAACTTAAACTTACAAGCCATGGTCTACTTCTCTGACCACGGAGAAAATATTAAAACATCTCACAATCCAGATATCTTCAATTTTGGAATGACACGGATACCAATGTGGGTGTACTTGTCACCAACCTATCGTACTGCGTATCCAGAAACGGCAAATACCCTACGCAATCATGAACAACAATATTTCACGAATGACTTGTTGTATGATATGCTAGTAGGCATTATACACGCTCCATCTGCTAACTATGATGCGACACGAGATTTCTCTAACAAAGCCTATCGTTTTAACGTTAATAACTTAACTACCATGTTAGGCACACAACCATTGTCCTTAGATCCTGAGGCAAAATAAAATAGTACAAGTACAAAACAGGCACCAGCTATTGCAGTTGGTGCCTGTTTCATATCTATTCTTATAGGCTCTTTGTCAAGTTTTGGGGTAGCAATTAATCAGTTTAGTCTCTTTATGCATAAAAAATATACTTTGGTGCGATGGCTTTTGCTGTCCCACAAAATATATCATAGAGCCTTCTTTTATATAAACATAAGTCTTTGAGAATAGCTTTTACAGCCCTTCCCCCAATTTTTATCGAGGTATAAAAAATATACCTCACATAGAGGACTCATACTATCTGCCCTATAGTAACAGAAACATATTGGGGATACTCCCTAGGAGCATCCCCAATACTGTGATTACTATCATTTGGCTTTGTAGAAGACTCCACGAAAATCTCTTTCTACAGGCTGAACATGGTCATATAAACTTGTTTCTTTAAAATATGATGCATACTTATTTGGCACATAAATTAAAGCACGAGATAGTTTCTCTACATCCTTTGCTAACTCAGTAGGTTTAACCATAGGCATGATGTTCTTCCCTTCTTCCCAAACGCTTTCCTGTTCTTTGTAATGAATATAGGAAGTCGTCCGACCTAAATAATAGGACAAGGACGTACGATAATTGCCATATTGATACACCTCTAGTGGCGTAGAACCTTCCAATGCCATCACTTCAATGGCTAATTGTTTTCCAGATTGGTCTTCCAAAACTGGCACTAAGTTAGGAACTAATGACAAATAGAACACGATAGCACTTGTTGCCATACTGCACACTAACACATGCCCAGTTTGTTTGCTTCCCGCATAGATAAAAGTCAACACGGTCACTACTACGCTTAACCAAAGATACATAGTCTGAGGTAAGGAAATACTTACTCCTCCTATAGCTAAACCTAGTAAGAATGGAACACCACCAAGTGCATATAGGATATACACCTTCCATGACATCTTATGCTCTTTGTATCCTTCTATACAAGCATGGATCCCCATACCTGCCCATAATGCTAAGGGAATTAGCATTATAAATGTGTAAGTAATATATTTAGTAGCCATAGACGTATAGAACAGAACTGTCCCTACAAACCAGAAAATAGACCAATACCAAATATAAGCATGCTTCTGTTCATTAATACCACGTAATACAAAACTAGTCCATGGCATCATACATATTGGTAACAAGGCGAAATACAAGTACCACCAGTTTTGTTCAGGATGCTCTGCTACTGTCGCTCTTGTCACATTATGCAATCCTAAAAATCCTTGGATAAACGCATCACCATGAACATGGTACATATAGCCATACCAAGGTGCCACAACTACAATAAACGCCAGGATACCTTTCCAAGAAAAAACATATTTGAACCAATCCATTCGGCGATTCAAAGCTACATACAAGACTAAGATAATACCTGGTAACACAATGCCTACAGGACCCTTAGTCAACACCGCCAAGCCTGCACAGATATAAGCATATACCATGTGTCGATGACTTTCACCAGTGACGCCACGGTATACATAATAAAAAATTCCCAAGGAAAAGAGAAATAAATATCCATCCGTCACGACAGCATGACCGATGTACCAAAATTCTAATGCTGTCCCTAATACAATGGCACTCCACATGGCAACACGTTCCACTTGATATATACTGAAAGCCATCCGATACATCGCTAATACTGTACAAGTAGAAACGACAATGGATGGCAATCGTGCAGCCAAATCAGAGATACCAAACAAGGAATAGGATAAGATAAGTCCCCAATATGCCATAATCGGTTTGTCAAACCAATACATGTCATAAATCATAGGAGAGAAAAATTCTCCATGTTTTATCATGGTCACAGCCGACAAGGCATAGTTTGACTCCACTGTATCAGTCACAGGCAATGCCCATACCATAAACAAGTAGAACAAAAAGGTTCCTATCCCTAGCCAGGCAAATCGTTTCCATGAAAATGTTTGTTCCATAGTAATAAAACCTCTGTATTTACTTTTAAAAAAATAGTTTTCCCAACAAGCGCATCACTAGCCAAGCTAGGATAATGACAAAGGCACCAGCTATGATAAATTTAGCTAATGTAAATAACACTACAATAACCACTGCAGCCACTACTGCTAATCCTGCTTTCCATTTCCAATTGAGGGCATTCCACAAAAACACCTTCATATTGGGAAAGGTTTGAAAACTTTGTGTTTCCTGTTGAGAAGATTGATGATGAGGAGCGTCATATGTGCGCCCCTCTTCATCTATTGTTGTTCCGTCAAAATCACGTAATTCTTCTTCTGAAAGAACGCGCGTTCCTTCTTCATACTTTTGTTCTTGACTCATAATCACTCCTATAGAGCTTGTAAATGTTTTTCCAACAATTCATTCACGACACCAGGATTTGCTTTACCTTTGGAGGCACGCATGACTTGACCTACCAAGAATCCGATAGCTTTACCTTTACCAGATTTGAAATCTTCTACAGATTTTGGATTATCTGCGATCACTTGTTTTACAATTTCTTCAATAGCGCCAGTATCAGTAATTTGAACTAAGCCTTCTTCTTCTACAATTTGATCTGGGTTTTTACCAGTTTCAAACATCTTCACGATAACTTGTTTCGCAATTTTACCAGAAATCGTGCCTTTTTCAATTAAACTAATCATAGCCGCCAATTGTTCTGGTTGCACTTTGCTATCTCCATAGGAAATACCAGCATCGTTCACAAGTTTTGCCAAATCACCAATAATCCAGTTAGAAGCAGTTTTTGCATCAGCTCCAGCTTCAACCACAGCATCGAAATAGTCCGCTGTAGCACGTTGGCTTGTCAATGTGCGAGCATCTTCGCTGGACAATCCATAGGATTCCATAAAGCGTTGTTGTTTTGCTTCTGGCAATTCTGGCAAGGATTGACGAATTTCTTCCACATAGTTAGGATCTACCACGATAGGCACCAAATCTGGCTCTGGGAAGAAGCGGTAGTCATTTTCTTTCTCTTTCTTACGCATGGAAAGAGTAATCCCTTTGCTATCATCCCAAGTACGAGTTTCTTGTACAATTGTTTCTCCGTCTTCCAAGGCTTCAGCTTGACGAAGTGCTTCGTACTCGATACCTTTTTGAATCCCTGTCAAAGAGTTCATGTTTTTGATTTCAGTTTTTGTACCTAATTTCGTTTCCCCTACTGGGCGGATAGAAATGTTTGCGTCACAACGCAAGCTACCTTCTTCCATACGTCCGTCAGAAACGCCTAAGTATTGTACAATGGCACGGATTTTATCCACATATTGGCGCGCTTCTTCACCAGAACGAAGATCTGGTTCCGACACGATTTCCAACAATGGTACCCCTGTACGGTTATAGTCTACATTAGAGCTATCAGAGCTAGAAATTGTAGCGCCACTGTGTACTAATTTACCAGCATCTTCTTCCATGTGGATGCGATTGATGCGAATACGACGAGTTTCCCCATTCACCTCTACATCAAGATGACCATTTACGCAGATTGGCAAATCAAATTGAGAGGTTTGCCAGTTTTTAGGCAAATCTGGGTAATAATAGTTTTTGCGGTCAAATTTATTAAATAGTACGATTTCGCAGTTCAATGCTAAACCGACTTTTATAGCATATTCCAACACTTTTTGGTTGAACACAGGCATCGTTCCTGGCAAACCTAAGCAAGTAGGACATACATGTGTGTTATGATCGCCCCCGAAGGCCGTTGTACAGGAGCAGAAAATTTTTGAATTTGTTTTCAGTTCAGTATGAACTTCAAGGCCTACGACTGTTTCATATTTCATAGTTTCAATTCTCCCATAGTTGGCAATTTCGTAAATTCTGGACATTCTTGTTCAAAGCTATAGGCAGCTTGTAACAATGTACTTTCACCCATAGCAGGCGCCAATAATTGCATACCGATTGGCATACCATTGGAGCCAAATCCAGCTGGAATGCTGATACCTGGGATACCTGCTAAGTTAACTGGCACTGTACATACGTCTTCTAAATACATTGTCAATGGATCATCAATTTTTTCACCAAATTTGAAAGCTGTATTCGGCGCTGTTGGTGTCAACAATACATCGCATTCTTGGAACGCTGCATCAAATTCATTTTTAATCAAACGACGAGCTTTTAAGGCTTTCAAATAGTACGCATCGTAGTAACCAGAGCTCAATACATAGGTACCCAATAAGATACGGCGTTGTACTTCTTCGCCAAAGCCGGCTGTACGAGTTTTAGTGGACATTTCCACTAAATTATCAGCTGGTACACGAAGACCATAGCTAACTCCGTCATAACGAGCTAAGTTAGAACTAGCTTCTGCTAAGGCGATGATATAGTATGCGGACAAGGCATATTTTGTAGTTGGCAAGGAAATATCTACGATAGTAGCACCCATATTGCGATACGTTTCAATAGCTTTTTCCAAAGCTGTACGTACTTCTGGATGTAAACCTTCACCAAAGTATTCTTTAGGCACACCTATGCGCAAGCCTTTTACGTCTTTCACAAGAGCTTGTGTATAATCTACACGGTCCCCTGGAATGGATGTAGAGTCATGGAAATCATGACCAGTGATAGCATTCAACACAATCGCCGCATCACGTACATCTCTTGTAACAGGTCCAATTTGGTCCAAAGAAGATGCGTAAGCAATCAAGCCGTAGCGAGATACATTACCATAGGTCGGTTTCAAACCTACTACGCCACAGTAGGACGCTGGTTGACGAATGGATCCACCTGTATCGGAACCCAATGCCCAAATAGCGCTACCGCTGGCAACAGCTGCTGCACTACCACCGGAAGAACCGCCTGGTACGTAGTCTGGATTCCATGGATTTGTCGTTTTTCCTAACGCAGAGTTCTCTGTGGAGCTACCCATAGCAAACTCATCCATATTTAATTTACCTAAGATAACAGCATCTTGGGATTGTAATTTTTCAATAACAGTTGCATTATATGGGGGCACAAAGTTTTCCAACATATGGGAACCACATGTAGTAGCTACACCTTTTGTACAAATATTATCTTTGATCGCCCCAGGAATCCCTGCTAATGGAGAAATAGCTTCTCCTTTTGCGATTTTTGCATCCACAGCCTCAGCTTGTGCTAATGCTGCTTCATGAGAGTCTGACAAATACGCATGTACTGTAGGCTCTACATTGTCTTTATGTGCCAATACAGCTTTCGTAAGCTCTACGGCGGAAATTTCTTTAGTTACTAATTTTTGATGTAATTCAAAAAGAGTCATGTATCTTCTCCTAGTTTTGTACAACACGAGGTACTCTAAAATACCCATTCTCTTCTTCTGGTGCATTTTGCAATGCTTCTTCTCGTGGCAATGATGATTTCATTTCATCAGGACGATATACATTTTGTAATGGCACCGCATGAGCCATTGGCTCTACATCTGTTAAATCTAATTCTTCTAATTCCTCAACATAGGTAAGGATATTACTTAAGGCTTTTTCAGCGGCCTCTAAATCTTTAATTTCTAATCGGGATAATAAGGCAATATTCTTAATTTCCTCTTGACTAATTTTCATAGACACACATCCTTTCAATTTATATATTATACCATACTTTCATGATGAAAGTACCTATTCATAATGTAAGGCATCAATGGGATTTAACTTCGCTGCTTTTCTAGCTGGATACAGACCAAATACAAGACCAATGGTCATAGAGAATCCAAAGGATAGTAAAATCGGACCTGATGTGACCACAGTTTTTAACTTAGCTACTGTGGCAATCAGCTGGGAAGCACCAATACCCACTACAATACCAATGGCACCACCTACAAGAGAGATAACGATAGCTTCAATTAAAAACTGTGTAATGATGGTCCGATACGTAGCCCCTAAGGCTTTGCGAACACCAATTTCTCGAGTACGCTCCGTGACAGATACAAGCATGATATTCATAATACCAATACCACCGACTAATAAGGAAATCGCTGCCACAGCGCCTAAGAATAAGGTCATTGTAGCAGTGCTTTCTTCCACACTTTTCATAATAGATGCCATATTATTCACATTAAAATCATCTAAATCGGGATTTTTGATACCATGGCGGACACGTAAAATATTTTCTATATCTGCTTGTACACGTTCTAAGTCCTGTCCGTCTTTAGCTTGAATGTAGATCATACGCAAATAATCAACACCCATCACTCGTTCCATCATAGTTGTATACGGTACTACAATGACATCGTCTTGGTCATTCCCCATAGCACCAGAGCCTTTTTCATCCAGCACTCCTACTATTTTAAAGGAGTTCTTATGAATCCGAATGTCTTTGCCGATAGGATCTTCAGTACCAAACAAATTTTTCGCCACCGTAGCACCTATGACTGCCACCCGCTCACGGCGTTCAATTTGACTGTCTGTAATAAAGCGACCGGACTTCATAGTCCAATTATTCACATACTGAAAGTCAGCATTAGCACCATTCACAGTAGTGGTCCAATTCTTACTCATGTACACTGTCAAATACGAATTAGATGCTACTGGTGAAGCTGCCTGCACACTATCCATCTTCGAGATAGCTTCATAATCACTTAATTTGATTGTCTTATTCGCACCAGCCACGGGACGAACACCTGGTGTTCTTGGAGCCCCAGGATAGACCATTAATAGATTGCTTCCCAAGCTAGAGATAGATTCTGTAATTTGTTGTCGTACTCCATATCCAATGGATACAAGAGCAATCACAGCGGCTACACCAATAATAATACCTAACATCGTCAATAAGGACCGCATCTTATTCGCTATCAGAGATGACCAAGCCATTAAAAACCCTTCTTTATACATGGCTTTCACCTCCTAGCTGTAACCCTTTCATATGATGATTGACTCTGTCTTCTATAATAAGACCATCTTTTAAGACCACATTGCGTCCTGCGTATTCTGCAATATCTGGCTCATGGGTAACTAAAATGATGGTACGTCCTTCTTGATATAATTCAGTGAAAATATGCATCACATCTAAACTCGCTTTTGAATCGAGGTTGCCTGTAGGTTCATCTGCCATGATGATCGCTGGATCGTTGGCTAAGGCACGAGCGATAGCCACACGTTGTCGTTGACCACCAGATAACTCTGCTGGCATATGGTCCAACCGAGTGCCAAGTCCCAATTCTGTCAATAATTGACTAGCCCTAGCTGTACGTTCCGCTTTAGGTACTCCCGCATAGACCATAGGTAATGCCACATTATCAAGAGCTGTTAACTTCGGCAATAGATTAAAACTTTGGAACACAAAACCAATTCGTTTATTTCGTACGTAAGCTAGTTCATCATCACTTAGATGGGCTACTTCTTCTCCATCTAATCGATAGGAACCACTAGTAGGTCTATCAAGACAGCCTAAGATATTCATAAATGTAGACTTACCGGAACCAGAGGGTCCCATAATAGAGGTAAACTCACCTTCATATATGGACAAGTCAATCCCATGTAATACGGGTACCGTTAACTTTCCATTTACATAGGTTTTTGTAATCCCCTCTAAGGTGATGACCGTTCTTTTAGAAGTTTCCATTAGAATGGCCCCCTCTGTTGTTGTTTTTTCGCAGCATTTACATCACCACTGATAATGATTTCGTCTCCTTCTTCTACGCCTGAAATAATTTCAATCGTAGAATCACCAGTCATTCCTGTTTTTACACTGGTTCTAACAGGTTTACCATCTTTGATAAGATACACAAATTCACCTACTTTATCGGAGCGAACCGCTGCCAATGGGACTAACAATACATTTTGTTTTTCTTCTCCATGGATTGTAGCCCGTGCAGTCATAGATGGGAAGAAATGACTTACATCTCCCGCTGGAATCGCTACTCGCACTGTATAATATACAACGGAAGAACTGGTGGTTCCCATAGTGCCTTTCGTACCTAAGGATATACTTTTAACAGTACCTGTAAAGGTCTGACCAGGATGAGCATCTACCGTAAAATCTACTTTAGCACCTTCTTTTACATTACCAATATCTGTTTCATCAACTGTTAAATAGATTTCTAGATCAGATAAATCCGCAATGGTGGCGATGATCATTTGTGTAGAAATACCAGTAGCAATCGTTTGACCTGCTTTTAAAGGTTCTCCAATAATTGTTCCATCCATAGGTGCTGTAATAGTACTATCTGTTAAGTTCGCTGCCACTTGGTCATAGGTAGCTCTTGCTTTTTCATAGGCTGCTAAAGCATTGTCATACGTTTGCTGTGATATGGCACCTTGTGCCGCTAGCGTACGATAACGATCTAAATCAGTGGCTGTTTGGTTCAATGTAGCTCTGGCATTATCTACAGAGGCCTGCAGTTGACGTGAATCAATGGTGGCAATCACTTGACCAGCTGATACACGTTGATTCGCTTTCACCAACACAGATTCCAATTTACCAGGAACATTAGTAGACACATCCACATACCGAACAGGATTAATGGTTCCCGTCGCACTAATGGTAGATGAAATACTACCTCTTCCTACCTTACCGGTTGTATAAGTTGGCGCCTCCTTACTTTGGCTACTACTAAACCATTGCCATCCACCAATAGCTACCACTAAGATAGCCACAATGGCAATCCATATTTTTTTATTTTTCCACATAAAGTATCTCCTTTCTTTTATCAATTGTATATAAAATACACCAACATAGTATTCCATTACTCTAATAGGAGTAACCTTCAACATATAGTATAGACTTTCATCTCCATAAATTGGTTTACACCTGATGATAACTTTCTTTTATGATTAGCCCTTTACTATAGTATAAATCAAAACATGTCATAGATAGAGGATAAAAAGAAAAGAAAACTAAGGTTAGTTTTCTTTATCTTATACAATACGATGATGAAACTACTATGAAATTATTGTCCTAACACACGTATTAATTGGTATAAAGAAGTATCTAATGGATACTCACATGTGGCAGCTTTCTCATAGGCTATGGCATCAATATGATTGCAATGAACACCTATCAAATGATGAGTATGTCCCTCTAATAAAGCACGCACTCCTGCCTCGCCTAAGCGAGCCGCCATTAGTGCATCATAGGCAGACGGTGAGCCACCACGTTGTAAATACCCTAAGACAGTGACAGAAGGTGCATAGGATGTATGGTCTTTAATATATTGAGCCACTTCAAAAGCGCTATACGCTCCTTCCGCAACGATGATAATACTATTCTTTTTACCATTACGAGTAGTATTTTCTAATGAGTTTTTTACCTCTTCTAAAGTCATTGGCACCTCTGGTGTCAGTACCACCTCAGCACCACATGCAACGCCAGCGTACACAGCAATATGCCCTGCATGTCGTCCCATCACTTCTACAATCGCTACACGGTCATGAGCTGTAGAAGTATCACGAATTTTGCTCACCCCATCAATGATGGTATTGAGCGCTGTATCAAAGCCGATTGTATAATCGGTACCATTCATATCTTTATCAATAGTGCCTGGAATTGTCACCGTAGGAAGTCCTAAGTCAGACAACACTTTAGCACCACACATGGAGCCATCACCACCAACAACAACTAGCCCGTCAATACCATGGCGGCGCAAATTATCGTAGCCTCTTTGTTGATGTTCTGGTTCTTTAAATTCAAGACAACGGGAAGATTTTAAAATCGTCCCTCCCTTGTTCACAATATTTCCTACACTGCGTCGAGTCAAAGGAATAAAGTCTTCTTCTAAAACGCCCAAAAAGCCTCGTTGTATTCCTACTACATCGAGGCCTTCATATATTGCACTTCTTGTAATAGAACGAATGACAGCATTCATTCCTGGTGCATCTCCACCACTTGTTAAAATAGCTATACGTTTCATATCATTCACCTTGGTGTACTTTTCGCCGTTTAAAATATATGCCATTAGACTTTATGGAGCCGTCAATGCTTGTGACTAGTTCATCAGTATGACTGTATGTAGTATCTAACACATGGTCACATTTTCGATATAATGGTTTCCATCGTCTCATCATCCATGCAACATAACCTGATACATCATCATAATTCATCGTTGGTCGTTTACCAACCCAACGATTGACTCGATTCACAATTCGATAATGTGAAGCTCGGATGCCCACAATAAAGGAATATTTTTGCATATATCGTAAGGTACGCATATCAATAGGGAAATTTCCACCTACGGAAATCACCGCTTCATGATACATAGCTACCTTTTTTATCACTTCAAATTCTGCACGGCGAAAGGCCTTTTCACCTATTGTCTTAAAAATATCAGCAATAGGCATATTATATCGTTTCTCTAATATACGATCCGTATCAACAAATTGCCAGCCTTTGGCATCCGCTAAATTTCGACCTAAGTGACTTTTTCCGCTCCCCATAGAACCAATGAGGATAATGTTTCTCTTGATAGTCGTTTTCATATTGTATAATATCTCATTCTTCTAGTTAGTAGTAAATTTTAACTTTATTTTACTATACTCGACTATACTTTGACAAACTATTAGGGCTATTTTTTAGCATTTTCATGAATCTTACATTGTAATGTCGTAACACCTTGGGGATGAATAATTTTTTCTATACTAAAACGTAAGGTAGGATGTACCTTTTGCATCCCTACTAACCACTGCACCATATCTAAAGTAGACCCTTGCACTACCACATTCAGGGCTTCCTCTTCTTTGTGCATACTGACTACCACTAAGGGCGTATCTCCTAGGGAAGACAATACAAAATGATACAAACTTTCTAAATCTAAGGTATTATCATTCAATTGTTTGACAAATTGATAACTTTCACTGTGTAAAAATGTTGTTTCCGCCTCCTGTGAAAGAATCTCTTCATCAATTTCTGTGGAGATGCGTTTCGTTTCCCCTTGAAAGTACACCATCATGCTAATGCCTATAGCCACCACGCAACAGTACACACTAATGACTAGGAGCAGACTTCTTTTTGGAATGGGGAGCGCTTTCCACAGTGCCTGTAATACGACTACGGTATAGTGTAGTTCCGGATTCTTTTTCCACCACTTCATCATAGTGACGGCGACCTCCTAATCGACTTAACACTGAACTAAACTGATGCAATTCATTTTCATTAGCCCCTCTAGCTTCCACATACCATTGATTCATTGTAGACCACTCGACTAATTGGATGTGATATGTATTCGATGCATCTAATAAGTATATACATTCCTTTAACGTTCCCTGAGGCGGTGCTTCTTCTTTTGTATTTTCATGAACCATGGATTCATACACGCTATGGGCCTCCTTAGCATCAATATGGCAGGATAGTACCTCTGTTTGTTTCTCTACAACGTCCTGATACTGTATATATGCTTTTGTTCCTATCGCTACAGAACCTACTACTATAACAATCACCGCAGCTAATAAGGTCCACCATATTTTTTTGTATCGAATATACCAACACATCCACTGTACATCTGGTTCTATGAAATTTAGATTCTCCTTATTTTCCATCGACAAGTAACCTAATTGCTAAACCCCATGCCATTTCATGATTTATATTCTGTGGATTATAACCTTCTCCTTTATCTACAATATGAAGGGGTACCTGATCGATTGTTCCATAAGTTTCAAAAATAGGCTCAAAGGCTTTAGTTATCTCTTCATCAAAACCAACCACAATAGCTCCCTTAGGATAGGGCACTTGAAATTGTTTGCTATCTTCATAGACTTTATTGCAAGCAGTCAATACCTCTTCTACCTCAGGAGACACTAACACATGAGATGTGCAGAATTTATCATTCCATAAAGATATACGTACTTTATCTTCTTCTGGAGTGATACAAAGCATCGATGGTTCTCGACCACGGCTAAACGCAAGCGGTGCTGGCCAGTAATCGATAACACGAACATCTCCCCCTCCTTGTTGAATCCCTCGTGCCACCTGTTTGACTCGTTTTCTTTCTAAGGCTACGATGAGTATAAACATTAATTCCTCCGTCGTACCTGGTCTAGAGGCAAAATCGATAGCATTAGGACACTCTTCATTCTGAAAGATTCGTTTCCCCTCACCTTGGGCAAATAGATATTGATCGATTTTATGCATCATCGGTGTTTCCATGTATACCGATTGTAGTGGCGATTCAAACACACAACCAATGGGTATACCTGTTTCCCCATAATAATCAAAAAACTCTTTCACATCCGTTCCCATATCACTGTGCCGCTTTTGAACAATCACATCTTCTAACACCATAGTTCCTTCAATTTTATAGGCTTTTACCCCCACAATCTCATCATGTCCAATGGCAATGGCCATCACTGAATTTGTTTTCATGTAGCTCTCCTTATTTTGTACTCCTTATTCTTGTACCCCTTCTACCTGTATAGTCTCTAACACATCATCTTTATACTTAGTTTTGAAGTATACGTCTTGTCTCACATTTGTTTCTGTACCTACATCGATACAGATGAGCCGCAAACAATACCGTTGAGGTTCTTGCTCTTTATATATAATGGCTTCAATTCGTTCCTTATCTGTTTCTTCTAGTACATACTTTGGTGAACCACCCCCACTGAATTCCTTTTGATGAGCTAAAAAAAATTCTTTTTTGGTACCTAATACTATGCCTCGTTCTATGCCATATTGACAGCGAACAAAACGATATTCATCCATCATACTTTGATAGGTAATCTGCATCGTCTGTTGCCAAGCTATCCAAGTACCAATAGTCATCATAGCTAGTAACAAAATCATGTATGATACAAAACCGTTTTTCTTTCGACCTTTCCAGTGCAACATAAGCGCTAACCCCTCATGCATTATCCAATACAACCACTCTACAAACGTCTATTTCTAACTATGACTGTTTTCTTTGCATATATTTTTATATGTAGTCTACCTTGCTTATAGCTCAATTCATACTCCTATAAGTAGATTATGCATATAAACATCTATACTTAGTATTCCTGCTGATGTACTAATTTCTATCTATTTTGACAAAGCACCACATTACTTTGCTGTATGTTGTAATCGTTGAAGATATGTAGCATATGGCAAAATACCTGTCTGTACATGATATCGGTTCTGTCCACCTTCCATCAGTTGAATATAATCCCGTCGCCAATAGGGTCGCACCTCGGAGTACCAATGCAAATCAACCAGACCATCTGACCGTTCCTGAAAAAACGTAGACCCTTCTGGAAATACATGTATTTTCCCTATCTTGGGACTAATTTCACTTTCCGTAATATCCTGTAATTGTCCATCAGATAGCATCGTCACGAAGGCATCTTGATACACCCGTATTCGCCAATTGGAAGGAGACAGTAACCAAGACCCATCTTCACTAACTCGTGGTTTTTTCTCACTATACCGAAGACGATTCATAATCTGTATACGGCTGAACCTAGCATCCAACAGTAACTCATGCCGATGATGCAACATATGTAGCCACTTCACACTATGTGATGTAATCAAGAAAAATCCTGTCACAATAGTCACTAGCAACAAACTTCCTACTAGTGCTTCTACTAGTAAAAATCCCGCTATTCTTCCTGTATGCTTAGCGTTCCTATAAAAAGGCCTAACAATTTTTATACCCAACATTGTACATTTCACCCATATATACCTACCTCTCTATGGTCCCTCATGTATTTCATATATTTTACGTCCAGTATGCTCTATATCCCATCTGATTACATTGTCACTCTATTAACTGATGAGCCTAAACCTATATCAAATAAAATCCTTCCTCTAAATTTTTATATAATGATCTCAAAATTATAGTAAGCCTTTTCTTTCAAAATTTATCTCATGTAACTGCACCATATTATTTTCATACTATCTCTTTCGTCATATTAATGATGAATCTCATTGACCAGGTGGTAGTAAATACGTAGTAAACCGATGTATTTCCTCTCCATGGCGATAGGCTATGACTGTTAATACTTGTACACCATCTTGCTCTATCTCCACTTGTCTTTGAAAACTTGTGGCTCCCACACTTGGCGGTTCATCAGAGTTAGAACTAGCTCCATTTGCCCAGCTCGCTTTTCCCTCTTCCATATACAAAATCATAGCTTGTAAGGTTCTATCTTCTTCCATCATCTTCCCATATTGCTGGATACTGCTCATCATAAGTACAAATAAGGTGGAACATAATAGGCTCATGACAAACAGCGAGGCTAATACATCCATGTAGAGAAATCCTTCTTGTTTCGTTTTCAATATTTTGATTCCTCCCAACGTATGCGTCCAGATTGTCGAGCAAAAATAAAAGTCCGTTTATAGCGAATCACCGTATCCACTAAGGTAAGGGTAAACACTTTCCCCACTCCCTTATGACCTACAAAGCGCAACACTGGCGATGTACCAGTAAATTCAATATGCATCGATGAAGGTAACTCACGGTAGACCATAGCACTCGACGCATTGATATAACCATATCTAGTTCCGTCTAATAGGATACGATTACCGCCGCTAACACGCTGTAAATTTCCATATAAAGTAGCCATCTGCATACGCTTCATATGAGCAAATAAAATACGTCCTTCTCGATCAAATTGGTAGTACTCTCGTTGCTCTCCATTATTTAACAACAACACCATACCAATAATAAGAGAACAAATCGTCATATATAGCAACACTTCTACTAACAAAGAGCCTGTTTCTGAATGACTAGCTACTTTCATCATAGCCACCTCTCAAAGGGATAGATAAATAGTAGCAACGTTGCCATACTGAAAGAAGGACCAAAGGGAATATAGGCATGATTAGGAGACGTAATACGCCACACACAACTGTACAGGATGCCAATGACAGAGGAAAGTCCGCATAATGCCAAGCATTCCACCGATGTGAGCCAACAACTAATGGCCATTAGCCATTTGATATCACCTAAGCCCACACCACCACGGCTAAACCACCGTAATGACCACCACAATCCGCCCATACATAGAGCATTCACTACTATCATTAGTACATCACCATTACCTATCCACTGGTAAACAAATCCACATATACAAATTAGAATAGCTCCCTCATCGGGAAGAATGTAATATAGCTTATCGATGGTTGATCCCCAAAAGAGCGTTACCTCCAGCATATAAAGAAGTCCCAGTTCATAGATATTCGTAATATATCCAACATGATAGGCGCAGCAAAGCCCTGCTGTCCCTATAATATGAGCCAAAATGGACATAAGGCACCACATACTATGTGTTTTCATATAGGTCCAAGAAACAATGAGATAGAGGCTTGCAACTCCTGTGATACCCGCAATACCTCCTAATACATACTCCATATTTCCCTCTTCTTTCTACTCATTAATTGTCTGCATCAGGTGCTGTGACAGCAATATGTTTCCCTTTACCACCTTCATTTTGTACACTAGTTACTGTATATTCTCCACCTTTAGGGGTTTTCACATGTTCTGTCAAATAGCCTTCTTTGTACAATGTGTCTACCGTAGGCACTGTATCTGTAGATTGTTCCATCATGTACAACTGTGCTGCATTAGAAATCGTTGTCACATCTGATTTAATTTTCGCTTCTTTTGCCTTGTTTGAAGCGTTTAAAAATTGTGGCATTGCCAAGGATGCTAAAATGGCAATGACTGCTACCACAACCATTAATTCCACTAAAGTAAATCCGTCTTGTTGCTTTCGTTGTCGTAAGGACAAACGTTGTCGAAGTGCTTCCATACTTCCTCCTATTGAATAGCTGAAATTGAATTAAACATCGGTAGCATCACTGCTACCACAAGTAAAGCGATCATACTGCCCATAATGCTGAGCATAATAGGTTCTAATAATTGTTCTCCTCGTTTCACGGTCCGTTCCAAAATGCCCTTATAGTACGCATGCCCTTGGTCTAACATACTTTCAAGGTCACCCGTTTCTTCTCCAATACGAAGCAAATCCCATAAAAAAGAAGTTCCTAATTGCACATGCTCTAATGAATCCGTGAATCCATGCCCTTGGGAAATACGAGTTTTTACCTCATGCTGTAATGTACTAGCCCAACGATTACCCCAGAGGGATTCTGTCATATCTAGCAGTTGTAACAAAGGTATTCCGCTTTTTAAAAGTAGCTTCCAAATCTGACACATCCGTACCATCGTATAGGCCATAAGCCATTCCCTTTGTGACATACATAGCCAAACCTTACGATGCACGCTGAACTTCACAGATTCTCGTTGGTACGATTTCCACAAACCCATACCCAACGTTAGTAAACCAACCAGAAGATATACACCTTTTTGTTGTAACCAAGTGCCCCCTGTAAAAAGTGCTGCTGTAAGGGGTGGCAATTCGATTTGCATGTTTTCGAAAACAGATTTAAATTGCGGTAAAATAAAGCCCACTGCAACACCTATAAATACCATCATCAGTATCACCAAAAAGGATGGATACGTAATGGCTGATACTAATTGTTGGCGCAATCGATGTTCCTCTTCGTACATACTTTGAATCATCCCTAAAGATTCCACTATGGTTCCTGATGCTTCCCCTGCCTCCAATATCGTCGTGACAATAATAGGAGAATGGTACTTGGCTAAACTTTTTGACAGTGCCATACCACGTCCAACATCTTCACGAATCTCTTCATAGGGGATGGTGGATCCTTTCGTATTGACCATCATATCTAAGGCTTTTCGTAACGATATACCAGCCCCCAAGAGCATATGTAATCGATAGGCAAAGTGAATCATATGCGTCGTTTTCCATTGTTTCTTTTTTTCCTTTACAACAACACATTCCAAATGAATCGGCCTTATAGATTCATACGCTAACTTTGCCTGTACTTCCTCTTCAGAATCACCCCATACTTTGCCTGACACTATTTTTTTGTCCGTCGAAAATCCTTCATAGGTATACCAACTCATAGATGTTCTCCACTAATTCACCTGTAATACAGACTCTAACACTGGCGATGAGCCATAGATAGCCCGTAGCTCAGCGACTGCCATTTCCAATGTTTTCATAGGCCTTTGCGTTTCTTGTAAGGATACAATTTGCGGTTCCTTTCGTTGTCGTATCAAGTTTGCCACTGCTGGGGTGTTGATTAAAATGTCTCGTACCGGTATAAATCTATCATCGATGACAACCAAACGTTGGCAGATGACGGCTCGTAATATCTGTGAAAGTTGCGTTCGCACTTCCTCTTGTTGGTGTGCAGGGAACATGGAAATCATCCGATTAATGGACATGGTAGCACGCTGTGTGTGCAAGGTAGCAAATACGAGATGCCCCGTTTCCGCCGCATGTAAGGCTGCTTCTAATGTTTCCTTATCCCGTACCTCACCGATTAAAATCACATCTGGATCTTCCCGTAACGCATCACGAATACCGTCTGCCATATGGTGAAAATGTGTATGCAATTCCCGCTGATGTATCAAGGACTGTTGATGCTCCAATACATATTCGATGGGATCTTCTAGTGTAATAATATGACGGCGCATACTTTCATTAATATGCATTAAACAAGAGGTAAGAGTGTAAGATTTTCCTGAACCAGTAGCACCAGCGATGATGACTAACCCTTCTTTGAAAGAAGATATATGACGCAATAAATTGCCCTCTTCCGATGTATCAAGACCTGTTTTAGGAGGATACAAAATACGCAAGGTACCACCCCAACCAGAACGCCAACGGAATAGATGAACCCGAATGCGTAAACCTTCAAAGGTCATGGCTCCATCATAGGACATCAGAGTATCCGATATGGTATATACTTGGTCGGTTAGGAACGTTAGCATATCTTCATCAGATAGTTCGTATTCTGTAGGCACTACATCCATACCTAATCGCCAATAGACCGTCCCACTTTGTACATGAATATCTGTGGCTCCTCGCTCGATAGCTTCGTGCAATACCTGTGACCAAATCATAATACTACCCCCACACGACGAACTTCCTCTTCCGTGGTCAACCCTTTCTCGACGACTTGACGAGCGGACTCCTCCAATGAACAAAGTAAATAGGAATCTAGCTGTTCCCAATGGCAATCATAGCTAGGGATGGCTAGTACCTCATACAGCCCACATCGACCACGATACGCTCCATCTACAAGGGTTCGCACCAATCTTTGTGAAATAACTCCTGTCAAAGTGGCACGCACTAGATACTCTTCCACCCCCATATCCACCAAGCGTTCCACCACACCTATGGCGTGGTTTGTATGAATGGTAGATAGCACACGGTGACCCGTAAGCGCCGCCTGTACCGCTAGCTGCGCCGTTTCTTGGTCACGAATTTCACCGACTACTATGGTATCTGGGTCATGTCGTAAAATGGCACGCAATCCCTTACTGAAAGTCATGCCAATCTGTGGCTGTACACCAATTTGAACGGCTTTTTCCACGATACGTTCCACTGGATGCTCCAAGGTAATGATTTGTTCCTCTTCTCCATTGAGTTCTTGTAATAATGCATATAAGGTAGAACTTTTACCAGACCCTGTGGGCCCACACACAAGCAGTAACCCATGTGGACGTGCCAATAATCTGCGCACCTCTGCACTGATATCATCTGGCATACCTAATTCCTCTAAGGATTTTATCTGCTCATCGTGCCAAAAGAGACGACATACAAGACTTTCTCCATATACAGATGGCAAGGAAGACATGCGTATCGTTCCTGAGTGATTTCCATGAGTCCACACATAACGCCCATCTTGGGGCAATCTCTTTTCACTAATATCCAAAGACCCTAACACTTTCAAACGATTCATCACTTGCTCCCCTTCTGGTAGGGGAATCCGCGCTATCTCTTGCAAACGACCATCCAAGCGGAATCGAACTTGCACCTCTTTTTCTAAGGTATCAAAATGCATATCACTGGCTCCACTTTCATAAGCACGCTGAAAGAAATAATCTAGCTCAATCTCCACATGGTACATAATCTCACCTCCTTTACTTGCGTACTTAGGATTTCTCTATGCACCCGCTAAAATCCTAGAAAACACTCCTACCAGTCAACCTTGACTGGTGGTGCTATTTTAGGCGTAAGAAATCAAAAAATAAGAATGGCTATACTAATATGTATTATTTATATATTTATTACCATCCCCTACTTATCTTCACTAAAGTGATAACACGCAGAAATACCAAATTATAGTCTGAGACAATTTTATTTGTATTGATATTCTAATTGAATTTTTATATACTGAAAGTAGAATTTTAGACGTTTTTAATAGTTCTGAGAGGAAGGAGGAAATTAAATGTCCGGCGGGAATTTTTTAACACCAAAAGAACAGATTGAGCATTGTATAGATAAAGGAATTAGTTTTAATAAGATTTCACAAAAAGATGCCATCATATATCTTTCGAACAGCAATAATTATTTCAAAATACGTTCTTTTCGTAAAAATTATACAAAAGACTCTACTATAGGAAAGTATACAAATTTGGACTTTGCTGAACTTGTAGATTTGGCTAAAATTGACAACCAATTAAGATATATATTATTGGATATGGCACTAGATATTGAACATTTTTCAAAAGTTAATTTGCTACAAATATTAAGAGAGGAAAATGAGGATGGGTATTCTATTGTAAAAGACTACGTAAACCAGCTATCAGATATTAACAAGACAAGATTGGAGCAAGATTGGAACAAAAATCGCGGAAGTATATATTGTGGAAATTTATATAAGAAATATATAAATTTAGATATAACTGTCTGTCCAGTGTGGGTTTTCATAGAAATATTATCTTTTGGCCAATATCTTTATTTTTATGAATTTTGCGCAAAAAGATGTCGTGATACAATTAAAGCTTACCATCTAACTGAAAACCTTTATTTAATGCGTGTGGTTAAAGATTTAAGAAATGCTAGTGCTCACAACAACTGTATTATTAATGATCTTAGAGTACCACTACCACCAACGATTAAAGCAAACTATCGCATAACAACAGAGCTAGGAAAAATAGGTCTATCTAAAAAGGTTAGAAAAAAGCATTTAAAAAGAGCGCCCTTATACCATATAATAGCTGTACTGTATACACACAAAATAATTGTATCTAGTAAAGAAACTCATAAAAAAACATCCCAAAAATTGCAAGAGTTATCAGAAAGATTATATAAAAATAATACTTATGCCAATAATGACATCATTACCTCAACATTTAATATTTTAAAAGTTGTTATTGACAATTGGTTTAGACTAGGTTAGTATATATGTATATAGAAAAAGTAACCATACTTTTGCGAGAGCCGTATTGAGAGATATGGCTCTTATTTTTTATGGGAATACTATATATTAAACTTTCGAGAATATTGAGCGTAAACTATCAATGATAAAACAAAAAGGGCTGTAACAAAATGTCAAATCTACATTTCGTTACTGCCCTTCTATATTGGCATGTCTAAACTAATCGCCTTATCTCAAGATAAGAGGTTAGTGTTTTTTCTGTTTTTTATTTATTTCTCCTTGTTGGAGCAATACTTTTTTCACTTCATCATGGATGAATTTAGAGTATTCTTTCACCCCTGTGTCATTTGGATGAATGCCGTCATCTCCGAGCCAATCTCGATGTTTCGATGCTAAACTAGCCCAGTCGATGATATGAACATTCGGATGTTCTTTGGCAAGCTTAGTTAGGTACGCATTGTTGGCTTCAATCCACTGAATCCCTGGCGCATAATTGTTAACCCAGAAAATTTGACGATTTGTCCCTAAATACTGCACCAACGCTTTTGTTTCATCTTCATAATAGCCAGTGATAGGTCCATTCGTACCAAGACCAATAAGGACCGCATTACCTAGTTGTCGGTTCGCATCCATTTGTTTTGCAATCACTAAACCTGCCCCAACATAGCGAGATACTTTGGCATCAATTTGGATACCCGCAAAGTCTTGTCGCAATGCATGAGCGGAACCAAGCATGACGGAATCACCAATGGCTGCCATATGCACCATATCTTGTGGGTCGCTGACAGTAGAAAGATCGATAACCTTCGCATTTTCTGCAGCTTGGGATTCTGCATTCTTCGCCAATCGCACTTGTAATTCTGTCACATCTTGTTGCTTATCTGCCGGTGCTGTACTGAAAGCATACACACCTAACACAATACAACCAACGCCGAGGATAGATACAACTTTCACATAATAGGAACGAATGACATCCACCATAGCCCGGAAACTATGTTGACGGACACACCAATTCGTAACCGCTTCTGACCAAAGTGTAAGACCAATGATAACCAACACTAAGACCATGTAGTAAGCAATGGGCGATGCAAAATAGTCCATGAGGCCCATATGCTCAAAGAGGTAAATCATTGGATATTGCCATAAAAACAATCCATAACTATGTTTGCCAAACCACGCAAGGAGTGGCACATCTAGCAATTTTCCAAGGGGCGTATTAGGACGTTCTACTAACCACACCATGAACCCAAATAAGCAGGTAAAAGCTACCATGCCATAGGTGTACAGGGATGGACTTTGCCCATCTATATAGATATATCCTAGTACCGTTGCAATGATCCCCCCCAATAGAAGTACACTGCTGAGGATATTTCCTTTCATAGTGCCTAAAGGATATAGTTTTTGTTCACTGCGATGTAATCCCAAGAAGGCACCTAATAACAGGGCAAATACCCTTGTGTCTGTACCGTAATAAAAACGAGATACATCCATGCCCTCTGTATATAGCAATGGCATAATGAACGAGGAGCCTAATGCCAATATCAACATCCATAGTAGACCGATAGTATAACTCCATTGTTTTTTCAGTGCTGTATAGGTCCAATATAAGAGCGGCCAGATAACAATGTACTGAATTTCCACCCCCAAGAACCACATATGGGTGAATGGCGATGTGTTCACTAAACGGGTGAAATAATCTGCATTTTGTGCGATTTGCCACCAGTTATTATAGCCTAGCAAAATGGAAATCACTTCAGGGCGAATCCCCCCTAGTTTGTCAGGTAATAGCAAATGCCACAGCCCAAGTATGACTGTCACCATCAACACTAAGGGAATAAGAATCCTTTCTGCCCTACGTTGAAAGAACTTTGAAATGTTGTAATTGCCTAGTTTCCATTGTTGATTGCTGGTAAAAGCTAATAAATACCCCGATAACACAAAGAAAAGGGAAACCCCCATGAACCCGCCATTGGCTGCATGGGGAAATAAATGAAAGATCGTGACGCCTAGAATGGCTAACCCTTTTAATCCATCAATACCTTTGACAAACTTTCCTGGTTTTACTCCGATAATACGTTTTTTCTGTCTTGAACCGAGCCCTTGATGCGGTTCTTCTAACTCTGGTGGCATCATTTGTCTTCCCTTCTATCATGAATAATCTATAGTACAGATACGTAATATACATTATAGCATAGAGAGTAGGCACTGCGTAGTGTGAAATTAGGGAAATTATCCTTTTAATGTTAACTTGTAAATACGAGAGGCATCCACATTCGGATTCTTTCTCATTTCATCATGAGTGGCTACTACACATTCAATGGTGGTAGGGTCTACCTTACGGATGAAAACGTAGCCGTCGTCAGTGTCAACATGCTCTTCTTCAATGAATAAGTTCTCATAACTGACTTCATCAATCGGCATATTCCCTTCATGTGCGCGCGCTTCTTTTGTGTAATAAATGTCTAACTCATCACAAGTACATGCCATGAAAGGAGCCCATGACTGATATGGTATTTTCTCGCCAATCAAGCACTCAAATGTCTCCTTGCGGCTTTTGATACCTAATAAGTAGGGAAATGGAACTTCACCATCTTCATCCACCTCATAGGGAATAACATGAACATCACGGGCACTATCAATACTACGAATGAGCCCAAAAGCAACACCAGTTTTACCTGTGCGCATGGTTTCAAAATTTTGCATATCTATTTCCTCTTTAACTATCATATAAAGTGCGGATAACCTATTGGTCCACTGATTCTCTGTATCTTTTTTATCAAAATTTGGTACATATCTAAAAGTTACATTGAATACTTAAACTAATGCATTAAGCATTATAGGTTACCCATCCACCTTCTATACTTACTTTCCTGTATACAACATAGTATCTAAAATATGCTTCCGTTCTTCTGTGATGTCTACGCCAGAATCTGTAATCGACTTCACTAGTGCTTCTACATTGAAAGATGCTCCTAACGGTGGATACAATCGGAAAATATTAGACACATCTCGTTCTCCTGATAAATAGGCATCCAAGTCATCTAGTTCGTCTAACAGACGGATTACTAATTGTTCCTGCAACAAACGAGCTTTACAAGAATTACCGGCTAGCAAGATATGCAAAGGCCATGTCCATTCTGATTCATTCCCTTTGTAAGCACGATGGAATGTAGACATGAAGTTATCTATACCATCATTTATTTGTTGTTTGATAACGTTTTGTAACATGCTTACATCTACTTTTACAGGAACTGTTTTCTTTTCCTTGTTAGTCGTGTATAAATCAATATTAACATCGCCAGTACTATATTCCGTAGCATAGTCACCTTTTTCTTCCCAAATAGGTCGCAAGCGACTTGCCAATAATTTTAAGTTTAAATAAGAAACTTGATCGCCACTATCTACATCTTTTACGAGCATTTGGCTACCATCGAAGCGTTTACATTTCTCATTCGGAAGAACAATAGTAATCTTATTGTCACGCATCACTTGTTGATTTGCTTTAAACACTTCATAGGCCAAGATATTAATGATGTTTTCACCGCCTAATAGTGGGTCCCCGCCATTATCAAACTGTTTGATTTCATAATAGAATTTTTTATTTTCTGAAATATATTCTTTACCAAAATCAAAGTCAGTAGTGCCGCCTCCAAAATCGAATACGCCATAAGTCGGAGATGGATCGGTATCTCGCTCAATCGGTTCTACTTGGTATGCTTTTAAAGCACTCAGTGCATATGCCGCTGGTTCGCTTGCCCCTGCTTTTACTTTAAAACGTTTCATAGCTTCTTTGTCATTAAGAACTCGCTCTGGTAAGGATTTACGAATCCCCCGTTCAAAGCTTTTTGTAATTCTATCACGAATATCGGAAGCGTAATTCACTGGGAATGATAAATAATATTTGACACAAATACCGTGTTGCATATTATTGATATATAAACCTAAATAATAGGCATAGATTTCAATAGGGTCAAAATCACCATCTTCTAATGTAGTATATGGTTTTAACTCAATCTTTTTCCCAGTGCTGTCTTGTAATAATTGACGGCGACCTGTGGCATTAGCCCATTGCTTTAACTCATTGAATACCGAATAATACACATCAGCATGAATATCTTTTTGATATATTTTTTCTGCTGCATGATGAGATACGGTCATATCCTCCCAACGTGTAGGAGGACGCCCCTCTTTGCTATGATAGTCCTCCATGAAGCGGTCATAATCAATAATATGCAAGGCTGTTGGATTTTCATAATCTTCCATACGAGGTTCTGCCCATTGATCTGAGGAACCAATACGTAGCAAGGAAGATTTTCTATCGTGATATACCACTACCGTGCTTTTCGTACCAAAGTCGATGGCACAAGTAACCTTTGTATTTACATCAGCTAATGGGTCACGTGCCACTAACGCTTCTCCTTTAGGTACTGAAAGTAACACTTCGTCATCACCCATATCACCTTGTAACATTTCGAATAAATCCCAATGGCCTTTGTTCACATCTCGCAATATATCCATTTCATAAGGTTGAATATTAGCACGAGTAGTTTCTACTTCTAATAACGATGTAAGGGATTGATTAAAGAATGCATTTTCTATACGTGCATCTACATCAAGATAATTAACCACGTCATCATATGTTTTAAGTTGCTCAAATGTATGAACTTGCTCCTCCTCTTTGAGTAGTGCTTGGTGTAGTTTCGTAATCACTGCTTGCTCATCTGAGGTATAAACAGCATTTCCTGATGTATCTGTTTCTCTCTCTTTTAGAATGGCAAATTTACTAATAGCTATTTTTTCAGTTTCTGTAAAAACATCTTGTTTATAAAACTGTTCCAACAATGTGTACAACCTTCTGTCCCATTTCGTCATTTGTGGGTGATTCGGTTGTTTAAATTCACAAAGGGCATAGGCTAAAACCTCATTGGGGTTGGATACATCGACATGTTTAGTGATGACTATAGCAAAGCCGTCGGTATGGCTGTAAATATAATCCTGTTTAGGATATATCTCAAATCCCTGAAATTCACCATTATTATATGAAAACCATCGAAAATTATCAAATCTATTTGCATATGAAGGACTAATCAAACAACGTTTATATAATGCCTTATTCCCTTTAGGCAAACTTTCTTCATGCTTTACATAATATGTCTGTACAACTTTCATAGAAATCATTCGACAGCTGTTACTATTCTTATAATTAATTTCTTTTTCTCTATATAATATTCTAGCTTCGTTTGAAATCGAACTATATTTCCAATAACCTCTATTAAAGACTGTTATTCTATTTCCTTTTTTATAATTATCCATCACATCATGATATATAATATCCTCTGTTCCTTTATGCAATGGCACTAAATCATTCGAATTACGCAACCACCCAAATCCATCTTCTTTGAATACGATATATTCTTCATTAAATATAACGGCTAATTTATCGAGAAAGGATTTTATTTTTTCAACTACTAGCCCTTTAGTAATCTCTTGTAATTGTGTAACTTTCATTGGATAACTAGTGAGTGCTGTAGATTGGTTCTCCACTAAGGATTCACGTAATCGTTTCCACTCTTCTTTATCCTTGGACACGGGTACACTTGTTTTAGGTTCCCTTGTCATTTCATTAACCGCATCATTTTTTTGTTTTTCTTTATTCTTCATAGATTTTCTATCCCTTACAATAATGATAGTATTGACCACTTTGTTTATACTATTCAGGTTCCTTCACACCATGGTTATACCCTTCTGTTCGTTTTCTAATAAATTTAGAAAGGTCCTGATTATTGGCAAAGTTTTTTCCCAATGGGTTCAGTAGAGACTGTGACTCTTCTAATTCATCATTAACCTCTGCTTCTGTGATAGTTGTTACCTGTTTCTTCTTTTCTGATTTAGGTGTTGTATCTGGAAAACAAACTTGTGGAACTCCCTTAGTTCTCGTTTTCTTCAGTTTATTAATGGCAAGTGGTAAGGGAGCCTCTTCCTGAGATGCTACAGGTGTTGGAGTTTCTTTTACTGTTGCTTCACTTTCAGAAACGTTCGTATCTTCAGTTTCCACTGTAATGATTGGTTCTATCACAACTGGTTCTAACACGATATACTTCGTTCCTTGACTAGCCACGATGTCCATAGTACCCGTAGCATGTGTAATTGTTGTTTCTGCAATCTCTGGATCGTCGATCAATAACTCATCTTCTCTAGCGTTGAGTATGGTTTGAATATCCTCTTCTTCCCAAATGCATTCCCCTTCATCTATCACAGTGGAACCATTATGGGATTGAATCATTTTAGCAATCGCCTCTGCCACTTCTGCATCGAACGCAAAGCTACGATCAACTAATATAATGGAGGAAATATATTCATCAGAACTGATGCCAATTTTATTCCAACAGTGGTCCTTAAAGTGTTCTAGTTCGCTATCTACTAGGACTGTTCTATTGTTCTCTTTACTTACATCAAAGGTGAACATCACATCACCATCCCACTTTTTGATTTCCAAATGGCCTCTACGATAGTAGAACAATTGCAGTTGATGATGATGAATACACCAAAGTAATTTTTTTATTTTCATCTGTATCCCTTTCGCATAAGAGGCTATCCTACAATACAATCATAGGATAGCTCTTGTATATTATGCTTTTAACCAAGCATCTAAATTTTCATCTTCCAGTTGAGTAAACTCTAAAGTAAGTTGCTCCATAGATAGAAAGTTTTGTACTTCTTCCTTATCAGACAAGTCAGGTATATCTTTCATATATCGTGAATCCATATGATTGACAACTCGACATAAATCTTTATCATTTGCTTTAGCCAATCTCTGACCTTCTTTTTCATGACGAGATACAAGTTCATCATAATTCCCTAATAAATTTTGACTTTTGATAGCCCCTTGTTTATTAGAAATCTGTTCTTTCTTAGAATGAACTTTTATGAGTACCTGCTCCTGCGTACCTACCTCTTGTGTATGAGGATAGCTTAAACTAGCCTGAATTTGTTGAAAGTCAAGGTAAGCATTAGAAATTTTCCTCGCTGCATCGCTTTTTAATCTACCTAAGGTGACTATATTGGCTGATACATCAGATATATCTGCCCGTTTAGTTACATCAAACCCATTTCTAAGTTTTTCATAAAAGATTAAAAATTCTTCAGTAGTAGCACTTTTTTTTAGTTTTCCACTCATAAGTAATCCTTAGCTTTGCTTTTTAACTTCATCTAATTTATCTAATTCGTCCTGTAAATTATGTTCCTTATATTCTGCCTCAAGTGTGTTTACATCATATAGTTTTTCTTTACCGATTGCTTCAAATGCTACAATTTCAGGTTTATATGCTTCAAGTATTGTATCATTAGTCGGATCGGTCTTCATACTATTAAACTCTTTATACGCAGAAACAATGTCCAAGGTTTCACCATTTTCAGCTTTTACCTCACGAATTTTGTTGACTACTGCTTCGATATATTTTTCTTCCTCTTCAGGATTCATCTTTCCTTCTTTAAAATCCATATAAGGAACTGTGGTATAGCCTAACTCTTTAGAAGCATCTAAGACAGATCTAAATTGATCTTTATCAAAATTTTTTAACCCTGCATGGACCAAGAACTCTCTAGCAATCGTAAGCCCTTCTTTTCGTTCCAATCGCTCCCATAAAGCAGCCATACCAGAGGTACGACGACGGAGGGACTCTACAGAAAAACGCTTCGCTTCTGTCATATGAATACCTTCACCTTCAGCTAGCTCTTTTAATTTAAGATAATGCTCTTTTGCAGAACTGAAGCTTTCTTCTTTAGGCCACTCGGGATGCTTTTCAGACTCTTCAACAAGGAATCCATATTCTTCAATTTCTTCCTCTTCCATTTCTGGTTCACCTTTGTCAATCAATAAATTCATAATTATATTAGCCAACATATTAACAATAATATCACTAACAATCGGTGCTAATGGGCCTAAAACAGGTGTTAGAAAGGTTGTTAAGCCGGCTGTAAGGCTACCTAAAAAAGCTGATGCTTTATTAGCAATAGCTCCTCCGATTTTAGCCAAACCAGCCATTGCACCTTTGACAATACCACCACAAACTTTTGCCGCACCACTTATACAACTACCTACAAAGCTACAAACTGAGCTAATTGCTGATCCAATCCAACCAAACACTCCCATTTTCCTCCTTTTATTTTAAATATTTAGCAAACTCTTTTTGTTTTGCATGAAACCCATTTCTCTCAGATGCCATATACTTTTCCATTTTTAGTTCACTTTTTTCAGAAATTAGTTCTACAATTTCATTTAAGATTTCATGTAAAAATTCTCTATTCTCAGTGTTTACTCTACAACGTAATTGCCCCCAAAAATATAATTCATACAATGCATCTAAATTCGATAATAGTTTATCTCTTACAATAGACAACCTCAATTCTGTGAAAAATGATTCTAAATAAATAAATAATGTAGTTGCATCTTGAATATCTATTCGCCCAATCAATAAATCACGTAAATATTGATCCTGTAACATAACATCTTGTTGTTGTAATATAAAATATTCTTTTACAACACTCGGTGTCACTTTATCAAGGAAGGTACTAAACCCCGGCAACACTCCAGTACTATTATGTTCAGCATAATAGGCATATGCCTTTTCTGCTAGCTGTTTCTCCAGTTCTTTAGGATTCAATCCAGATATACTATCATTGGTTTCAGCTCGCGGATAGACTTGCACTTGTACAGGTTTCTTCCAACCTTCCGTAATAACGATGGCACGCCCTACTTCTAAATAGGACAGGAACTCTTTTTGCTCATCATTTAGTGCCATCATATTACCAATGGCATCTTTATCATCGGTGGCAAAGATTTTATGAACAATTTTTGTATTCGTATTTTTCAATACTTCTGGAGTCATCTTATTTGGAATTTGGTCAACGATGATAAGAGATTCTCCATATTTTCGAACTTCTGCTAGCATGTCTGCGAAAATATCGACACCCCGTTTTTTATTCGGACTATCCCCAGGCTCGTATTTACTCAATAAACGATGGGCCTCTTCCACTAATGTAATATGCTGAAAGTTTTGATTCTCTCTATACTGATATTTAATAGCTTCTAATAAATTTGTAATAATAAAGCCCATGATTAAGGATTTTTCTGTACCATCCTTAATTTCCTCTAGCTCAATCACTACACGCTTATTGACTAAACTTTTAAAATCAATGCTACGAGGAGTATTCAGCATCATTCCCTTAGCACCTACTGTAAGCGCCTGCAATCTAGCTTTTAAGGAGCCTAAGTATTCTGCTTCTAACCGTTCTCCAAAACCTTGTGCTTTGGTTACACTTTCAACAACATTGATGAAGTCGCTTAACATAGGGAAAGCATAACTATCAGGAGCGAATGGATTATCTTCTTTACCAGTACTAGGGTTTGTCCATACATTGGTCCGAATGTTCCACCCTTTTTTCTTATACACCTCATAGGTAGCAGCTTCAATAATTTGAGGTATAGCCGCTTCCGATTCAAAGGCAGCATTGATGGCAGCTTTCAACATATCTGCACGACTGGTAATACTTTCTCCTTCGATAATCTCAAAAGGGTTTAGGAAAAATGGCGCAATATCTTGTCGTCCCAAGGTGAAATAAATGACATCTTCTCCACCCGGTTGATTCATAAGCGCTCGATACTCTGTTTTAGCCGGTTCAATGACTAAAAATGGCAAATCTGTGCCTAGCAAAATACTTTGACATGTAGTCGTTTTACCACTACCCGTAACACCACAGATGAAGGTATGCTTGCTAAGGTTTTTCTTTTCAATGTAAATCTTATTATCTTTACGCACATCTCCATGGTGCACAAGAGAGCCTAATTCAATACTCTTGTCTACATCAATCTCTGTGGTTGACTTAGGATTTAGTCCGTATTCCACTTCATTTCTGGCGGATACACCTAGTACCTCACGTTGTGGCATACCCATTAGCAATCCAAGTTCATCACCAGTCAGCCAAGATCCAACACTTTCCTTGTCCAGTGTTTCATACACAACTTTGGAGTACACAGATTTCCAAATTTCCTTTTTACTTTCAATAACAGGAATCTGGAAATTCTCAAAAATCTTACGAGCTGATAAGGCTTCTTCATTATCCTTATTTTGCCAATGTGTCAATTCTACAAATGTTAGTGGCTCTAAATTCCCTTTTTCACCACCATATAGACCCATCACAGTATTCGCTAAACGATATAATGTAGCACGGTTTGTGCGTGTTCCTAAATAGGTGCTAACAACGTAGCTGCCCTTGCTTTTCCCTTTGTCTACACGTTGTTGGAATACCTCATCTATATATTTTAAGACATTGAGGACAGCTTTCTTTTCTAACTGTAAACTGTACGTAGTTTGCAAAGAGTCACTACTACTTTTCCCAGTTCGATTAGATACATTGTGACTTTTTTGAACAGACATATTACGACTTTGTGAAGTTCTCGTATCACTAGCTTTGGAAACACTTTGGCTTGATGTAGTGCTCGTGGAACTCGTCTTAGAATCTGACCACTGATTCGTATGAGCCACACTCTTAGATGTGTTATCTTGATAGCTCATATTATTATCTGTTGATTCCGAACGTCTATTTACATCTGGATTTCTCTCCGACCCTGTTTGATTGGATATATCTCGGGATTGAACCGTATTCATGCCATGACTTTGTGTCTGAGCACTTTGATCGGTAGTAGTATCATTTTTTGATGCGTTAGATTGTACGGAAAAATCTTCTCGACTATCTTTTACATCATTCTTTGTATTACTTACTGAACTACTAGAATCTACTGATTTAGCCGTCCCTACGTTTCGGTTTATCCCTTCTGTGGTGTCTTCACTCGTTTGATTTTGATCCATCAAGGTTTCTTGTTTGCTAAGTTTCCCAATAGGCTCCACTAGATTTACAAGACGATTCACTCGATGTTCTAATTTGACTACATCTTTACCTGTACATGGTGTGGCAATTACGACTAATGCAAAATCTGTACCCACCATTGTATCTACTAGGCGTTCTACACCTTGAAAGTCTTTCGATTCTCCCAATGCTTGTTCCACAAATCCAGGAACCCCATTGATAAATCCAGAAGATTTAGACGCTCTAATGCGGTCAATGATGCTTTGTTTTTCCGTATAATCTGCTACTTCAGTAATCTGACTGCCCACAAAATTACCTTCTAAGCTAGGTTTCATAATATGTGGACCATAGCTTTCAATAGACAAATCAGCTTTTCCTTGTTGCTTCTCGTCCCAAGCTTCTAAGTAGAGGTTTTTACTAACCCCCATATAAAAGCATACTTTATCCGTATCCCCTAAGATTAAATAGAGAATGTTGACATCATCCATACCTCTAAAGGTAGACAATACATTTTCGATAGCTTCCCGCTTCAAACCTTCTTTTTCAGAATAGACCAGTTCATCGATACGATATAGATGCCATTCATTTAAATCAATGCTTTCATCACCTAAATAGGTAAGCACTGACGTATCTACTTTGCCAGAAAAGATACCATCCATGCGTTTGATACTATATCGTTCCATGGATTGCATGACTTGTTCCGCGCGAAGCATGCTTTGCGTCAACTCTTTTGACAATTTTCCTGTTTCTTTCATTGTTAACCCTTATGAATTTCTCTCTATATAACAGTGTTTATGCTTCTAATACTTTGGAATACACTTTTAACTCTGATGTGTCACCTGTGAAAGTATCTGGGTCCGCCACCACGTACTCAATGGTATCGATGGCTACCTTTTTAATCAGAATTAATTTATCTTCATCTACATCATCTTGATCAATACGGCAATGAACACGTTTTACTTCATTGATAGGCACACCATTATACAGAGCCCGTGAGTCATCCGTATAATAAAGCTCAAATTTAGCTTCATCAGCCCAGCAGAAACTTTGCCATTGATGATACGGAGTTGCTAAGTTAATTTCTACTTCAAAGTTTCGTTTTTCCCCTTCTTTACCTAAATAGTAAGGGAATGTATTTTCAGTAGCATCAGAACCAATAGACACTTCGTTATTATTGACAATTTTTATATCTTTACCGCCACGACGGCTACGAAGTAAACCAAATACGACACCTGTTTTACCTGTACGTATACGATCGATTTGAGTGGAATGACGTGCTTCTGCTTGTGTTAAACTTGCACCAATCAACTCTGCTACAATAGCTCTATCTAGGTCACTACCTAATTTACCATTAATAGCTTCGATATCCATCGTACTTCCTAATGGTGGATATAAACGATAAATATTAGAGGCATTTTTACCCAATTCTTCTGTAGCCTCTTTCGTTATATCCAGTAGGGCATTCACAAATTCTTCTTGTAGTATACGTGACTGACAAGAATTGCCGGCTAGGAAAATATGAATTGGATATTGTACATCCGCACGCAATGTGAAAACAGACATCATTTGGCTAATAAAACTTGTAACACCTACCTTAATATGGTCTCGGAGCACATCTTGAAGATGATTGATATTCACATTCAATCTAACCGGTTTCCGTTGCATCTCCCCATTTTCTTTTGTATAAAGGTCAATCTTAACAGGCCCATCCACGAAGGCATCTTTATAATCTTTATGTTCTTCCCAGATAGGACGTAATAGGCGCATTAAGGTACGCATATTCAAATGTGCTTCTTGAGAAGCTTGATCCATATCCATCACAAGTAATTCACTACCTGCAAATGGTGTGGCTTTCTTCGGTAATACGATTTGAATACCCGCTTGGCGTAGCACATCAACATTATCCTCATATACTGTATAGGCTAATAGTTGTAGTAAGTTTTCACCGCCTAAATACGGGTCCCCACCTTTACCAAATTGATGAATTTCAAATTTTCGTCGTCCATCTTCTGGTTTCTTTTCAATACCAAAATCAAAGTCCGTAGTACCGCCACCAAAGTCAAATACAGCATATGGTACTTCTTCCCCTTCTTTTTTTGGTTCTAACTCATACTGTTCCAAGGCACTAATAGCATACGCAGCTGGTTCACTAGCCCCGCCATAGACTTCAAAATTTTCCATCAATTCTGTATCACTTAAAATACTTTGTGGTAAAGATTTTTTCAATCCTTTAGTGAAACTTTCAAGCAATTTTTCTTGTACTTCTTTTCCGTAGTTTACAGGGAAAGAAAGGATATAGCTCAAATAGATACCATTGGTCATATTATTGATATACAAACCTAAATAGTAAGCGTAGAGCTCTATAGGGTCTATATATTTCGCACGATTTTGAATCGTCAAATATGGAACCAACTCAATTTCATGACCAGCTTCATCTTTCAATACTTGATGGCGTTTCTTATCATTAGCCCATTGTTTTAATTCACTGAAAGTCGCATAGTAGGTAGTATTATCTTCGATATGGTCATACAGATGTTCTGCCGCCTGATGAGATACCATCACATCTTCCCATTTTGTATAGGGTCTGCCCGCTTGCTGTGCATAGCTTTTTAAGAAACTTTTAAGATTACTGAAGTACACAGTAGTAGGATTTTCATAATCTTCTTTGCGTGGCGCTTGTGTATAATCCCCTGTGCCAACACGTAATAATCTTTCCTCTTGATCACGACATGCTACCACCGTACTTTTCGTACCAAAGTCAATGGCGCATACCCCTGTATCTCGTACATCTAAATGAGGCGCACGTGCATAGGCAAACTCCTTAGAAGCAGACTCTTCCTCGATATCAAAGTTGTCACGATCTAAAGCTCCCTCAAACAATTCCCAATGACCCAAATTAGGGTCTAATAAGGTATTATCATGATAGGGTGTGATATTAGCACGCTCTGTATCACAATGAAGGAGCCAGTCTTTGTACCAGTCAAGACCTGCAATACGACAATTTTCCATTGAAGTTTGATGGGAGTTTAAAAAAGACACCAGTTCCTCACGGATGTTTTTGAAACGTGGGTGGGATAATAAGTTCATGATATCTGATTCGGAAATCTTATTCTCTAGCCATGCAGAAAATAATCCTTTTAAATTTATTGATATATTGTATTTATTTATATGATATATCTTGTCGTAAAATTTATTATCATCTAGACTAATATTTTTTAAGCAGGATTCATTTGTTCTAAGAAATGGTCGCCTTCTCCCTAAAGTTAATTTAAACGCGTTAGCGATTATATCATCAGTTGTAAACATCTATATTTCTCCTTTCACGTATTCATATATTTTATGTCTTTTTATTTTTAGTGAAAACTATTCTCGTATTATTTACTAATTTCTCCAGTTTCAATGTTGAAAATTGTATTTCCTAATGTCTCCTTTTTTGCTAGATCAGTCTCAGCATCATACTGTATTCGCATCATTATCATTGATTTAAATTCTTTCTTTACTCTTTTTTCTTGTTTAGCACTTTTAAAAGCATTATGAGAAAGGCTAATCGTTTTACCAGATGAAAGTAGCAGATTATTGCCATTTCTCATCCCTTCATACTGTTCTTTTTCTATCTTGACTATCTCTCGATCAATCTTAGACTCTACAGTTTGAGCTACAATATTTTCAAACTCTAATAAATCATCTTCATTATCTACTTCAAATGTTACTAGCTTATCAAATATTTTCTCTAATTCTTTAAACTTTTCATTATTATCAGGCGCTATATTAGAGAAATCTATATTTTCTAAATCCACTCTAAATGGTCTATTTTTTTCTAATGTCACTTCACTCATAATCTACTTCCTTATACTCGTACACAAGATTTTCTTAAACGGTCTCCATTATAGGCATTTTTAAACCCTTTAATATAAATGGTTTGAATGTTTCCACGAGAAGCACTACCTTGCACTGCCTCATAGTCATGTACCACGTAGCTATCGCCTTCAGATACTGAATCAATCACGAAAATATCCTTTTCTCGCCCTTTATTAAATAGTTCACAAGCGTATTCAAAATATGCCCATAACACATTAAAGCTATCTGTATCGTTAGACAGCGCTGCCTGCTTAGCCGCATCCCAAATTCGCTCTAGTACACTTTGTTTCATGGTGCTACTAATGATAAAGCTTTCTAGATCATCAAATTTAACTTCAAAGCCAATATATGTAGTATAGGATTCTGGCAATGATTGAATCGCTGCAAATAATTTTTGCCCTCTTTCAAAAGAAAGTCTTAATTTCTCTGCTAATTCCTGATTCTGTACTTTACATGCACGTAATTCCTTTTCTAATTCACCATGATTAAAGTGTAATTTGTCATACGCTATAGATAACTCTTGGTATTTTTGTTGTAATTGAGCTAATTCATTTTGAGTAATATGTAATTCACTAGATACCTTGCGATTCGTATCTTTTGCATGCACTACTTCTTCACTAAGTCGATTTTGTTCTTGTTTTAAACTATCAGTATTCTTTTTATGTGTTTTTTCTTGATGTGAAAAAAATGATAATATTCTATCTAGTAAACCCATAGTGTCTCCTCCTTGTATGCCATAGTTCTTCATTTTTTGTGTCATAACATCATTAATTTCTTGATGCTCTTTTTTCAAAGATTCATATTCAGTGGCAATCTCCTTAGCATTTATTGCCAAATGCTTATATTTTTCTTTTAACTCTTGATATGCTTCTTGTAATGTTTCGCGTAATGTTTCTTCTACTTCTTCGTACACTCTTGTACTTCTTCTATCCTGCCCTGCCATTTGAAATCCAGCTGTGCGGTGCATTTTTGATGATTCACTATATGCACTGATATCATCAGATTTTCTTGAACGATTTAGCTCTGCATTACTGGGCATATCTACTGTCATACTAGAATTTATTTTATTAGATACTACATTTGCTTGTTCCGATGCAATCTCCCTCATCACTTTCCGCATCACGCGTTCTATCATATCTTCATCGATAACGATTTTACCAAGTGTCAATTCTTTATCCATATAAATTCCTTCCTAATGTACCTCATTAAACATACACCATTTTAAAAAATATATACAAAATGTCCCCCCCCCCGAGTACATCGTACGCGAGAGAGGGACATTACATATACTATGTATGTACCAATTATTATTTTTTACAAACGATCATAAAATCCTTGAGTAAAGTATTTCTCTCCAAAAAATTTTTTACCTGTCATAATATAATATACTGCTTCTGCTGGCTCCATAGCTCCACGAACCTGATATTCTGGTCCGCTAGGATTAACGTAACGAACATCTCCTGCCTGATTCATAGAGTATAAATCACCATACTCACGATCAAATATAAATCTATGGGTATTATATCTAAATATCTTTGGATGATTAGTGTCAGCCGCACTCACCACGAATGTATTTACAGCAATAAATAAACGACTTCCTTGCTCTTTTAAAATAACTGCGGAAGTTTTATCCAAGTACATTGCTGTACTCATCCGGTAATATACTTCTGGAAAATTAGTATTAAAGTCATAATACGCTGGCGTTCCATTACCTAAATATGTAGTTGGCGGTACTGTAGCTTCAGCTGAATACATAGTGCCAAGTGCCAACATAATTGCAATGATTGCTCTTTTAAACATACTAATTCCTTTCTATATTTATAATTATTTTATATATCTATTAAGGCTCACTGAATCCTTACAACTCCTCCACTTTCACATCCGTCACCGCATCCCCCTGGCTTCGTATCCACCGCCAAATGCCTGTACCGTACACTTCTGCACGGATATGGTAAGTATGTGTTTCTTCTTCATACCAGGTAATGGTAGCCGTCGGTAACCGGTCTAGTATGGCATCGATATCGTGGCCCACATAGGTAAAGGTGACTCGTTGCAATCTACCACCGTACATAAACTGGATCCGTTTACGAAACTCTGCTTCTTGGTACCGTGATGTATAGGATGGCACTTGGTAGTGCTCTTCTTCAACGGTCAAACTATGGATACGATCTAATCGATAAATCGTTGGAAAGTCCTGCAATTCTTTCGGAATCTTGCTTCGTTCTTCTCGGTCCATATAGGCCGTTAAATAGAAATAGTATTCCGAAAAACAGATGCCCAATGGCGATAACTTCCGTGTTACCACTTCTTTGTTCGTACTTTTTTCATAGGAAATCGTTATATACCGTTGTTCTTGTATCGCTCTTGCTAAGTCTTGCAACAGAGGCAGCACATTTTTCTTATGTCGTAATTCTACATAATGGTGCAATTCATTGCGAATCAAATTTTCTACAAGTTTTACCTCTTCATGAGGCAAGAATGTTTTCAACAATTTATTTAATATGCGTCCCATGTCATCCCGCAACAAAGAACGACTATCTAGCATTACTTTCGCAATAGCCACTAGTTCATTAATGGATAAGCAAGCCGATTCTCCATGGCTGAGGACATAGCCTTTTCGTTTTTGATCATACACAATAAGCTGCTCGTTTCCATAGAGAGTGCTTTCATCATGTAAATAGGAACGCAAATCATCGATATCCCGTTGTACGGACCGTTCATTAATACGGAACTCTTTTGCCAGTTCTGGTTTGCACAGCACTTCCCCTTGTAATAGGCGTCGTTGCATCGTCAAAATACGCTGCGTCTTGTCTATCTTGTCCCCCATTCTATCGCTCCACAGTAGCAATAATTTTCACAATACGACCACAACCTGCCTCACGAGCTTTCACCTTGTTCGCTGCCTCGCTACGGGAATGAGCACTTTCATAGGCAGTATGTACCGTCGTGCTATTAGGATAGTGAAATTTGACCATGTATCGTTTCATCTCTTTTGTCCTTTCTCTTATGAAAGTATTTACTCTAGAAATACCAATTACTTTAATTATAAAAAACTCTCTCAACTAAGGCAATACTTTTTTATGTATACATAAAGCCACCGTCTCACCATGAAGTGTCATAGGCAAGATGGTGGCTCTCTTTGTCAGGAATTACCTGCTATAGGTTATTCTATAGGTTACACTATAGACTACTCTATAGGCTACCCCATAGGCTACTCCATAGGCTAGGCTATAAATTATTCAATATATTACGCTATTTGCTCTAGAATAGACTCACATTTTGCGTTGACTAAGGCTTTCACAGCGGTCACATAATCTTTCATCAATAGCTGTACCTGTTCTTTTACATATAGATTCAAATCACTGAGTCCCACCGAAAGGGCTAAGTCATTGGATAACTCTATAGCGGCATCACCCATATCTCCATAGATGTAACATGTATCAAAACCAAGTAAGGATAAAAATCCTTTATCTCGTATCATATCATGGACTTCAATATAATCAATATATCGTTCAGGCTTATGGTAATAGCCCTTTTCAAAGTCTTGCACGATGGTGTTCACCCAATACGCATTGGTATCTAATCCATTCAGATCGTCTAGCACTTCTTGTAGGGAAGGTACCACAAAGCATTGTGTAAACTGCTCATCCCATGCAATAGTATCACCACAAGTAGCCACGATGGTATTCTGCAACTCTTGCAAAATCTGACGAATCTGTTCGTTACATTGCTGATAAATACCGTCGGATTCTACAGACAAATAATTACGTGCTGGGAATTTTGTGTCTCGTACTATTTCTAGATAGGCATCCTCATCCTCTCCTAACGGATCCTCAACATACTCTACTTCATTGGTCCAGTCATATCGCTTTAGCGTCCGTTCTACATAGGTAGCAATCATTTCTTTTACCGCTTCTTTTCGTTGGCTGTACACTTTATTCTTAAAATATGTTAGACCTGCTTTTCGAGCTCCGCTTGCCGTGCTATGCTCATCCTCTCTCGATTCCAAGGCCGCAATCACATCTACACCGAAAAAATACTGTAATCCTTTATTACCTGCATCGAATTGTTCGCGTTCAAAGCGACTCACATCATCTAGTAGTGCATTCATTTTCTCTTTTGCCTGTTCCACAGCAGACAAGACTGTTTCTTTTTGTGACATATTTCCTCCTTATATCATTAAGAATACGTTGTATATAGATATCACATGTTCTCTCTCTTTTATGTCCCCAAGTATTAGAACGATGTGCTCTATGCTATTAGTATGCCATATGAAAGTGACATATTTTGTCATTGGCAACACTTTTTATATAATATTTCTATTATTTTCCAATTCACTTTCAACTGTGAAAGTCCCCAACCAATGACCAGCTTGCAAAGACGATACCAAGGTAGACACAGCTTCTTTCACCATATCGCTGGTGATGACCAATGTTTTATCCGCTGCATGGTTAATATTGTTGCGAAGATGGCGAATGTAATGGAACTCTACCAAGAATTGTAACGCTTCTAATTGCGGTAAATCTGTTTTTGCACTGCCGTAGGCAAGCATAGCTTGGCAATCACGGATCAACTTAATGCGTTGTTTTTGGAACGTTTCCTCCGCCACAGATTCCAAGGATTCCTCATCCTCTTCATCAAAGCAAATACCTTTGTATAACTCAAATCGTTCTATTAATTCTGCTGTAGGTGCTTGTAAGAATTGACGGATGAAAGCCCCGTAATCCGATGCACTTTGTTGTAAGAATTGATAATATTGTTTATGGTAGCTCACGCTTGTGCATTGGATTTCATAGTATTCACGCAAATACCCTTCAATCTCAGGATATTGGGATTGGAAATACAGCACATCCACAACAGAGCGCACATTTTGTTGCACATATAAATACGCTGGGTATAAATCGAGTATGAATTGTAAAATTTTTTCCTTATTATAGGAGAAATTGGCAAAGGCTTTTGTCACTTGGTTTTTGTTGGTAGCCCCACGCAATGCATCACGGATGACAGATAATTCTGCTCCTACTGATTCACCACCACACACGCTAACGGCTTTGTTGCCTGCATAATCACGGTAAGTAATGACAAAACATTCTTTCCAAGTCCGTTGCATAGATTCGATTTCTTTTTTAAATAGAACTTCCATGTCCGTACGATCTGTGTAGTAAACTCCTTTGTTGAATAGGATTGTTGGCACCCACTCCGTACTCAATGTGACCGCTTGTTGGTACAAGCCACATTGTAAGCACCATTGAATCATGGCTAATTGCAATTCTTGGCTGTGAACAGAAATATCTAATAAGTCCCCTAATCTTTCTTTCAATGTTGGTAAGTACTGTAAGAAGGCTGTATCCACTTCATTATGGGCTGTGATAGATTCACAATCTTTGATACCTTGACGAATGGCATGGACTGCAAAATCCATATCATCTCCTTTACATAAATGGGCTGCCTCTGCAAAGTCGGATAGAGAACCAACCAAGTACTCAATCTCTTTATGTACTTCCTGTTCCTGTACCAATTGAACTAACATATCTGCTCGACCAAAACGTGCAAAGGCTTCCACTGCACAATGCACCGCACCAGATAATACGGAGATAGTATCACTTGGAGTAGAATCTGGTTCCACTGCTTTTTCATTTTCCGTAGGCATTTGTGCTTGATCTACATGCTCAAGTTGTACTTGAGTTATATCTTCGGATTGTACTTGAACCACCCCTTCAGGTTGTACCTGGACCATATCTTCAAGTTGTGCTTCAACTATACTCTCAAGTTGTGTTTGAACTAACCCTTGCGCTTCTGCAGATGTTGATGTTGCTGATGGTATTAGCACTACCTTTGATGTGTCATGAGATACATCAAACCACTCTGTCGACATTCGTACATTCTGTTTCTTTTGTCCTTGTTTCGCCGTAATTGACTCCATTAATACTTTCCAAAAATTCATAATACATTCCTTTCCGTGGTCTTATACCACTTTCAAAACACTAAGTATGAGTATAGTATACCCATGCAGAATGACATATATTGTCATTGGCAACAAGAAATTTAAAAATCTTTTGCTAATCACAGTATATAGGAGTATGAATTTTTGAAATTATAAAAGCCCCGATAGTTGTGGTCTATGGTTCTATATTTTGGGAGACAGCAAAACGCCCTGTTGCTAAATGTTACTGACAACAGGGCGTTCTATTTATAATTTATGTAATTCATCTTCTAATTTTCTTAACACATCTATTATTTTATCAAAATCCGGATATTCACCAAATAACATTTCTTGCATCTCTTTATAATCTGCTATTGGAAGCCTTATTATACTTAAACATGTTCTACCTCACATATTTTCATAATAATATAGTATACCCAAACGCTCGTACTTCTTGCATTGCTTAATAATTCTTCTTTTTCTTGTTGTGACATTGTTCTTTTTAAAAAATTTATCTCTTTTTCTGTCACATTATCTTTACCAATCGCTTTGATAGCTTGTATGACCATAGCCGCCTTTGTAGACATCTTTGAAATATCGCCATTAGTTCTATGTTTAAATTCTATCGTGATATTGCCGATCCTAAAGTTTGCATATCTTCCATCAGATATATATGACCATGTTGCTGGAACTTGTGTAGATAATCCTAGCAAATTTAATGCTGTATTACCAGATGGTGCAATTGTCCAATTATATTTTCTCGCAATAGCTTTTGCAACTTTATCTATAGATGGAGTTGCATATTCTTTGATAACCTCAATATATCTAGACTTAAAATATATTCCATTCATAATACGCGTAATCTCTTTACTCTCAACAAGTCGATTTAAAGTGCTACGAATTGTTTCATATCCAGCTATATCGAAAAAATCATTGGCAATAAAAACATCTCCACTCTTTAGAGTATTTATCCTATCTAAAATTTTCTCTTTATATGTCATTTTCCTCCCTCCTTGCACCAAATATTATACAATATTTGGTGCAAATTTGTTACATTTTATTAATCAAATACATGTATGACATGCTAGCTATACACCCAAAACTATACTGTTTTAGGTGCAAAAAAGGGTTCTATAATAAATGTTTTGACTACTCAATATCTTCTTCGGCAATCTCTGTATATTCTTTTAATTTTCTTTGTAGAAGATCCTTATCAATAAGCTTTAATGTGTATTCCGATACCATTGTAGGCGAAAGGCTTCTACTAAGTGCAAATTCTACAACCTCATCATCTTTTGAAGCACAAAGAATAACACCGACACTTGGATTTTCAGGAACCAGACATTATTTTTAAGTGATTAGACCAGTTCAATTGTGTCAACAGCGTTGACACTTTTTCATCATCCTTATAGAGCTCGTAGAATTGCTTCATTCTATAAAGTCCTCTGCGAGTAAAGCCTTTTAAGTCAGGATAATTTTCAGAGAAAAAGTCAGCAACATTTTCTACAAAATTTGATCCATAGCTTGCTTCTTTACTTTTCTCGCTTATATATTTTCCCACTTCCTGATACATCAAAATCAGTTCTTCGTTGACACTTTTATTTAGCTGTAAAAAAGCAACAGAACGTTCACATCCTGTTGCTTCTAGTACTTATTCTTTTGTTTTACGACTGGTGTCGCCCATACGGGTTAGTTTCACTTCCCCTAATTCTACCCCACGGGTATGTTGTGTATGAGACCATACTTTGTCGTGGCGATTCAAATATCCTAAGAAGGTAACGGGTACCCAAGAATAGATGAATAGCGGATACAATAGATAATACAACCACACTTTTGGCGGCACTTTAATTTGTGCTAGCACAATGAGTGGAAATAAATATTGTCCAATACCGATAATCTGCCATACTTGTACTGGCAAAATTTGGTAAATAATATTTGTATACAATGGCACGATACCATTGATATAGGTCATAATAATATAAAATGCTGATAGTAACAAGAAATATGGCTGTGTAATCTGCACAATTCCATCTAGGATTGTCCATTTCCCTTTCTTTATACCTTGCACAAATAGTTTCGGAATATATCGTTCCCCTGTGTCAAAGTGCCCTTGTGCCCAGCGCTTTCGCTGATTCCAAGACTGCATAAAGGTCAAAGGCTTTTCATCATAGACGATAGCATTGTGCGCCCACGTAGTTTTCACTCCATGGATCAACAGTTTCAAGGAAAATTCCATATCTTCCGTCAAGCTATTACAAGACCAACCATAATCGCGGATGATATCGGTACGTATACACATACCCGTGCCACCCAAGGCTGTGGAAAGTCCCAAGTTATATTTTGCCAAATGCCACATGTGATTGACCATCCAAAAGGCAATGGCAAAGGTACCTGCCACCCATGTATCGGTTGGATTCTTCGCATTCAAGTACCCTTGAATCACGGGCTCCCCTTTTTCCAAATGACGATTCATTTCATAGAGAAAATGAGGATGTACTAAATTATCTGCATCAAAAATGACGAAGGCATCATACTTCCGTTCCATGGCGAATACTTTGTCAAACATCCAGCCCATGGCATACCCTTTACCCACTTCTTCTGTGTTAAAGCGTTCATACACTTCAGCACCAGCTTCTCGGGCAATCTTAGCGGTATCATCTTTACAATTGTCAGCTACCACAAAGATATCATATAAGTGGCGAGGATAATCTAAGACTTGTAGATTATTCACCAATTGACCTATCACGGCACTTTCATTATGAGCGCATACAATGATGGCAAAGGAATGTTTCGGTGGGCATTCCGTTTTATCATTTTTATGCCACATGCCACAGACCATCAACACAAAGTAATACAAGGTATAAAATACGATGATCACTTGTATGGGAATCATAATTAGGTCAAACCAAACGTAATTCATCCTAGACCCTTCCTATTTACGAATGTTGTTGATGATAGTATTACTAATACCATATACAGCATATAATACAAAAATCAATACCGGCCAGGAGCGATAGTCCATCAATAGGCAGAATACGCCACAGCCTACAGTAATACCAACGGCAATCGGTTGCACTGGATCGCTGCCTTTTCCTTTAAAATCTGGATGATGCACATTGCTGACCATCAAATAGCCTACGAATATCATAGCTAACATCAACGCCACATCTGGAATACGGACACCACTTAACACATAGGTAGCGGCCATACAACCTGCTGCAGGAATCGGTAAGCCTTGGAAATAACCGTGTACTTCTTCTGTCATAATGTTGAATCGTGCCAATCTGAAAGCCCCTAATACAGAGAATACCAACAATGGCACATAGCCTAACCAACCATAGTGATCTAAGCTCATCATGTACAGCATAAAAGCTGGGGATACACCAAAGCCAACTACATCTGCTAAGGAATCTAATTCACGGCCAAATTCTCCAGATACGCCCAATGCACGAGCGATACGTCCATCTAATCCATCAGCTAGCAACGATAATAATACACAAATAGCTGCACCAGTAAAATTGCCTGTGGCAGATAAACTAATACCTACCACACCACAAGCTAAATTGGCTGCTGTACATAGATTGGGAAATATAGACTTATTCATCTTTCACCCTCCCAATGATTGTTTCTCCACCTACTACATGTTGACCCTTTGTAACGCAAATCTCTACATCTAAAGGAACAAATAGTTCTGTGCAAGATCCAAATTTAATCATACCATACAAGGTACCTTGCTCTAAGGTATCTCCTACATCTGTCCAAGATACAATACGTCTAGCTAACAAGCCAGCAATCTGTGTCACCACAATTTCCATCTTGTCGTTTTTAATACTAATCGTATGTCGTTCATTTTCATAGCCTACAGAATCTTTATAGGCTGGCAAAAATCGTCCTTCTGTATATTGACGAAACGTAATTTCACCCGCCATTGGCGCCCGATTCACATGGACATCAAAGACAGATAAGAAAATCGTTACTTTTTTACATTGTTGATGTAAATATGTGTCTTCAAAGACCTCTACTACTTCCATCACTTTCCCATCCGCTGGTGATACCAAGACCTTTGGATCGTGAGGAATACGGCGATTAGGATTTCTGAAAAAATAACTAAAGAATAATGCCAGTACAAATGGTATAATTCCTAACCACCATGATAGAAAGTAGCCTACCAGTACCGTCACAACAAGACAGGCACCAATTAAAGGATATCCTTCTTTAACAATCAAACCCATACAAAACCTCTCTTAACTAGTACTAGCTCCACCCAGATACAACTGCGCTGTATCAAGATTTATGGCGCCATACAGTCCACATAAATTTAGGCAATGCTAACATACGAATGATACGTTTCGGTTGCAATGCCAATCGATATAACCACTCTAAGCGGTTTTCTTGCATCCATTGAGGAGCTCGTTTCAACATGCCCGCTAATACATCAAAAGAACCGCCCACGCCCATGGCTACTACACCATCTAAGTGAGCTAATTTTTCTTGAATCCAAAATTCCTGTTTCGGCACGCCAAAGGCAACAAATACTAATTGAGCGCCACTACGCTGAATCTCATCAAGAATTTCTACTTCTTCTTCTGCTGTGAAATATCCAGAATGATATCCTACTACTGGCAATTCACCAAGTTCTGCCGTCATATTGTCTATGGCTTTTTTGACAACGCCCTCAGCTCCACCTAAACAGTATATTTTAATATTACGTTTTTGAGCTGCTTTCAATAATTGTTGCAATAGGTCACAGCCTGTCACCCTCTCTGGGAAACGTTGTCCCTGTTGCTCAGCTGCCCATAAAGCACCTGCTCCATCAGGTACAACGAGATCAGCTTGTTGCAGAACCTCTAACAATCTTTGATTATCCTGTGCCATCATAATCATTTCTGCATTGGCCGTTGCCACCATATGTAATTTGGGTTGTCCCACTAATGAAAGCACTCTATCTACGGCTTCCGTCATCGTTACCACATCAATTGGAACGGATAGCACATGTATTTGATTCTGCACCATTCACCTCATCTACTCTAGTATGTAAACAAGAAGGACAGGACATATGAAAGAGCCTATACCCTATCATAGACCTATCCTTCTGGTAGGTAATTTTCCTAATTATTTCTTTTCGCAGCGCATAACGCCAGCTTCCATATAGTTGTCAGCTTTCATGTCCACGAAAATTACTTTTACCGCTTCAGCAGGTACTTTTACAGTTTCTACCGTTGCTTTTGTAATCGCTTCGCCAAGAGCTTTCTTTTGTTCAAAAGTACGACCTTCAACAAGTTCTACATGAATAATAGGCATGAGTCTTTCCTCCCTCATCACTACGTATCCATAGCACTGTGCTACAGATAAAATCTCACCTTATTGTATCATACATGACCCTTATTAAACAACATGTAGTAGATAAGATTAACTATATAAAATACGCATATACTGTGGTCCAAAGCGCGCTTCCATTTGATGTCGTAAAGTGGATTGTACCTCATCAAATCCGTGAGATTGTAAATACGTTTTAGCATCTTCTCTGGCTTCCACAAGGATTGGAATATCTTTGATGATATTGGCAACTTTCAAATCTGGTAGGCCTGACTGAGCCAAACCAAATAATTCTCCTGTGCCACGGATGAGCAAATCTTGTTCTGCCAGTTCAAATCCGTCTTGAGTTTGTTCCATCAGTGAAAGTCGCGTTTTACTATCCGGGTTTTTACTATCGCTGATCAGGATACAATAGGCCTGCGCCGATCCACGACCGACTCGACCTCGCAATTGATGCAACTGTGATAAACCAAAGCGCTCTGCATTATGGATACACATAATCGTCGCATTCGGCACATTCACGCCTACCTCAATGACTGTAGTTGACACGAGAAGCTGAATTTCCTTGCGATAAAAGGCATCCATAATATCTTCTTTTTCCTTTGGACGCATGCGACCATGCACCAGCCCTACACGATAGTGTGGCTCAAAATATTCCTTATATTCATAAGCAATTTGTTCCGCCGCTTGTAAATCCATTTTTTCAGACTCTTCCACTAAGGGGCACACGGCATAGACCTGACGACCCGCTTTCATTTCTTTTTCAAAAAAATGTAACAATCGCTCTTTGTAGGACGAATCCACTGCGTAAGTCTTCACTGGTTTACGACCTGGTGGCATTTCCTTAATCAAAGAAACTTCTAAATCTCCATAAATAGATAAGGTCATGGTCCGTGGTATAGGGGTAGCCGTCATAATTAGCACATGCGGATGCTCTCCTTTTCGTTGCAGTTTCGCCCGTTGCTCTACGCCAAATCGATGTTGTTCATCCACTACAATCAGCCCTAATCGATGAAATACCACCTTGTCTTGAATCAACGCATGGGTGCCTACTAACACATCGATATCTCCACGTTCTAAGGCATCATAGAGATCTTGCTTTTTCTTCGTAGACCCTGTCAGTAATCCCATTCGTATCGGTGCATCTTGAAAGAGCTCCTGAAAGCTTTCAAAATGTTGAGTCGCCAAAATTTCTGTAGGTGCCATGATAGCCCCTTGAAATCCATTTTCTACTGCTTTAGCTAGCGCCAAAGCAGCCACCACTGTTTTACCAGAACCTACATCACCTTGTACTAAGCGTTGCATAGCTCGAGGCTGCTCCATATCGTGAGCAATCTCTCCTAATGCCTTTTCTTGATCCCCCGTTAAGGTAAATGGTAAGCCTTGCCTAATTCGTTCCACCAAGGAACCATTCTCGGTCATAGGGAATCCCCCTTGGTCCTGTTCATGGGCACGAAGAAGCAATAGCCCCATTTGCATAATCCATAGTTCTTCATAAGCTAATTGTGTACGTGCCTCTTGGTACCGTTCCCAAGATGTTGGAAAATGCATTTCCCGAAAGGCATCATAACGGTTCATAGTAAATTTCTTTCCCATCACATCTTGAGGGACTACATCCTCTAAAGTAGAGTTATGGTCAAACCAATTTTTTATGGCTAGTCGGATACCCCATTGTTTCATGCCTTCCGTCAATCCATAGACAGGCACGATACCACGCTCTACTACTTGCCCGTCTTCTATCATTTCCACTTGTGGTGTATTCATTTGGTACGAACCATAAGCATGCTCTATCTTCCCATAAGCATAGATATGTTGACCTGGTTTATAAAAGTTTTTCTTATAGGCTTGGTTAAAAAAAGTCAAATTCAATTGCCGTATCCCATCAGATAGAGTGACCGTTAAAATATGCATGCGTGGTCTAGGTCGCTTTTCACTGACCCGTACTACCTGCCCCGTTACACCTACCATCTCTCCCATAGGTGCTTCGCAGACCTTATACACTTGCCGCCTATCTTCAAAGGTGCGTGGAAAATAATGCAACAAACCTGTTACCGTATAGATTCCTAATTTATTCAATTGTTTCACTCGTTGCGGTCCCACACCTTTTATAGATTGCAATTGTTCGTTCATGCTCTTCCTATCCTATACCGTTCTCTGTGAAAGTCTCACTTACTGTGTCACTGCTAGTACCTATCCTGTATAGCAATCACTCTTATGATGTTTATTATACCACAACAGTCCACTGAGTATGGTGTTATAGAACAAAAAAGCACCCTATGAAATAGAGTGCTAAAGAGGCAACCTTGTACTTGCTTCCTAGAAAATCAATTTGTTTATAAAGAAAGTTGTATTTGTCATAAAGTCTAATAACCGATTATGACCTTTTTACCCTAAAAATATGCACAAAAAAGAAGGGCACTTTGTAAAAGAGTTACGTGAGTTAGGTTATATAACAAAGTGTCCTTCTATACTAGAATTATACATCTTGTTTAAAATAAACGCAAGTCATATATTTGAAAATTTGACAGATTTTACTATCTTAGTATATAGTTAATAGGCTAGTATAATCTTATCTAAGAGAGAGAAATGCACTTGCATTGCTCTACCCTTTTATGATAAAATACATATGTTATATTAGTAGTAAACACTTTGGAGGTGGAAACAAATGGCAAACCTTTGCGAAGTATGTGGTAAATCCACTACTACGGGTATGAATGTTTCTCATTCCCATATCCGTTCCAAACGAACTTGGAAACCAAACATCCAAAGAGTACGAGCAATTGTAGACGGCGAAACTAAACGAGTTAACGTTTGCACACGCTGCCTTCGTTCTGATAAAATTACACGCGCGTAAGATTTTGAAGGTACATGTACTCAAAAAAGAGGCTATCAGTCAGGAAGAATATTCTTCAATACTGATAGCCTCTTTTGCTATGCCTATCTCATGCGTCTTATACCCATATAATACAAGGTTCATTATATCCTAACAGTAGTTCATCATGTGTTATAAATTGCATTGTTTCAGACTTAGCTTGACTAATCATAATCTTATCAAACGGATCATGATGTTCTTTTGCTGATTTTATTCTAGTTAAGGTTCTAATCATAAAGATATTTTTGGGAGATAATGATAATAATCGTAAGCCCGACTTCTTAGCTAGAGTATACACAATTTCTGCATCATAAGGGAATTTATCTGGATATTTATTATGCTTAATCTCGATTTCCCAGAGAGAAATAACACTAAAATATATATACGTATCTTGTGATCTTAATATATTTTTACAAATATTTGATAGCTTATTATCGTTGAATAAAAGCCATAATAAAATATGTGTATCTAATAGAATATTCATATGTACTCCTTAAATACTTCTTGAATCACATCATCGCCTTCATGAATATCCTCTGGGACATTGAACAAACCTCTTCCTAACCCAAATTGTATCGGTTGGAGTCCATCTTTCACTAGTTTTATTTCTGCCACTGCGCCCTCATCTTGTAAAATAATTGAATCTGTCGCTCCATCAATTAGCAATTTCACAAGGGCTTTTAACTCTTCATTTTGACTAATATTTATAGTACACATATTCTCACCTCCCCTTTATTTTATACATCTTAACTTTATTATACGCCTAGACATATGAAAATGTAAGCCTGTCATCTAAGCTTCTAATGTAGATAAAAAACTTTCCCCTACAAATGCTTCTGCAACCCCAAAGTTTTCCAAGATAGTTTGTCCGATATCTGCAAAGCTATTTCTATCTCCTAGGTCAATGGGTCCTGTGAAAGCCGGTGAATACGCCAAAATCGGCACTAATTCCCGTGTATGATCTGTCCCTTTCCAAGTCGGATCATTACCATGGTCCGCCGTGATAAGTAACAAATCATCATCCGTCAATAGTTCTAACAATCCTCCTAATTGGTAGTCGAACATTTCTAGCTCATGACCATATCCCTGTACATCACGACGATGCCCATACAAGCTATCGAACTCCACTAAGTTCACCATCATATAGCCATGAGTAAATCTACCTCCTGATACAATATGTGATGTATCATGCATACTATCTGCCCCATGTGCAGCATCCGTACTATGTCCCATCAAGGCAGCCACTAGGTTCATACCGTGAGAATTAGACTTCGTTGGATACGATTGATCTAAACCGATATGAGCATATATATCCCCTATCTTTCCTACTCCGATGGTGGGCACCTTTGCATCCTGTAGAGCTTGCAACACAAATCGTCCTTCTGGCAATCGACTATAATCATGACGATTCGAAGTGCGTACAAAATGACCTGGTTCTCCCACAAATGGACGAGCAATGATGCGTCCTACATAATAGTCCTCAATACACACACGATCTCGTGTAATTTGACACATCTTGTATAGGTCCTCTAAAGGGATGATACTTTCATGGGCAGCGATTTGGAACACAGAATCGGCAGAAGTATACACAATAGGTTTCCCCGTTCTCATATGCTCTTCCCCAAGACGCTCAATGATTTCCGTCCCCGATGCCGCTTCATTACCTAAAAATCCATAACCAGTTTCCTTCGTGAAAGTATCCATCAACTCCTGCGGAAATCCGTCATAAAACGTTGGGAAAGGAACATTCACAGGGTGCCCCATCATTTCCCAATGACCACTAGTCGTATCTTTCCCTGTACTTTGTTCATGCATGCGACCAAAGGCTCCCACCACTGTATCTTGCTGCGGTGTAATATCTGCAATCCTACCAAGGCCCAATTTTCGTAGATTAGGGATCTGTAAAGGACCTACCGCCTCCTCAATATGACCCAAGGTATTGGCACCCGTATCTCCAAAGCGATCCGCATCTGGACTATGTCCAATTCCCACACTATCTGTCACAATGGTTATCATTCGTTTAAACATAGAGACCTCCTCTCCTTTAAACGTTCGTAAACAATCTATGCCTAGGAAGTTAGACCCCTAGGCATTTTTCATTATTTCAAATACGGCATTGCTAACAACAAGGCAGATAAGGTTTTGCTATCTTTGATTCTCTCTTCCTTAATGCGTTGTAACAATTCATCGAAAGTATATCGCTCTACTTCTACATATTCATCATCATCCCAATGAATTTCACCTTTTGAAAGTCCTTTTGCCACATACAAATGGATGACTTCATTGCAAAATCCAG
>CAUUEA010000006.1:0-61540 GCA_963544145.1 uncultured Veillonella sp.
GGCCTATAGCTCAGGGGTAGAGCAACCGGCTCATAACCGGTCGGTCCCTGGTTCAAATCCAGGTGGGCCCACCATAAGGAAACCATCTCACTTTGTGAGATGGTTTTTTGTTATCTATATACATTCATTGTATAATAGTAGAAAAGCTTTTTATACTATATTTGTGGTATGAAAACAATGTATGCAGCGTTTATATCTGGTTGGATGTAATGTAGTAGCTAGAGATATTTGATATTCTATTTAATATATGCCGGTTATGATAGATTAGAAAAGTGAGAATAAATATGGCACTTTCAAAGCGATTAGAACAAGTAGCAACTATGATTCCCCCCTGTCAAACAGTAGCGGATGTAGGGACGGACCACGGTTTTTTGGCGGTAGCCTTGATTGAAAAAGAAATAGCCCAACAAGTGATTGCCATCGATGTCAATCGAGGTCCCTTGGAGTCTGCCAAGGGATTTGTGAAAGAACGAGGATTAGAGTCTCGTATTGAATGTCGATTAGGAGATGGACTTGCTGTCACAGTAGCAGGGGAAGTTGACTGTGCAGTCATTTGTGGTATGGGTGGAGAATTGATGCAACACATCATTACGGTAGGTCCTGAACTGTTACACACCTACGTATTACAGCCACAAAGTCATCGACGAGAGTTGAAACAATTTTTAGTTGACCAAGGGTATGGCATTGTCCAGGAAGCCTGCTTAGTAGAGGGCAACCAATTTTATGACATGTGGTTAGTACAACTAAACGCTGTATCGGTATATGATACGTTGCCTAGAGAGTCGATGTTATGGGAATATGGCGCTCTATTACAAGAAGCACAATCTGGAGTTTGGACACAGCACATACAACGTAGAATTGAAACCTTGCAATCTATTCTGAAACATATGCGTGACACAGCGAAGTCTAGTGATGCTACTAAAACGTTGGAAAAAGAGCTAGAAGGATTACAAGGTATTTTAAAATAGGTATAGGTGAAACTTTCACCATTAAAATCTAATCATTGATGAGTGTGGAACCTTAGATAAGGTATACTTTCAAATAGTGGATAGGAGGTATATATGGTTACGATGAAAGATATTGCAAGGGCTATTGAAAGTCAAGCGCCATTGCAGTTACAAGAGTCTTGGGATAATTGTGGATTACAAGTGGGATCCATGAGTTCCCCAGTGAAACGAGTATTAACGGCTCTAGATGTGACACCAGAAGTAGTGGCAGAAGCGATAGAACAACAGGTAGATGCTATTGTGACACATCATCCGATGATCTTTAAAGGAATTAAATCTATTAATATAGACACAATACAAGGAAAAATGATCGGTGATATACTGACGCATCATATTAATGTGTATAGCGCGCACACCAATTTAGATGTCACAGAGGGTGGGCTCAATGATGAAGTAGCCACACGACTAGGGCTACAAGATATACAAGGGTTAGAAGAAACAGGCCGTGACGTAGCATATAAAGTAGCTGTCTATGTGCCTGTTACGCATAGTGAACAACTTCGCCAAGCCATGGGTGATGCGGGGGCAGGTCATATCGGTGGGTACAGTCATTGCAGTTTTTCTGTTTCTGGGGAAGGAAGATTCTTGCCATTGGAGGGGACCAATCCTTTTATAGGTCATACAGGGACGATGGAAAGTGTACAGGAAGAACGTGTGGAAACGGTAGTGCCTAAGAAACTATTAGGTCAGGTTCTATCAGCTATGCAACAAGTCCACCCTTACGAAGAGATTGCCTACGATGTAGTAGCCTTAGAGAATGCTTATGATGCACATTATATAGGTCGCATTGGTAATTTACCGCAACCACTCTCCATAGAGGAGTTCAAAGAAGTATTACAAGTTGTATTCCCTCACAGTGCATTGCGTTGGGGTGGGGCTAAGACATCATCCATTCAGCGTATTGGTCTATGTACGGGTAGTGGAGCGGAGTTTATCAAGGTTGCGGCTAAGCAAAAAGCGGATGTGTATATCACTGGTGATGTTAAATACCATGATATGCAACTGGCAAAAGAATTAGGCATCACTGTGGTGGATGCTGGTCATTATGGTACAGAGTACATGAGTCAAACTCTGTTGAAGCAGATGATAGAAAGAACTTTTACCAATCAAGATGTAGAAGTGATCGAAAGTAAAATACAAAGAGATTTTTTCTTTAAAGTCTAGACAGTTTCGGTTATAATAATAAGAAGAGCTATTGACCACATGGGTGGTCTATGCTAGACTTAAACAGTAAGTATGAAAGGCGATTGCAAGTCTAATGACTTGAGGAAAGTCCGAGCTCCATAGGGCAGGATGCCGGCTAACGGCCGGCGTGGGTGACCATAGGGAATAGTGCCACAGAAAAGTAAACCGCCGCCTTCGGGTGGTAAGGGTGGAACGGTCGCGGTAAGAGCGCACCAGGTACATGGTAACATGTATGCTCGGTAAACCCCATCCGGAGCAAGGCCGAATAGGAAAGGGTTAAGGGTTGCCCGCCTACCTTTCGGGTTGAGCCGCTTGAGCGTATAGGCAACTATGCGCCTAGAAAGATAATCGCCACTGCGAAAGCAGGACAGAACTCGGCTTATTGATTGCTTGCTCAAAACCGCTCTTCGGAGCGGTTTTGTTATTGTAGGAGGAATTGTTATGAAATTGGAATCCATTAAAACCTATGAAGATTTTAAATCTATCGTGAAAGGTAGTGATGAAATCGTATTAGCCTGTTTCACCGCAGAATGGTGTGAACCATGTAAGGCGATGAAAGAAGAATTAGATGTGCTACACGATGAACTACAAGGTGTAGCTCGTATGATTGCTATTGATATTGATGAAGCTAAAGAAATTGCATTAAAAGAAGATGTACAAGGAGTGCCAACGATTATTTCCTATAAAAAGGGGAAAGAAAAAGATCGTATCGGTGGCTATAAAAAAGCAGCTTCTGTACGTAAATTATTGAAAATATAAATAGAGGATATAAAAATATTTTTGTGAAATAGTGATTTATATTCTATTGAGTACAAGTGTTTCGTGCTATACTATACCTATTATAGGATTGTATATAGACGCTATAAAGTTATTGCAAGAAAGGGGCTTTTTGTGTGAAAGAATCATTGAATAGTCTTTGGAATTTATTCCAAGAACGTAAATTAAGCCGACGTACTTTTATGAAATCCTGTGTAGCTTTAACTGCTATTTTAGGACTACCACCAGCATTGACAAATAAAGTCGTAGCAGCGGCAGAAACAAAAGAATTACCTACGGTGATTTGGTTGCATGGTCATGAATGTACAGGATGTGACGAATCCTTTATTCGCTCTACATCACCTTTCGCATCTGATGTGATTTTAAATATGATTGCCTTAGAGTATGATGATACGTTGGCAGCTGCATCAGGAGAACCATTTGAACATCATTTATATCACTTGTTAGAAAGTAAAAAAGGTAAGTATGTACTAGCTGTAGAAGGTGGCGTACCATTGGATGAAAATGGATCCTACTGCCAAGTTGGTGGACGTCCATTTGTAGATGTATTGAAAGAATGCGCGGAAGGGGCTGCTTTCATCATCGAATATGGTTCTTGTGCGGCTTGGGGTGGTATTCAAGCAGCGAAACCAAACCCAACGAATACAGTATCTGTTTCTTCTATCGTTAAAGGCAAAAAAATCATTAAAGTACCTGGATGCCCTCCAATTCCAGAGGTTATGACAGGTGTTATTATGCATTATGCTTTATTCGGACAAATCCCGCCTCTTGATGCGGCAGGTAGACCTAAACAATTCTATGGTAACCGTATTCATGATACTTGTTACCGTCGACCTTTCTTTGATTCCGGTTTGTTCGTAGAACATTTCGATGATGACGCATCTAAAGCAGGGTGGTGTCTATATAAAGTAGGCTGTCGTGGACCAGAAACGTATAACTCTTGTGGTAACTTACGCTGGTGGAATGGATTATCCTATCCAATTCAATCTGGACATGGTTGTATTGGTTGTTCCGAAAAAGGATTCTGGGACAATGACAACTTTTATCAACGATTACCACAAGTGGCAACGCCAAACACGATCACTGATGTGGATACATTAGGTACGATTGCTGGATTTGGTGCTTTCGGAGCTGTTGTTGCCCACGGTGGTATTACATTAGCAAAACATAAATATGATTCCATTCAAGAAGAGAAAAAATATTTAGCAGAACAAGAAGCGAAACAAAAAGAAGTGGAACAGAAAGGTAGTGACCAATAATGAAACGAGTTGTAGTAGATCCAGTGACCCGTATTGAAGGTCACTTGCGTGTAGAAGTTAGTGTAGATGAATCTACTGGCAAAGTCCAAGATGCCTTATCTAGTGGTACAGCTTGGCGTGGCATTGAATTAGTAGCGAAAAATCGCGACCCTCGTGATGTATGGGCATTCGTACAACGGATTTGTGGCGTATGTACCTCTACGCATGCCTTAGCATCTCTCCGTGCTGTAGAAGATGCATTGGGTATTCAAATCCCTAAAAATGCCAATTATATCCGTAATATAATGCATAGTTGTTTAGATACGCATGACCATCTTGTACATTTCTATCATTTGCATGCCCTTGACTGGGTAAGCCCAGTAGAGGCGTTGAAAGCGGACCCTAAGAAAACGGCAGAATTGCAACAACAAGTCTTGGATACATATAATGTAAGTGGATTGCAACCAAAAGATTTGGAATCTTCCACATCAGCTTACCCTAAAGAGTTTCCTAAAGGAAATGCTACCTATTATGCAGCCATCCAAACAAAAGTGAAAAAGATTGTAGAAAGTGGTCAATTAGGTATTTTCTCTGCTCAATGGTGGGATCATCCAGATTACCAATTATTGCCACCAGAAGTGCATTTGATGGCGGTTTCTCACTATTTGACAATCTTAGATCGTCAACGTGATGTTGTGACACCACATGTTATTTTCGGCGGTAAAAACCCACATCCTCATTACATCGTAGGTGGTATGCCTTGCTCTATTTCCATGGATGATATGAATGCTCCAGTAAATGCGGCTCGTTTAGCAAGCGTGGATGAATCTATTTCCTTAGCAAAAGATTTGGTGAACTATTTCTATTTACCAGACTTACTAGCCATTGGTCATCTATATGTAAAAGCTGGCATGGTAGATGGTGGCGGATTGGCGAAAAAACGCGTCCTTGCTTACGGTGGTTATCCAGATGATGCATATACAGGTATAAAGGATGGAGATTTCTTTAAAAAGGCTCTTGTTCGTGCCAATGGTGTAGTAGAAAACTTTGAGCTTGGTTGGGAAAAAGCCACTTTCACAGCATTAGAAGGGGAAGATTTGATGAACCCTGACTTCTTGTCAGAAGAAATCAATCACTCTTGGTTTGAATATCCAAATGGTGAAGCGTCCTTGCATCCACTAGAAGGTGTAACGAAACCAGCTTTCACAGGCCCTAAAACAGGAACGAATAAAAAATGGGAATTTTTGGATGAAGAGAAAAAATATTCTTGGATTAAATCTCCTACATTCAAAGGGAAAGCCTGCGAAGTGGGTCCATTGGCGAAATATATCGTGGTCTATGTAAAAGTAAAACAAGGAATCATCAAAGATCCAACTTGGGCTGAAAAAATGATGGTAGACCAAATTGAGGCAGTATCCAAAGTGTTGGGAGTTCCTGCGCATGTATGGATGTGCTCTACAGTAGGCCGTACAGCGGCTCGTGGTCTAGATGCACAAGTAGCGGCGAACTTAAGTCAACATTTCTACAACCGTTTGGTGGAAAATATTAAAACTGGTGACACTGTAGTGGCGGATACAAGCAAATTTGACCCAAATTCTTGGCCGAAAGAAGCAAAAGGTGTAGGTTTATTAGATGCACCTCGTGGTGGTTTAGGCCATTGGTGCGTCATCAAAGATGGTCGTATTGATAACTATCAATGTATCGTACCAACGACTTGGAATGCATGTCCTAAAACCATTGCAGGAGAACATGGTGCGTACGAATCTAATATGATAGACACAAAGGTAAAAGTGGCGGACAAACCATTGGAAATTTTAAAAGGTATCCATTCATTTGACCCTTGCTTGGCATGTGCGACACACTTGTACAATAAAAAAGGTGAAAAAATAGTATCTGTTAATACAGATGCCCTATGTAAATAGGGAGGAGGCTGTCTATGTTACCATTAAACAAAAAGCCGTATCGTGTATTTAGTTTATGGCTACGTATTTTCCATTGGACTATGGTGCTTTGTGTAACGGCTCTATTCTGGACTGGCTTGTATATTGGTAATCCAGGGTTCCAAGCCACACCAGGGAGTGTGGAACCAACGATTGCTGTAGGCGGTTGGTTCTCCATGGAGATGATTCGTAAGATTCACTTCATTGCAGCCTTTATCCTAATTGCCGCTCTTGTGTTCCGTATTTATGGTGGAATTCGATATCGTGGAGATAGATTATTTCCTAGATTTCATAAAAAATCGTATTGGATTGGTCTATGGGATACAATTAAGCATTATTTGATGTTACCACAACAGAGAGAACATCGCTTTCTACGTAACTCTATGGCTCGTACTAGTTATTTAGGAGTATATGTGTTGCTGTTCTTAGAAATCTGTACAGGTCTTGCTATGTTTGCACAAGTATATCCTAATACGTGGATTGCGCATATCTTTAATCCTGTGAATCTATTGTTTACAGAATATGAAGTGCATATCATTCACCATTATATTGCTTGGGGATTTTTATTGTTCACAATTATACATGTGTACATGGCATTCCGAGAAGATGTTATGGAAGAATCTGGAGAGGTTTCTAGTATGGTTTCAGGTATGAAATTTTACCCTACAGATCCAGAAGATATAGAGGACTTATATGGACCAAATAAAAAGTAATCCCATCGTAGTATTAGGGGTAGGCAATATTTTGCTTACTGATGAGGGATTCGGTGTCCATGTGGTGAACCAATTACGGGAGGATTATGTATTTAATCCTCCTATTACCATTTTAGATGGGGGAACCATGGGCATGGAATTACTTACCTATATGCGAGGTATGACAAAATTGCTATTAGTAGATGCCATCAATGGTGGTGATGCACCAGGCACAGTATACGAGTTTCCTCATGAGGAAATGAATACTTATTTTACAGAAGCTATTTCTGTGCACGAGGTAGGGATGCAAGATATTTTGCGTATCCGTGCTTTACAAGAAGATCCTTTAGAAGATGCCGTTGTCATCGGTGTAGAACCTGAAAGTTTAGAATTAGGTCTTGACTTGAGTGAGAGTACACAAGCTGTGGTTGCAGAAGTGAAAGAACGTGTGCTATCCATTCTAACTAATTGGAATGTAACGGCTACTCCTGTAAGCAGAAATGGAGAATAGGCTGCCACATACTATGAAACTGTAATGATTTGATAAGGAGTTTCTATGCAAAATGAATTTGGCCGTGTAAAAGCGGTATTTCAAGAATTAAAAAATGCGCTACAGCACTTGCGTAAAACAGGTGAAACCTATACGATTTATGTGGAAAATACGGGCCTTACTATGGAAGAACAAGTGGAAGTGTTAGAAACATTGGGTCGTGGTGATGTGACAATACAGCTAAAAGATACAGATCAACCGGTAGAATGGTATGAGTCTACCATTCGAGGTGTATGGATTGGTACCTTCCGTAATGGTCGAGACGAAGCAATACTGTATACCATTGAAGTATGTCGCTATCCAGAGTTAGCAGGGGCTTACGATGAAGATATCATCGGAGGGGAAGCAGATTTACAAGAATGGATTGAAGCAGCTGACCTATAGTTGGTATGACTGTCTATAAAAAATGTTACATATATAACTGGAAATGACCTATATTTGCTATATCAATAAATCATAGTTAGTACTATTTCCATAAGAAAATATATAAAATAGCATAAATAAAACTCTCTCATTATGATTTAATGAGAGAGTTTTTCACTTTTGGGAGAGCATATTTTGTACATAAACATAGTAGTTTTTAGTAGGAAATAATGTATTGATAAGATTAAATATATGTGTATTTTAAATGGTTTATAAAGGATGGATATTTGTCCATAGAAGGAATGGACCGTGAGATTCAAGAGTACCTTAAAAATAGAGAACTATATGCATTTACTATTAAATGATAATAAATTCTATCATAATAAACAGTTATAGAACCTATTCTTAAAGAATTGAAAAAGATAAGGTAATGGTGTTACAATAATACACAAGAGAAAGGTCTCTGTTTTAAGTTGAGGAGGGATTACTTTGCGTAACATTCACGTTGAGAAAGTAACAGAAAAGGTAGCAGAATTATGTATGAATGCAGCATATCATCTTCCAAAAGATATGTATAATGCATTGAAAAAAGGCTATGAATGTGAGAAATCTCCAGTAGGTAAAGGGGTACTAGATCAAATCATTAAAAATGCGGAAATCGCTGATGCTGAAGATCGTCCAATCTGCCAAGATACTGGTCTTACAATCGTATTCTTAGAAGTTGGTCAAGATGTACACTTTGAAGGTGGAAATCTTGAAGAAGCTGTTCAAGCTGGTGTAGCAAAAGGTTATGTTGATGGATATCTTCGTAAATCCGTAGTAGCGGAACCTTTGTTCAACCGTGTGAATACTAAAAATAATACTCCAGCAGTTGTTTACACTAAAATTGTTCCAGGTGACAAAGTTGACATTAATGTAGAGTTAAAAGGCTTTGGTTCTGAAAACAAATCTGGCGTAAAAATGTTGGTTCCTGCTGATGGCGTTGAAGGCGTTAAAAAAGCAGTTCTTGAAATCGTTAAAAAAGCTGGCCCTAACCCATGCCCTCCAATGGTACTAGGTATTGGTATCGGTGGTACTATGGACTATGCAGCATTCCTTTCCAAAAAAGCTCTTCTTCGCTCCGTAGAAGAACGCAATGCACATCCTGAATATGCAAAATTGGAAGAAGAAATCAATGCAATGGTTAACAAAACTGGTATCGGACCTCAATTAGGTGGTTCTACAACAGCAGTTTCCGTTAATATCGAGTGGGCAGCAACACATATCGCTGGTCTTCCTGTAGCAGTAACTATCTGCTGCCACGCTAGCCGTCATGCTCACGGTGAAGTTTAAGAGGGGGAATAACCATGGCAGAACAAATTCGTATTCAAACACCTTTAACTGAAGAACAATCCCGTAAATTAAGAGCTGGTGATATGGTTCTTATCTCTGGTAAAATCTATAGTGCTCGTGACGCTGCTCATAAAGTAATGACTGAAGCATTAGCACGTGGAGAAGAATTACCAATCGATTGGCATGATAAAATCGTTTACTATTTAGGACCAAGCCCAGCAAAACCAGGAGACCCAATCGGTTCCGCTGGTCCTACAACATCTGGTCGTATGGATGCTTACACACCAACAATGCTTGATCAAGGTATCAAAGGCATGATTGGTAAAGGTTCCCGTAAACCAGAAGTTATCGAATCTATGAAGAAAAACGGCGTAACTTACTTTGCAGCCGTTGGTGGTGCAGCAGCTTTAATTGCTAAATCCATTAAAAAATATGATGTTATTGCGTATGCTGACTTAGGTCCAGAAGCTTTGGCAGAATTGACTGTAGAAGATTTCCCTGCAATCGTTGTTATCGATAGCGAAGGAAACGATTTCTACGAAATTGGTCAAGCTCCATACCGCGAAGACGTTTAATCAAAACCTACAAGAGGCTCTCATTTGAGAGTCTCTTTTTTGTGTTTAAATACTGGATAGACAGGGGAGAATATTGAAAATTCATCTTACCTATAGAAAGAATATGATATAATACAATTATATATATGTGTAATTAGAAAGGAGAGATTATGATAGGACTTATAGTAAGTGGTATTATTTTGCTCCTCATCGAAATGATGATACCAGGATTTGGCATCTTTGGTCTAACAGGTCTATTGCTATTTCTCTGGGGGATCTATGATTGGATGGGTGGAGGACCTGTGGCGGTAGTAACGGTGACCGTACTATCTGTACTGGGTGTACTATTGTTGTGGTGGATTATCTCCGTTTTTCCTAAGACGTGTTTAGGAGAACGATTGACCTTGCGTCTGCAATCTACTAAAGAAAAAGGCTATGCCAGTCATCCGGATCCTAATCGTTGGCTAGGCAAGATTGGGCATACAAAAACGGTATTACGACCAGCAGGGACGATCATTGTGGAAGATACTTTCCTCGATGTAGTTACTGATGGCGAATTTTATGAACCTGGCACAGAGGTAACCGTTGTATCTGTTGCAGGAGGTCGTATTGTAGTGAGAGCTACAGAAAGATAGGAGGCACTATGGAAACAATTATTGGAACGGTGGGATTCATTATTTTTCCGATTATTCTCATCATCGGTATTTCTTTATTTTTACATTTCGTCCCATTAGGGCTTTGGGTATCTGCTTTAGCAGCAGGCGTGAACGTCAGCATTATGACACTCATTGGTATGCGACTTCGTCGTGTATCTCCGTCTCAAATCGTGCTTCCATTGGTGAAAGCCAATAAAGCGGGCTTAGATGTGACGGTAGACCAATTAGAGGCCCATTATTTAGCAGGTGGTGATGTAGACCGTGTGGTAGATGCATTGATTGCAGCGGAACGGGCTACGATGGAATTGACCTTTGAACGATCTGCAGCTATCGATTTGGCGGGTCGTGATGTATTAGAAGCGGTACAAATGTCGGTAAATCCAAAAGTGATTGAAACACCGATTATTTCAGCAGTGGCTAAAAATGGTATCGAACTAAAAGTTCGTGCTCGTGTAACAGTGCGTGCTAATATTGATCGTTTAGTTGGTGGTGCTGGGGAAGCAACGATTATCGCCCGTGTTGGGGAAGGTATTGTTACTACCGTAGGTTCTTCTGAAGAGCACACCGATGTATTGGAAAATCCAGATCACATTTCACGTACAGTATTGAACAAAGGATTAGATGCAGGGACAGCCTTTGAAATCTTATCCATCGATATTGCCGATGTGGATGTAGGACGTAATATCGGAGCCCAATTGATGACAGATCAAGCAGAAGCGGATAAAAAAATCGCTCAAGCCCAAGCGGAAAAACGTCGTGCTATGGCGGTGGCACAAGAACAAGAAATGCGTGCTCACACACAAGAAATGCAAGCGAAAGTAGTAGAAGCCCAAGCAGAAGTACCAAAAGCCTTATCCCAAGCGTTACGTGAAGGTAATTTAGGCGTTATGGATTACTATTCGATGAACAATATTATGGCGGACACTAAAATGCGTGAAAGTATTTCAGAAGGTGACTATGCTTCTACCATCGATGGTAAGAGTACACATGAATAAGGTAGAGGAGGTATCCGATTATGGAAATAGGGATACTCATTCTGATTATTTTAGGCTCCCTTATATTTAAAAAAGGCAAATCCAACGAAGAGTCTCCACAAAAACCGGTCCCTAGCAAAGATATGACTTGGGAAGAAATGGAAGAATATTATGGGATTACACTTTCACGGGATCCAGATAAATCTGTGAATGTGGAGCCTGATGCAACGGTGAGCAACACCTCTGAAAGGACTATGAGTACAAGCAATCCGGTGGATGTACCTAGTTATGAAAAAACAGTAGATTCATTGAGATATAATACAGAGGAAAAGCGCGCTGAAGTCTATGAACGAACAGAAATCATACGAAAGGATTCTGTAAGGACATCTGTTGAAGAGCTACGAAAAGAAGAAACTAGTTATCCTAGCACCTCTAGGAAGGAATCTTTGCGTTTGGCTGCTAGACATGGTATGGTGTGGTCTATGATTTTAGAAACACCAAAAGGGGCGCGCAGGGTAGGTCGCTATCATCGATAGTATGTTGGTATCATCCACAGATAGTACCTAGATATAATGATGTGATAGTACTTACATATCCTTGGTGTAGATTCATTTGTGATCAGATATAATAATGTATATAGTACCTATAGAAATGAGCTATCAAGTTGGGACTGTCCCTTCATGATAGCTCATTTTGTATACGCTACAAGGAATATCAAATTATACCTATTGGAATTAGAATAAAATTAGGTTTATCAATCGTATAATTCACGGTTTAGATGTATATATTAAAAGCGACCCTACTGCGTAGAGCCGCTTTTTGTATAGATTATAAAGTTTTAATATCTGTTTCTGCTAAGGAAGCAACGATGGAATCTGCTAATTCTTCAAACAATGGTAATTGTTCATCGTGTAAAGCTCCTTTAATGTCTAGTGGAGTACCAACGATTTCCATGTTTTTGAATTCATTTGTAAAGTACTCAACCATGCGTTTCATCGCGCCAGATGCCCAGGAATGGTTACCTACGATAGAAACTTTATGGTTATGGAAGTTCAATGCATGTAATTCATGTAATAAGTTTTCCATAGTTAAGTATAAGCCTAAGTTGTAAGTTGGTGCCATACATACTAAGTGGCTATATTTCCATGCGTCAGAGATGATGTAAGATGGATTTGTTTTAGATACATCATAGATACGGATATCAGTTACACCACGTAAAGATAGCAATTTTGCTAATTGCTGTGCCATTTCAGCAGTGTTGCCATACATGGAACCAAAGGCGATAACAACACCTTTTTTCTCTGCATTGTATGTGCTCCAGTGCATATACTTATTAAGGATGTAAGAAATTGTGTCAGGAGTTCTCCAAATTGGTCCATGAAGTGGTGCGATGATTTTTACATCTAAGGCAGATGCTTTTTTTAATGCATTTTGTACTTGTGCACCATATTTACCTACGATATTTGTGTAATAACGGCGAGCTTCGTCTTCATATACACGGTCAAAGTCTAATTGATCAGCGAAGATGTTACCGTTGATTGTACCGAATGTACCAAAGGCATCAGCAGAAAATAAGGTGCCTGTAGTTGCTTCGTAAGTACAAGTTACTTCTGGCCAGTGAACCATTGGCATAGTGTAGCTGTGAAGTTTATGGTGACCAAGGTCGATAGTGTCTCCTTCTTTTACCTCATAGTAGTTGTCAGGAGCTGGACGACCATAGAATTGCTCAAAGAAACGAAATGTAGTTTTATTGCCGACCATTTTAACATTTGGGTAACGGTCTAATAATTCTACTAATGTAGCACAATGATCAGGTTCCATGTGATTTACGATTAAATAATCTAATTCGCGACCATTTAATAAATGTTCTACATTGTCAAAGAATTCTTGACGAATGCTATCATCTACAGAGTCAACAATACAAGTTTTTTCGTCGTCAATAAAATAGGAATTGTAGCTTACTCCATTTGGAATTGGAAATAAGTTTTCAAAACGTTCTGTACTCCAATCGTTGCTACCAATCCAATAAATATGATCAGTCAATTTTTGTGCGCAATGCATAGTTAAATTCCTTTCATACATACGGGGGATTGTTATGCCCCAGATTTTCTTATCAAATATATATTACTAGTTTATAAGCTAGAACGCAACTATTTTGTATCGTTTTATAAGAAATAGATAGATAAAAGTCTATTTGTATTTTGTAGTTTGACAATAGTAATAAATGTAGGTAAACTTATAAGCATATATAATAGTAAAAGTTAAATTGAAACATGTTGTATTCGTAATAGATTGAGGTTATTATGTCTGTATCTGCAGAATTACTGCGTGCCTTTGTGGGCGTTGGATTACATTTATCTTTCTCCAAAGCAGCGAAAGCCAATGGAGTTTCTCAATCAGCCATCAGTCAGAGTATTAAGCAATTAGAAAAAGATTTAGGAATTCCTTTATTTGAAAGAACAACGAAATCAGTAGCCTTTACAAAAGCCGGTCGAGAACTCTTTGAAACGTCGGTAGAAGCCTTTTCTATTTTAGATAATGGAATTGTAAAATTACAAGAACGTATATCGAGAGAGTATAAAAGTTTGCACTTAGCGGCTACAGATACATTAAGTAAACATTTTTTATTACCTACTTTCAAAAGTTGGCAAGAAAAACAGTTAGACATTAGTTTGCGTGTTACCAATCGACCATCCCGGGAATGTGTAGGGATGATTGAAGCGGGAGAGGCGCAAATTGCCGTGGTTCATGCCTATGATGGTTTGTATGATAACAATCATCTTGAAGTAATTGAATTAGAGGCGATGCAAGATATATTTGTAGGCGGCACTACATATAAAGATGATTCTAAAGTGTGGACCATCGATGAGATTATGGCAGAACCATTGCTATTGCTCACTATGGGGGCTAGTAGTCGAACATTTTTTGATGCGGTCACCTACAATCGTTGTACTAGTCCAGCTTTTGAATTAGGTAGTTTAGATGTGCTCATGGATTTGGTGGAGATTAATTTGGGCATTTCCTTGGTGCCAGAATTGGTAGCAAGAGAAAAATTGAAACAAGGTTCGTTGGTGGAGCTGAAAACGAATTTACAGATTCCTGAACGACGTATTGTTTTGGTACGGTCAAGAATGGATGCATTAACAGAAGGCGTTTCGCAATTTATAAATATATTGAAAGACAGAAAACAATAAGGAGGATCATCGTGGAATTATTAAAACAACGTATTGATGCAGAAGGTATTGTATTGAACAATCGAGTGTTAAAAGTAGATGGATTTTTAAATCATCAAATTGATCCTAAATTGTTTGTTCAAATTGGTAAAGAAATTGCTAAACAATTTGAAGGGCGTGGCATTGAACGTATTGTTACGATTGAAGCATCTGGCATTGCGATTGCTTTACAAGTAGCAATTGAGCTAGATGTTCCTTTGGTATTTGCCCGTAAGAAAAAATCTATCTTGATGACAGAAGATGTCTATCATTCTGTAGTCTATTCCTATACAAAAGAAGAAAATTATGATGTAACCATCTCTAAAAAATTCTTACCTGCTGGTGAAAAAGTGCTTATTATTGATGACTTCTTAGCGAGCGGTGAAGCAGCTATGGGTCTTGCAAAATTAGTAGAAGGTGCAGGAGATACAGTAGAAGGCATTGCCATCGTTATTGAAAAATCATTCCAACCTGGTCGTGAACGTTTAGAAAAAGCTGGCTATGATGTACATTCTTTAGTGCGTATTGCACGATTTGAAAATGATCGTTGTATTTATGTGGAAGATGAAAACTAATAATGATTGAAAAGTAACCTGGTTTTGTGGTATCATTATGGTAATGAGTTTTAATTTGAAAGTAATGGAGATAAGACAGTGAATAAAAAAGCAGAATTATTTCAACAGTTTATTGAACAAAATGAATTAACAAATCTATTTACTCTTCGTGAGATTGAAAATGACGCATATAATACAGTAGTGTTTGATGCATCTGTAGAATATAATGACATTGTGTTCCCAATGTTTGTTGTGTTGGATGACACACCATTTGGCTTTGTTCGTTTAGAAATTGCAGGTGGTCGTTTTACTCCAGAACAACGAAAAGCAACATTAGATGTGTTGAATCAATTAAATAGCGAATTCAAATGTTTCAAACATTATTTAATGGAAGAAGATGGCTATGAAGCAATTCTTTTAGATGTAAGCTTAATGAGTGGAGATAACTTTGATCCAGCATTAGTAGCGTATACTATTTTTGAAGTATTATATCCACATACGCAAAAAGATTTAACTCGTATTATTGCAGCTGTGGAAAGCGTTAAAGTAGAAGAAACTGGAATAGAAGAAACTTCTGTAAAAGAAGAACCAGCTAAAAAAGAAAGCAAACCACGCAAAACTACAAAATCTAAAAAAGGTTAAGATGTATTAAAAATCGATTCATATGGGCATTGTGACAAACAATGCCCTTTTTTTAACGAGGTGATACCTATGAATGAAAAGGCTAGAGTATTTGAACAATTTCTCATTGATGAGAAATTGACATGCTTTGAGAAACGTGAAGTGGGAGATGAAGATCATACAGTTGTATTTCGCTCCTATGTACAAACGGATTTAGGAGATATTCCAGTATTTCTGTTATTAGATGACACAATTTATGCTACGATTCGCTTGTTGATTGGTGCTGGTGTTGTAACAAAGGAAAATCGTCAAGACATTTTGACATTTATCAACCGTGAAAATAGTACGTATAAAAGTTTTAAATACTATATCGAAGAAGATGATGATAGTGTATATTTAGATTGTATTAATCAAAGTGCTAACTCTAACTTTGATCCACGATTGTTATATGTACTGATGACTCAGATTGTGGAATATATCCCTGGAAAAATTCAAACCATAGGTGAGGTATTCAAGGTTAAACAATTACCACCACCTGAACATGCACATGAATAATATAAATAGTTTGTGAGTGAAAATGATTAAAATAGAATAAAATCTATCGATTTTGATTAAAATCAATCAAAATAATGCATGCGCAAATGGGATAAACAATTCAATTCGTGTAATACAATTCAAAAATGCTAAAAAATATAGAGAGATACACAATTCGTGAGATGTGAAATAGTGGTTTTCTATAGCATATCTATTGTATCTCATGCTATAATAGGGATAGGTTATTTATACTATAGATTCACGTAGTATAAGGGGTGATACAATGGCATTAGGTGAAAATTTAAGACATGCCCGTAAACGGATTGGGCGGAGTCAACTTGACGTGGCTCGTGATATTGGTATTAGCAATGCTGCCCTGTCAAATTACGAAACAGGATATCGAGAGCCTGATTTGGAAACCTTAAAGCGATTGGCTAATTATTATGATGTAACAATTGATGAATTAGCTGGCAATGCAAGCATGGCTAGAGAAATTCTTTACGATTTGAGTAGCATTGTAAAAAATGGGCGAATTGCACACAATGGTGTAGAATATGTATTAAGTGATTCACAACGATTAAAATTGAGACGCCAAATTGCACATGCATTTGAAATGTTCAATGAAGGAAAATCCAATTGGTAGGATAAACATGTTATTCTAGGAACGTTTGTGGAATAGCATATCATCGTATAGAAAGCGTAGAAGCTCTCGGGTACGTTTGAGAGTGCAAGTTACTGTATCTACAAAATGAAAAGCACAGTTCTATGAAAATAGAACTGTCTTTTTTATTGTCTAAGATAGAATATGATATAATTTACTGAAAGGGGCTTATACTAATGGATAGTATAAAAAGTAAACCCCTCATAGAATGTATATATACTGAATGTAGATAAATATGACAAGTGAAAGTGAGGTTTAACTATGAAGAAACCAGTTGTAGTTGTGCCAGGTTTGGTACGTAAAGATGCAGTGGCTTACTTAAGTGAGCATGTGACTGTGCGTCAGTGGACAGAAAAAGAAAAAATGCCCAAGGAGCTATTAAAAGAATGGCTTCGTGAGGCAGATGGATTATGGAGTATTAATCACTTTACCGTGGATGAAGAACTAGTGAAAGATGCGCTAAATTTAAAGGTAATTGCACAGGCTTCAGTGGGTTATGATAATATTGATATTGATGCTTTGACTACACGAGGTATTCCTTATGGGAACACCCCTGATGTATTAACAGAAACCACAGCTGAGTTAGCCTTTACACTGATGGCAGCTGCAAGTCGTAGAATTTATGAGAATGCTCAGTTTGTTAAAGACGGTAAATGGGTTGAACGCCCTTCGAATATTAAAGGTAAAGACTTAAGCCGTATGACATTGGGCATTATAGGTATGGGTAAAATTGGTGTATCTGTATCTCGCAGAGCTCGTGCCTTTGGGATGACTGTACAGTATCATAATCGTAATCGTCGAAATGATGATAGCCTACTGATGACTACCTATGTGTCACTAGGCAAGTTGCTCACCACTAGTGATATTATTTTAGTCATGGCGCCTTTGACAGAGGAAACACATCATTTAATCGATGCAGAGGCTTTTGAAATGATGAAGGAGACGGCTTTATTTGTCAATGTGGGACGTGGAAAAATCGTGGATACAGATGCCTTAGTGCACGCCTTAGAAACAGGTCAAATTGATTATGCCGCTCTTGATGTAGTGGATCCAGAACCAATTGGGGCAGATCATCCTTTGCTTAAAACAGGTAAATGCTTAGTAGTGCCGCATATTGGGTCTTTCACAGATCGTACACGCAAAGAAATGGCCATGCTAACGGCTAATAATTTGATTGCCGGTGTACAAGGCAAACCATTGTTGACCTGTGTCAATGAAAGTGTTAATTACAAGGCCGCTGAAGAATAGGATAGCATGCTGTAACAGAGACGGTGAGAAATGATAGGATTCGCAAGAAATCGATGAAACATAGCTGTTCCTGTGGTATAATAAAGAGAATGTGCGGCACTTGCACTTGTGTATAATCAATATAAGAGAGGAAGAATCACATGGAATCGAAAGAGACGATGATGAGTACGGAAGAAACAACGCCTCAAACTATTAATTTTATTGAAGCGATTATTAATACAGATAATGAAGAAAATACCTATGGAAAACGTGTTCATACACGGTTCCCTCCAGAGCCAAATGGATATTTGCACATTGGACATGCAAAATCTATTTGTTTAAACTTTGGGCTTGGCAAAACGTACCAAGGCTTAACAAACTTGCGCTTTGATGATACGAATCCTGTAAAAGAGGACGTGGAATATGTAGAGTCCATTGAAGAAGATGTAAAATGGTTAGGCTTTGAGTGGCATGGGGATGTACATTACGCGTCTGACTATTTCGGTAAACTATATGAATATGCTCAAGTGTTGATCAAAAAAGGTAAAGCCTATGTAGATGATCAAACACCAGAAGAAATTCGTGCCACCCGAGGGGATTTTACAACGCCAGGTACAAATAGTCCGTACCGTGATCGTAGTGTAGAAGACAATTTACGACTCTTTCAAGAAATGAAAGAAGGCAAATACAAAGATGGGGAAAAAGTGTTGCGTGCCAAAATTGATATGGCAGATCCTAACATTGTCATGCGTGACCCTGTGTTGTATCGTATTTTACATGCAGACCATCATCGTACAGGTTCTGAATGGAATATTTATCCTATGTATGACTATGCCCATCCAGTATCTGATGCGATAGAGCGTATTACGCATTCCGTATGTACTTTGGAGTTTGAAGTGCATCGCCCTCTATACAATTGGGTATTAGAAGATTGGGAAGATACAGAAAAACCAAAACAGATCGAATTTGCTCGCTTAAATGTGACAAATATGGTCATGAGTAAACGTAAATTACGCCAATTAGTTGAGCTGAATCTTGTTAGTGGTTGGGATGACCCTCGTATGCCAACGATTTCTGGTTTGCGCCGCCGTGGCTATACACCAGAGTCTATTCGTGATTTCTGTGAACGCATTGGTGTAGCTAAAGCAGATAGCATGGTAGAAGTAGGTTTATTAGAGTTCTGTATCCGTGAAGATTTGAAATTAAAAGCGCCACGGTATATGGCTGTATTGGACCCTGTTAAAGTTGTGATCACTAACTATCCAGAAGGACAAACAGAAACATTAGTGATTGAGAACAATACAGAAAATGAAGCGATGGGCACACGTGAAGTGACATTTGGTCGAGAAGTGTATATTGAACGTGGGGATTTCATGGAAGAGCCAGTGAAAAAATTCTTCCGCTTAGCACCAGGTAAAGAAGTGCGCTTAAAAGGTGCTTATATCATTGAATGTCAATCTGTTGTAAAAGACGCTGATGGCAATATCACTGAAATTCACTGTACTTATGATCCAGATACAAAATCTGGCACAGGCTGTCAAAAGAAAGTGAAAGGTATCTTACATTGGGTAGAAGCCTCAACAGCAGTGGATATGGAAGTGCGTTTGTATGATTATCTATTATCTGCAGAAGATGACGAAACAGCAGATAAAGATTTCTTACAGCAGTTGAATCCAAACTCTTTAGAAGTAAAATCTGCTAAAGGGGAAGCAGCATTCCGTACTACAGAAGTAGGTGACCATTATCATTTCTTGCGTACTGGCTATTTTGTAACTGATACAGATAGCACGCCAGATCATATTGTAATGAATCGTACCGTAGGTATGCGTGATACTTGGGCTAAAATGCAAAAGAAACAAGGCTAGGCGAACACCATGAATAGAAATAAAACATATCTTTTATGGGGGGTAGTCTTTGTTTTTATCATTACTAGTATGATGACTACGGTAGCAGCATCGGATACGTCATCTATTAAATGGCCGTCCACCATGCTAGTACAGGAAGGGACTAGTAGCAGCATTCTTTCTTCTGGAATGGTACAACCGTTAGAAACTGGATTGCGTGATATTGGAATTGATACGAATACATCCTATCAAATACTGGATAAGCGAGGTAATAATTATTATTATGGTCGCTACGGTGAAGGAACTTTGCTCTATGGGTTCGGTCCGCAGAAAGATGGGTGGCATCCTACTACAGTGCCAGAAGGAGGCCGATATACCCTATCTATGATTCGAGATTATGAAGCCTATGTACAGGAGCATCCGGAAACATTTACACTAGTTACTCCATTTAGAGAAACAAGAAAGAATATCTATGTTGGTGAAATTATCGTAAATACATGGTTTAAGCAAGTAGAATATCCTATGTATGTGCAGATTGCATTCCTAGCAGATAATACAGGAACTCCACGGTTACGATATATCATGACCCATGTACAAGACGTAGCACTGAGAAAACAATTACAGTATTTATTATAAAGAAAAGTTGCAAACTTCGAAGAATAGTATTGACTATGAATAGTATGAAATAACTATCCTTTGAAGAATGCAACTTTTTATTTTAAATGAAAAAACTTCTCATACTTATTGACAGATACTAGGATTATTTGTATTATAATAATAGAAATAATTTTCATTATTTTAATTCATCTTTCGAGATGATATATATCCGGATTATCTATTTGCTGTGAGAGCAAGTGTTCTCCCCAAAATACGTAAAAAGGCAGGTACGACAAATGGAATCCATCGAGCAGATTATCGGTTACCATTGTGCGCCCGCAATTCGAGGTATTAAAGTAGCAAATCTTGTTGCATTACCTCAGCATTTAGGGGCTGCGATGGTAGAAAAAACACACGAGTATAATGATAAATTTAATCAAAAAGGACTGTTCTTCTATGAACTATGCCATTGTGAAAAACGAAAATTATTACTCGTATTTCGTGAACGTATGCTTGAGGATTATTTGAGACAACCTGAGGTGCTAGCATTTTTACAACACTATGGATATGAATCCTATGAAACATTGGCAGATTGGCTATTACATTTGCGTAAGCGCATTGAAATGAGCGATGTGTTTCCTCATGAAATCGGTGTGTTCTTAGGATATCCATTAGAAGATGTAAAAGCGTTTATCCAATTCCGCGGAGCAGGCTATAAAGTCTGTGGCGACTGGAAGGTATATGGAAATCAAGCGTCAGCTATGCACGCATTTCATTGTTTTCGAATGTGTCGTGACTACTGTCACGCACAGTTGAATAAAGGAAAATCTTTAGAGTCTTTGGTTGCCGTAACGGCATGCTAGGAGGTAACATTATGATCGCTGTAATTTATTGGTCTGGAACAGGTAACACAGCTGCAATGGCAGAAGCTGTAGGTAAAGGCATCGCTGATGCTGGTCAAGAAGTGGTAGTAAAATCCGTTTCTGAAATCACTGCTGATGAAGCAGCAGGCTATGAAAAATTAGCATTAGGTTGCGCTGACATGGGTGCTGAAGAATTGGAAGATGGCGAATTTGCACCATTCTATGAAGCATTAGAACCTAAATTGGCAGGTAAAAAAGTAGTATTGTTCGGCTCCTACGGTTGGGGTGGCTCTTGGTTAGATGACTGGGCTGGTCGCGTAGAAGGCGCTAATGGCGTTGTAGTTGACAAATTACCAGTGATGGGCGAACCTGATGATTCTGGTAAAGAACAATGTGAAGCATTAGGAAAAGCGTTAGTAAACGCATAAGCCAACTGTAAGGCATAGGATAACTCAATATACTAGCTCTTAATCATAAGAGGTGGATAGATACATCTATTCGCCTCTTATTTTATTTTATCAACCTCATTGCTAATTTGGAATCCATCATACATTGACCATATATGTTAAACTTTACTATAATAAAGAAATCATATTGTTATTAGTATAGGAGGTATTGTATGCAAGTATTACAAAATTGGAAATTACATGCATTAGCTCTCGTGATTACCATCATTGCTGAAATGATTGGTATCCAACGCTTTGGGGCAGTCGTATTCTTACCGCTTCTCTACGCGTTGATCATGGGTCTTTTTGTATCCATTCCATCATTCAAGATTTTGACGGTGGAAACTATGGAAAAATCAGCGGATTACCTTGGGATTGCAGTGATGCTCTTAATGGTGAAAGTAGGCTTAGGTATTGGCCCTAACTTAGAGATTTTATCGACTGCTGGGTTGGCTCTTATGTTACAAGAGTTAGGTCATTTCTTTGGTACTATTTTGTTCGGTTTACCAGTGGCATTATTGGTAGGCATGCGCCGTGAAGCGGTGGGTGCTTGCTACTCTGTAGACCGAGAGCCCAATGTAGCGATTATTATTGATAAATTCGGCTTTAGTTCTCCTGAAGGCCGTGGCGTGATGGGTATGTACATCTGTGGCGTATTAATTGGTGCTATGTGGGCATCTGTGTTGGCAGGATTCTTTGCGCAAATGGGATGGTTCCATCCATTGGCTCTAGCTATGGGTGCAGGTGTAGGTAGTGCGAGTATGATGGCTGCTTCTACAGCGCCTATCATTGCCGTATATCCAGAATATGAAACTCAAATTGCAGCCTTAGCAGGGGCAGCTAATTTATTGACTACCGTATTAGGTGTGTACTTTGGTATTTTCGTATCCTTACCTGTGATGGAAAAAACATATAACTTCTTTACAGGTCGTACACGTGAACAAGATTTGGCAGAGGAGGGAAAATAAGATGACTATCAGTGAAAAAATTACACAATTTGTCATTGTGATTTGCATTGCAGCGATTATGACTGCTGTGGGCAATGTCATTGATGGCAAGCATCTATTGGGCCCAAGTCTTGTGGGAGTCTTTGTGATTGCAGGTCTTGCTATTATTGGCGCTATTATTTCCTATTTGCCGTTAGCCAATCGATTCCCTATGGTATTCTGGGTATCTTTAGTAGGCGTGATTGCTTCCTTGCCGGTGATGCCAGGACAAGCATGGATTATTGCACAAACAAAAGAAGTAACATTCTTGGCGACTACTACACCAGTATTAGCCTATGCAGGTCTTTCTTTGGGTAAAGATTTAGGAGCGTTCCGCCGTCTATCCTGGAGAATTATTCCAGTCGCCTTAGCGGTAACGGCAGGTACTTTTATTTGCGCTGCTGCAGTGGCTCATTTTGTATTACATATGCAAGGTGTGATTTAAATTGAATACAGCATATAGGTGATAGATACACCTAATGAAAGAGAGTTGAGGATTTCCTATCAACTCTCTTTTTGATTTCATGGTACAATAGAGTTTAAGAGCTATATATAGATACCTATCATGAAAGGTATTTTCATACAATGTAAAAGGAGATTGATTATGTTAACGAAAGAAGAAGTAAAACAACGTGTGTGTGATGCTATAGTGGCAGGGCAAGATCGATTACGTGCATTAGCGGGCGCTATTATGGATGAACCAGAATTGGGTTATAAAGAGCATAAAACATCTCAAAAAGTACAAGGTATGTTTACAGAGTTAGGGATTCCTTTTACAACGGGTCATGCCATTACAGGTGTGAAAGGTCGTTTACAAGGTGGTAAATCTAAGAAGACCGTAGCCATGATTGGTGAACTCGATGCCATTGTATGTCATCGTCATCCAAAAGCGGATCCATTAACTGGGGCGGCCCATTGTTGTGGACATAATGTGCAAATTGCTAATCTATTTGCAGTAGCTATGGGCTTACAAGCGGAAGGGGTTATGGAAGCCCTAGGGGGAGATGTAGTTTTATTTGCAGTCCCAGCAGAAGAGATGATCGAAGTCGATTATCGCAATACATTACGTGAAAAAGGAACCATTAAATATCTTGGAGGCAAGCAACAGCTTATTTATGAAGGGGCCTTTGATGATATCCATATGGCGATGCAAATGCATGTGGAAACAGCGGATACACCTACGGGAGAAATGAATTTAGGTAGTACCTCCAATGGATTTGTGGCAAAACTGATTGAATACCATGGTAAAATTGCCCATGCGGCGGCAGCCCCTCATGAAGGAATTAATGCATTAAATGCAGCTTTGATGGGGGTAATGGGAGTACATGCTATTCGTGAGACTTTCAAAGAAAGCGATTATTTCCGTTTCCATCCTATTATTAATCAAGGGGGGACATTGGTGAACTGTGTGCCGGATTATGTACAAGTGGAAAGCTATGTGCGTGCTTCTAATGTACAAGCCATTGTGGATGGAAATCAACGTGTGAATCGTGCCTTGAAAGCTGGTGGCGATGCAGTGGGTGCCACTTGTGTTATTCATGATCTACCAGGCTATTTACCAATGCGAGATAATCCTGATATGAACAATCTATTGCGGTCTAACTCGGAACCTTTATTTGGTGCTGACAATGTACGTCAACGTGTGCATATGACGGCCAGTACAGATATGGGGGATGTATCCCACTTAATGCCTGTTATCCATCCTTGGGTGGGATGTATCGAAGGGGTACTCCATAGTGCAGAATACAATATCACCGTACCAGAGGTAGCTTATATTAAAACGGCTCAAGCCTTAGCCATGACCATCGTTGATTTATTATATGATGAGGCACAGGTAGCGGAAGAGATTCTAGAAAACTTTGAAGCTCCCTTAACAAAAGAAACATATATTGAATTATTAGATTCTATTGCTAGTGGAAAATAGTAAAAATTCTCATATCTAAATTAGTCGATGTATGATATACTATATACAAAGAATAAAGATTATCCATTAGTGTAGAAAGGATGACGTAAATGAAACAATATGATGTAATTGTAATTGGTACTGGTGGTGCTAGCTTAGTAGCGGATGCCGCATTAAAAGCGGGTAAACAAGTAGCTGTTATTGAAAAAACAGGTTTTGGTGGTACTTGTTTAACGCGTGGTTGTATCCCTACAAAAGTAATGGTTACCGCAGCTGATGTGGTACATGAAAGTCATGGTTGGAAAAAAATTGGCGTAGAGACTGCCACGCCTACATTAAATTGGGATGTTGTGAGCGAACGTGTATGGAAAGCTATCAATAAAAGCAAAGGGGTCAAAGAGTTCTATGAAAGCTTTGACAACGCTGATGTATACCATGGAGCAGCTACATTCGTAAGCGATAAAGTGCTATATGTAACATTACAAGATGGTACAAAAACAGAGGAAATTACAGCGCCGACGATTATCATTGGTACCGGTGGTCATTCTAAAGTAAACCACGTAGATGGCTTAGAAGAGGCTGGATACATTACAAGTGAGAAATTATTTGGCGATGAATATCCGAAGACACCATATAAACGCTTAGCTGTATTTGGCGGTGGCCCTATCGGTACTGAATTTGCTGGTGTCTTTGCCGCAGCAGGTACAGAAGTTACTTTAATTCAACGTAATGTACGTTTATTGCCAAAAGAAGATGAAGCCATTTCTGCTCATATTTTAGAAGAAATGAAAGCCATCGGTGTGAATGTATTAACGGATACAGTATGTGATAATGTACGTGTGGAGAATGGTGACAAAGTGATCACTGTGAAAAACCGTACTACAGGTGAAGTATCTGAAATCCGTGTAGATGAAATCTTAGTAGCTACTGGCATTGCTCCATCTGTAGAAGATTTACACCTAGAAAATACGCATATTGAACAATTACCAGGTGGCTGGATTAAAACCAATGAATTCTTAGAAACATCTGTAGAAGGTGTGTATGCTTTAGGTGATGTGAATGGTAATGCAGCCTTCCGTCATCGCGCTAACTATGAAGGAGATATTATCTCTCATAATTTATATCGTGCTACGTCTCCAACAGATTATCGCTGGGCACGCTATGATTTGATTCCTATGGTGACTTTCACCTACCCAGAAGTTGGTCGCATTGGCATGACAGAAGCGGAAGCAAAAGAAGTTGGCTATGATGTAGGAGTTGGTATCAACCATTATTCTAACTCTGCCAAAGGTATGGCCCTTGGTATTGATAAAGGAGATGTACATGATGGATTTATCAAAGTAGTGGTAGACAAAGCTACGAATCGATTATTAGGTGCGCATATCGTGGGACCACAAGCATCGATATTGTTCCAACCATATGTACATTTAATGAACAGTGGTGAGGTACAACTAGTACCTGTCCATGAAGATATCGGTTCTAGCACAACGAAAGAACTACGGGCACAAGGATTAACACGGTACTTGGATCCGCAATCTGTTATCTCCATTGGGGAGGCTATGGCTCCACATCCAACATTGTCAGAAGTTTCTATGTGGACACAAGTGTTCTACGAAAATAAATGGTAATCTATCAATAAGATATATAATAAAAAGCTGTAGTGATGGGGAAATCTGTCGCTACAGTTTTTATTTTTTATTCTCATTTAAAAATGTAGTTGATAATATCTTAATAATGGTGTATAATGAGAACATAAATGAGAATAAAGAAACTACCTTTCAGATATAGTATGTGAGAATAAGGTAGAATTGTATGTATATGTTATATGGATGTAAGAGGTGTAGTATGACAGAAGTATTAATCCGTTTATTTGTAAAAAACAAAGATGAAGTAAAAGATACAAGTGTACGACAACAATATGGTATTATGGCAAGTATTACAGGTATTATGGTGAATGTGTTAGTTTGCTTAGGGGAATTGATTATTGGTTTTCTTATTGGCTCCATTGCTATGATCAGTGATGCTATTCATAATGTGGCTGATGCAGGTGGGTCGTTAGTATCCTTTTTGAGTTTTAAATTATCTGGACGTAAAGCAGATGCAGAGCATCCATACGGACATGGTCGAATGGAATATCTATTATCCATTGGTTTTTCTATATTACTGTTTGTAGTAGCTGCCCAATTAGGTATTGAAGCAGTTGAACATATTATGAATCCAGAGGTAGTAGAGTTCTCTATGACTGCTCTAGCTATTATGCTAGGTGCTATGGCTTTAAAAATTTGGTTGTCCTTCTTTTTGCGTTCCATTGGTAATCGCATAGATTCTCCTATTTTGCGTGCTAATGGGAAAGAAGCCTTATCTGATGTATGGGCCACAGCGGCCATTGCTATCGGTTTATTGCTGGGTGGTGTATTCCAATTAAGCTTGGATGGTTATTTGGGTCTTATTGTGGCACTGATCATTGCAAAAGCTGGTTTTGAAGTGTTGAAAGAAGCGACAGACCGTTTATTAGGGTTTGAACCTACATCAGAACGTGTACAAGAAATTATTGATTTCGTAGAATCTAAGCCTGGTATTTTAGGGACTCATGATTTAATGATTCATGATTATGGTCCAGGACATGAGTATGCGTCCATTCATGTGGAAGTAGATGCAAAGCAAGATGCGATGGCTATCCATCATATGATTGATCGAGTGGAACGACAAGCTTTGAAAGAATTGCAGTTAAAATTGACTATCCATATGGATCCAATCGTTATAAACGAGCAAACAGTGGCATTACAGCAGCGTTTAGTATCAGTGATTCAAGCCTATGATGAAAGTTTCTCTTTATACGATATCCGTATAGATGTAGAAAACAAAAAAATTGGGTTTGACGTACAAGTACCGCATGGTGTGAAGTGTACAAAAGAAGAGCTTGCACAAAAATTGAGCCAATTAGTAGAAGCGGTACTACCAACATTCATAGTAAAACCTAATGTAGTACACGGATATACTGGGGTTTAATGGGAAAGTAGCGGAAATCTACGAACTATGCAAGATATATAAAATAAACTAGAGGCAAGTTGAACTATGGAATCAACTTGCCTCTAGCTTTTTGCTAGCGCTTAGCTTCATAAGCTATATGTAATTGTAGATTCTATTGGGCATCCCATACTAAAGAACAAGTAGACCTTTCAAACACTAAGTATGAAGTATCCTTTTATACTTTGTCTGCTGGGTAGCCGTGACGTGCATAATCTACAGCTGCTGTAAATAAGATATCTGTAGAAGAGTTCAAGGCTGTTTCAGTGGAGTCTTGGATAACGCCGATAATGAAACCTACACCTACTACTTGCATAGCTACATCGTTGGAAATACCAAACAGGGAACAAGCTAATGGAATCAATAATAGGGAACCACCAGCTACACCAGAAGCACCGCATGCAGAAATCGTTGCAATCACACTAAGCAAAATCGCTGTTGCTAAGTCTACTTGAATACCTAAGGTAGATACAGCAGCTAATGCCATAACAGTAATAGTGATAGCGGCACCACCCATGTTGATAGTAGCGCCTAGTGGAATGGAAATGGAATACGTATCAGGTGTAATGCCTAAACGTTTTGCCAAATCCATGTTGACTGGAATATTGGCAGCAGAACTACGAGTGAAGAATGCTGTCACACCAGATTCACGTAGACAACGGAATACTAATGGGTATGGATTGCGCTTAATCATGATAGCGACAATAATTGGGTTAATAACTAAAGCGACTACAAACATACATCCTAATAGGACTAATAATAATTTACCATAAGCTAGCAAAGCGCCTAAGCCATTTTCACCGATGGATTGAGCGACTAAGCCCATAATACCAAGAGGCGCAAATTTAATAATCCATTGTACAGCTAGTGTGATCGCATCAGAGATGGAAGCCATTACATCTTTTGTCTCATTGGCTGCATGACGAAGTGCAAAACCGAATAATAAAGCCCAGCCAAGAATGCCGATATAATTACCACCTAAGATAGCTTTCACAGGGTTTTCTACAACATTTGTCAACAATGTAGATAACACGGCAGTAATGCCACTAGGAGGAGCCGTATCTGCTGGAGAAGCGGTTAATAATAAGGTAGTAGGAAATAGGAAGCTACCTACTACAGCAAGTGCAGCGGCTGCAAATGTTCCGATCAAGTATAATACAATAATAGATTTCATGCCAGTTTTTTGACCAGAACGATGACGGCTGACTGCTGCAATGACTAAGAAAAATACTAATACAGGTGCCACACCTTTTAGTGCACCTACGAAAATAGTTCCCAATAAAGATAACTTCACAGCATTTTCAGGGGACCATACGGCAATGCCAATACCGATTAAGAGGCCTACACAGATTTGCTGAATGAGGCTAAATTTATTGATGAATTGAAATAATGCCCTCATAGAAAACTCCTTATACTTATAAATACTTAAAATCGAGTACAAATATCTACTCATAAAAGACATAAGGACATTATAAACGGAATATATACTTTTGGCAAGAGAAAAAAATCACAAATTATGGAATATCCTCACCCATTCGTGTATAATGGATAGCAGTATAAATAACTGGAGGTATATTGTGGAATTTAAAACACATGATGATAAAAAAGCCTACGTGCAAGATGTGTTTTCTCATATTGCGAAGCATTATGATATGATGAATACATTGTTGAGCTTTAACCAAGATGCACGGTGGCGTAGATTTGCTATAGAACAATTAGGATTGACAGAAGGTATGCGCCTAGCAGATATTGCTTGTGGTACCTGTATGTTGACGAAAACAGCATTACAAGAAATTCCTTCCTTACATGTGGAGGGACTCGATTTTAGTCCTGAAATGTTAGCGGTTGGACAAAATCGATTGGAAAAAGAAGGCTATACGGATCGAGTGAACTTGACCCAAGGGGATGCTATGGACTTACCCTATGAAAGTAATTTCTTTGATGGGGCTGTCTCTGGGTTTGCCTTGCGCAATGTGCCAAGTATTGAACAAACCATTCGTGAAATGAAACGTGTTGTAAAGCCTGGTGGTAAAGTGGTGACTCTAGAATTAGCTAAGCCAACGATGTTTGGTTTTAAGCAGGCCTATTACTTGTACTTTGAAAAGATTTTGCCAGTGTTGGGGAAATTAAGTCGAGATCAATCTTCTTATGCATGGCTCCCAGAATCCTTGCGCCGTTATGTGGGACAAGAAGGTGTTCTTCAAATTTTTAAAGATGTAGGACTACAAGATGCTAAGTATTTTGAACTTACAGGTGGCATTGTAGCAGTCCATGTAGGCACCGTACCAGAAGAATAGAAAAAGCTGTCATCCACAGCGAAGTGGTGACAGCTTTTATTTCTTTTATTCGTGTCCAAAGCGATTTGGATTTTTTAATGTTTCTTCATAGATATGGTTTACAATCTTCCAGTTCACGATGGTGAAGAAGGTATTAATATATTCTTCACGATTGGAATGAGCGTACATGTAGTCCCATAAGCTGATGCCCAAGATGGCAGTTTGCATATTCATAATGGGATTGTTTTGCTCTTCTGTGGACGTAATAGAAAGAGTGTTGTCTGGGTTGATCACAAGCCAAGTCCAACCATTACCGGCATGAGCGCGAGCCGCCTCTGTAAATTGCTGCTGGAATGTTTCCAAGGATCCAAAAGTTAGGTCGATAGCATCCTTGACTGGTCCATTGATAGTACTTGTATTAGGGCTTGCCAAGGTGTGCAAAAATAAGGTTAGATTCTTATAGGCACCACCATAGAACTGAATGTCTTGGCGAATCTCTTGTGGTACATGGCTCAAGCCGCCTAGTAGGCAGTCGATATGACCAAAACGAAGGTCAGGGAAGTCTTCTACTAGCTCATTAAGTTGAGATACGGAATGACTGTATACATCAGTATACAAAGATGTGAGTGTTTCTCTACCGATGACTGGCTCTAAGGCTTGATCAGAATAGGGTAGTGGTTCAAATTCAAAGTATTTCATGGACACCTCCATCACGAAGAATTGAAAATGATAGATATTATCATAGTTAGTTATATCGTAATAGATAAGACCATAAAAGTCAAGATAAATGGCTTTTACAAAGATGCGTTCACTATAAAATTACACGTTGAATAAAAAAGATAGAATCTGTATAATAAGGGTATAGAATCAAAATGAGTCGAGTTACATCAATGGTTAAAAGGAGTTTTGTATGAAAACACAAAGTAAACGTTGGATACTAGGAGCTGTTATGGTAGGTGTGATGGCCTTAGGTCAAACGGCGTATGCGGCACAAGATCCGTTAATGTTACCAGAGCAAGAAGGATTACAAGTCATTTCAGAAATACAAGCTAACATTACAGTGGAAAGTCCAAACTGGGAAGTAAAGCAAGTGGTGGATACCTTTGCTAACTTCGGTCAAGATCATGGTAAACAATTATTTGAATTACAGACACATCAAGTGATTTCCGCAGGACAATTGGATGTGATTAATGCATTATACTATATGAATGTGCGGAAAAACTTTTACATTGAAAGCCATCGTTGGAAAAAAGATAGCTATGGAAGAAAAGTATTAAATAATTTATATGCAGATTACCAAAATTATTTGAATAGTCATCGCTATGTACCAGCCAATGAAGTGAATGCGTATAAAGAAGAGTTCTTAGGAATTTTAGCCCGTCATGCTGAGAAAGTGCACAATGACGAATTGCGTACCTACATGAATGAGATGGTTATCTTTGGTTTAGAACAAGCTATGAAAGACCACAATCCTTCCGTAAAAGAATATAAAGGTAAATAAGCCTTGGCCTACTCGTCACAGAGTAGGCTGATTTTTTGACAAACTATATAAGTTGTGATTTAATATAATGGTATTGTGATTAGTACAACTTCTTAATGCTGTAATAATGAATGGAGAGATGACATGAGCGAAATTGCTAAACAGGTTCATCCAGTTGACGAAATGTTACCCCTATCTAAGTTGTTTTCTTATGGATTGCAACACGTGTTGGCTATGTATGCAGGAGCGGTCGCTGTTCCTATCATTCTAGCAAATGCATTAGGCTTATCTACACCGGATTTAATTCGCCTCATTAATGCGGATTTATTTGCCTGTGGGATTGCCACACTGATTCAAACCTTAGGTGTAGGACCAGTGGGTGCACGCATTCCCATGATTCAAGGGGTTACCTTTGCATCGGTAGCACCTATGATTATTATCGGAACAGAACATGGCTTACCAGCTGTGTATGGCGCTATTATAGTGGCGGGGCTATTTACCTTTTTCATCGCTCCTTATTTTAGTCGTCTCATTCGATTATTTCCTCCTGTGGTAACAGGGACTATCGTTACGATTATTGGTATTAGTTTAATGCCCGTAGCAATTATGTGGATTGCTGGTGTCAATCCAACAGATCCAAACTATGCCAGTGCTACTAATTTGTGGCTGGCAGGATTAACATTACTCATCGTAGTCTTAGTGAACCGATTTACTAAAGGATTTTTAAGTAATTTGTCAGTTCTCATTGGGTTGTTAGGCGGTACTAGCATTGCCTATGCGTTAGGAGAAGTGAATTTTGCTGAGGTAACGCAGGCGGATTGGTTAGGATTAGTGACGCCACTTGCATTCGGCATGCCTACCTTTGATGTAAGTTCTATTATTGCAATGCTAGTGGTTATGTCTGTTTGTATGGTAGAAACCACAGGAGATGCCATTGCCATAGGCGAAATTGTAGACAAAAAAGTAGACAAGAAAACATTAAGCTCTTGTTTACAAGCAGATGGGCTATCCACATGTATAGGCGGTTTTTTAAATAGTTTTCCTTACACTGCTTTTGCACAGAATATTGGTTTGATTGCGGTGACTAATGTGAAGAGTCGTTTTGTAGTAGCCACATCAGGTGTGATTTTAATGATCTTAGGTTTATTTCCTAAGCTAGCTGCTGTAGTGGCATCCATTCCTAGCCCAGTGCTGGGAGGTGCAGGGATTGCTATGTTTGGTATGATTATTGCTAGTGGTATTCGTTCTTTGGGAAAGGTAGATTACGAAAATAATCATAACTTAATGATTGTAGCCTTGAGTATTGGCGTGGCTATGATTCCTATAGGAGCACCACATTTTTATCATAATTTTCCACCAGCTGCGAAGATCATTTTTGAAAGTGGTATTACCTTTGGTAGCATCTTAGCTGTTGTTTTAAACATGGTCTTTAACGGACTCGGTACTACAACTACAAAAGAATAATTGCTTTCATAGTAAAGGGTAGTGAAAGGAAGAGCACGTCTCTAAAGGAAAACATATCAATTGTTTTTCAAGATGACGTGCTTTTTATTATAGATTTACTGTGTAAACGTGTTATAATAGAAACTATATAGGTAATTTTGAATATAATAATCTAAGGAGATAAAATGGACGCAAAAATTATTGCTATTTCAATTAGCAGAGCAAAAGGACAAAAGAAAACAAACATCCCAGAAGCGGAGTTAGTAGTCAATCATGGTATTGAAGGAGATGCGCATGCAGGTCCATGGCATCGTCAATTGAGCTTGCTTGGCATTGAAAGTATCGAGTTAATGCGTAAAAGCGGAGCTGATGTGAACCCTGGAGATTTTGCAGAAAACATTACCGTAGAAGGCTTGACTTTATTCCAATTGCCTGTGGGCACTAAATTAGCCTTAGGTAACACTATCGTAGAGGTCACACAAATTGGCAAAGAGTGCCATCAAGGTTGCGAAATTATGCAACAAGTTGGAAGCTGTATTATGCCTACACAAGGGATTTTTGGCCGTGTATTAGAAGGCGGAAAGATTCAAGTAGGCGATGCAGTTCGTATTGTTGAGGAGCCAGTCAATGCGTGATAGCCAAGGGCGTGTCATTGAGTATGCCCGTATATCCCTAACGGAAGCGTGCAATTTTTGCTGTGCCTATTGTAGGCCGCAAGAGATTACAGAGGCTATGGCACCTGTGTTGCCACCAAGCTTTTGGTTGCCCTTGTTAGAGGCATTGCACTTAGGGGGCGTCAAAGCCTTGCGTTTGACTGGGGGAGAACCATTGTTATATCCTCATCTATATGACTTATTAGAGCACATACAGAAGCGCCAATGGTTTTCCGATATTTCTATGACTACTAATGGTAGTCTATTAGAAACACAGGCAGAACGCTTGTTTAATGCAGGGGTACAGAGACTAAACATCAGCTTAGACTCTGTAGAAGAAGAAGGCTTTGCTAAAGCGGTAGGTCGCGATGGGCAATTAGCTGGTGTACTTCGTGGTATAGAAGCTGCCAAGGTGGCAGGCTTTCAAAATATAAAAATCAATACCGTAGTGCAAGCGCCATTTTCTGACAAAGAAGTGGAAACCTTGTTGCACTATGGAAAGGAATGGGATGTGGTATGGCGATTCATTGAATATATGCCATTCCAAGGAAAACAAAGTCATGTGCCTACCTTTGGAGAATGGAAGGAACAGATTGAACGGATTGTGGGATCTGAGTTAACTCCATTTACAAAGAAGTTGGGATTTGGTCCAGCTCAATACTTCCAATTACCAGATGGACAACGAATTGGCTTTATTTTTCCTTTGTCCAATCAATATTGCTCTTCTTGTAATCGCATTCGTTTCACTGCAGATGGATCGCTGCGCTTATGTTTGTTGCGTGATGAAGATTTAGATTTACGTAAACTTATTCAAAATGGCGGCACACCGCAAACTATATTGCATTGCATTGAAGAGGCATTACAAGGTCGATATGCTAGCCATGATGGTAATTCCATTGAAAAAGTGGAACGTCCTATGTGGCGTATCGGCGGTTAGGAGTTATGATGAAAGTAGAATCTTTTGGACGATTACAAACAGGCCAAGAGGCTCATGTATATACAATAGAAAATGATGCACTGCAAGTACAAATTAGCGATTATGGTGCAACCATTGTAGCTATTTATGATAAAGTGTTGCAGCGACATTTAGCATTGGGCTATGATTCTGTACAAGATTATGAAACGAAGCATGGTCAACTGGGGGCTACGGTAGGACGTGTGGCAAATCGTATTGCAGATGCTGCCTATACGTGGAATGGTACAGTTCATCAACTAACAGCTAATAATGGGCCAAACTTATTACATAGTGGCAAAGGAAATATTGGACATCGTCTATGGGATGCAGTGGAAGAGAATTGCTCTGATACAGTGGTGCACCTATCTCACTCTATTACTGCTGAAGAAGATGGATTTCCAGGTGATTTATATGTAGAAGCGGTGTTTAGATTGATAGAACAGACCTTAGTAGTAACGTATGTCTACACCACCTCAGAAGATTCCTTTGTGAACTTGACGAATCATGTATATTTTAATTTACATGGAAAAGATGACTTATCGAATCATGTGTTAGAATTAGGAGCTCATCAGTATATGCCATTTGGAGACCATCAAATTCCACAATGGGAACCAGCATCGGTGGAAGGGACTCCCTTCGACTTCAGACAAGGGATGGATTTACAAAAAGCGTTGGACTATTATGCTGATGAATTAAGTCAGTATAAAGGATATGACCATGATTTTGTAACGGCTCCGGTAGAAGGAAGTAGTACAGTAGATTCTGTTGTACCGTTTGCGGTGTTACAAGGTAAGGATGTGACAGCCATATTCCATACAGACGCGCCACACTTTCAGGTGTACACAGGAAATTGGTTAAACGAAGATGGACGAGAACGTCATTATGGCAGTCATGCAGGTATTGCTATTGAACCACAATTTGTGCCGAATGATATCAATATGAATGGTGAAAGTAAGACCGAGGCAGATACAGTCTATGAAAGAACAATCGCCTATTCATTCTATCATCGATAAGCGTATCTACTAGGGAGGAGGGAAGGTTTAAATGAAATCATTTACGTATCATAATCCAACTAAAATTGTATTTGGTAAAGATTGTGTGAACGAATCATTAGCTACAGAATTGAATAACTATGGTACACGAGTGTTGCTCACCTATGGTGGAGGTAGTATTAAAAAGAATGGTGTTTACAATGCCGTAAAAGAGGCCTTACAACAAGCAGGTAAGGAAGTGTTTGAATTAAGTTGCATTATGTCAAATCCACGAACTACGAAAGTACGTGAAGGGATTGCTTTATGCAAAGAACATCATATTGATTTTATCCTAGCCGTTGGTGGTGGTTCTGTTATTGATTGCACCAAATTCATCGCAGGTGGTGCTGCCTTACCAGATACTGTTGACTTTTGGCAAACCTTCTTTTTAGACCATCAGCCTGTGACGGAGGCCTTGCCATTTGGTGTGGTTTTAACGATGGCAGCCACTGGTAGTGAAATGAATAACGGTGGCGTTATTACAGATTGGGAGACACAGAAAAAATTAAGTGGTTATGGACCGGTATTATTTCCACAATTTTCTATGTTAGACCCTACGTATACCTATACGTTGCCGAGAGAACAAGTTGCCTATGGTATCGTAGATATGTTGTCCCATTTATTGGAACAATATGTATCTACTCCAGATGATGATAATGTGACAGATTCTGCTATTGAAGGAATCTTTAAAAATATAGTACGCAATGGACGGAAGTCTATGGAAAATTTAGAAGATTATGAAGCTCGATCTAATATTATGTGGGGAGCTACATTAGCCTTGAATCGTTCCTTGGGATTAGGGAAAGATCAAGATTGGATGACGCATGCCTTAGAACATGCCTTATCAGCCTTTTATGATATTCCTCATGGAGCCGGCTTGGCGATTATGCATCCAGCCTATTTGCGTTGGATTTTGCCTAATGCGACAGCACGGTTAATGCGATTTGCCAAGGAAGTATGGGGCATTGAACAAGGCGCTATGAGTGATGCAGACTATGCATTAGCTGGTATCGAAGCCTTAGAAGCGTATTTCAAAGAAATAGGGGCTCCATCTAGACTAGAAGAAGTGGGAATTCCTAAAGAATCTTTGAAAGATATTGCCAACAGCTGCGTTCGATATGCGACTGCATACAGTGATTTGACTGTAGAGGATGCCTTAGCAATCTATGAAAGTGTTTATAAAAAATAGTGTAACTCACATGTGTGTCACGGCAAGATGGGCTTTTACATTGACATTTATAAGAGAAGTCAGTATAATTATAGCTATTGTTAATAAGAAATTTAAGTAACTTTTTCATAAAGGAGGCAGTGTCATGTGGCACTGTTTTCTGTATATGAGGAATAGAAATGGAGAGACATACATGGCAGAGGTAAAAGAAACCTTACTTACAGCCGAAGGGTTGAAGAAGCTAGAAGAAGAATTAAATCATTATAAATCTGTACGTCGTATCGAAGTGGCAGAGCGTATTAAAATAGCTATTTCCTATGGTGATATTTCAGAGAACTCTGAATATGATGATGCGAAAAACGAACAAGCTTTCATCGAAGGTCACATTATTGAATTAGAAAATAAAATTAATACTGCAAAAATCATTGATGAAAATGTAAAAGGCGATACAGTCACAGTAGGTAGTAAAGTGACTTTGTTAGACGAAGAGTTTAATGAAGAATTAGAATACACTATTGTAGGTTCTTCTGAAGCGGATCCTTTCAACAATCGTATTTCTAATGAATCCCCTGTAGGCGTGGCGATTTTAGGAAAAGCGAAAGGTGACAAAGTAGAAGTAAACACACCAGATGGTATGGTGAGTTTTAAAATATTAAGCATTCAATAAGGGTAAAGAAGTATAAGGAGGCCCCTCATGAGCGAAGAAAAACATGTGCCAGAACAATTGGATTTAAACGATCAAATGTTGGTACGCCGCGAAAAGTTGGCGCAATATGAAGAGGATAATATCTATCCATTTGGACAACGATTTGTTGTTCAACATAAGGCACTCCAAATTAAGGATGAATTCCGTGATTTTGATGGTCAACCAGTGGTGATTGCTGGTCGATTGATGACAATTCGTTCTCATGGTAAAACAGCCTTCGCTAATTTGCGCGATTTATCTGGCGATATTCAAGTATACTTCCGTAAAGATGTGATGGGAGAAGACGATTACAAATATGTAAAAATGCTTGATATGGGCGATATTGTAGGTATTGAAGGCCATGTGTTTAAAACACAAAAAGGCGAAATTACAGTGAAAGTCAATAAATTGACTTTATTGTCTAAATCCCTTCGTCCATTACCAGAAAAATGGCATGGTTTGAAAGATACAGAACTTCGCTATCGCCAACGCTATGTGGATTTAATCGTAAATCCAAGCGTTCGTGATACATTTGTAAAACGTACGAAAATCGTAGCAAAAATTAGAGAGTATTTAAATAGCAAGCAATTCATGGAAGTAGAAACTCCTATGATGCATGCCATTCCAGGTGGTGCGGCAGCACGCCCATTCATTACGCATCACAATGCCTTAGACATTGATATCTATATGCGTATTTCCCCTGAGTTATACCTAAAACGTTTGATCGTTGGTGGTTTAGAGCGTGTGTATGAAATCAATCGTTCCTTCCGTAATGAAGGCGTGTCCATCCGTCATAATCCAGAATTTACGATGATGGAATCCTACCAAGCTTATGGTAACTTTGAAGATGCCATTGCATTGACAGAAGGTGTTGTTTCCTACTGTGCACAAGAAGTACTAGGTACGACAAAAATTAACTACCAAGGTATGGATATTGATTTGACTCCACCATGGAATCGCATCACTATGCAAGAAGGTATTAAACAATACACTGGAGAAGATTTTGATGCTATTGAAACATTGAGCGAAGCACGTGCAATTGCAGACCGCTTAAATGTTGAATATGGTGAAGCCGATGGTATTGGTAAAATCATGAATTTATGTTTTGAAGAATATGTAGAAGAAAACTTGATGCAACCAACTGTAGTATATGGACATCCAGTTGAAATTTCTCCGTTGGCAAAACAAAACCGTGAGAAACCATTGACTACAGAACGCTTTGAAATCTTTATTTATGGTCGTGAATTGGCAAATGGCTACTCCGAGTTAAATGATCCAATCGATCAAAAACAACGTTTTGAAAATCAATTAAAAGAACGTGAAGCTGGTGACGATGAAGCTCATCGTATGGACGAAGACTTCGTAACGGCTTTGGAATATGGTTTGCCACCAACTGCAGGTTTGGGTATCGGTATCGACCGTCTAGTTATGTTCTTAACAGACTCTGCATCCATTCGTGATGTATTGTTATTCCCTCTAATGAAACCAGAAGCTGTGAAAGCAGACGCGGAAGAAACAGTAGAAGAATAATATATGTATACGTAGGTCACACTGTATTGTGACATGCGTAGTGGGACAGCGACTAAACTGAAATGAGTTTGGTCGCTGTTTTGTCATCCTATTGGGGGTAGAGAAAAGACGAGAGAAAATTGCCTAAGTAAATGCCTATTAAGGTAGAAAAGTAATAGCAAATGTGCTAATATTAAGGGTAGATTAATTAAGTACTTAAATGAATTCTATGAGGTCATGATTATGTTGGATTTAAAATTTGTTCGTGAGAATATTGAAACGGTACAAGAAAACTTAGATCGTCGCCATACAACGGGCGACCTGACTAGCTTTGTAAAGTTCTACGATGAAAGACGTGCTATCATCCAAGAAGTGGAACAGTTAAAAGCAGTTCGTAATGCTGTAACGGCAGAAATCAGCCAACTAAAACGCAATAAAGAAAATGCAGATGATAAAATTGCGGAAATGCAACGTGTAGGTGATGAAATCGGTGCATTGGATAACAAATTGCGCGAAGTCGAAACAGCGTTACAACAAGTGGCGTTGATGTTGCCGAATATGTGCGATGCTTCTGTGCCAGTAGGGGCGGATGAAAATGAAAATATCGAACAGCGTCGTTGGGGTACACCTCGTTCTTTTGACTTTGATGTAAAAGCGCATTGGGACTTAGGAGAATCCTTAGGTATTTTAGATTTTGAAAGAGCTGCTAAAGAAAGTGGTGCTCGATTTACTATCTACAAAGGAATTGGTGCGCGATTAGAACGAGCATTGATTAACTTTATGCTAGATAAACATGGTAGCGCTGGTTATACAGAAATGATGACGCCTTACATCGTTACTCGTGAAACGTTGACAAACACGGGGCAGTTGCCAAAATTTGCTGAAGATATGTACAAGGTGGAAGGAGAAAATTATTTCTTAATTCCAACGGCAGAAGTTACTTTGACAAATTATCATGCTAATGAAATTTTGACAGCTGATGAATTGCCTAAATATTACACAGCTTTTACAGCTTGTTTCCGTGCTGAGGCAGGCTCTGCTGGTCGTGATACACGAGGCTTAATTCGCCAACATCAATTTAATAAAGTAGAATTAGTGAAATTTGCAAAACCAGAAGAATCCTTTGCAGAATTAGAAACATTAACAGCACAAGCAGAAAGCATTTTACAAGCTTTAGAATTACCACATCGTGTGATTACATTATGTACAGGCGATATGGGATTTGGGTCTGCTAAAACATACGATATCGAAGTTTGGATGCCAAGCCAAGGCGTATATCGTGAAATTTCTTCTTGCTCTAACATGACGGATTTCCAAGCACGTCGCGGGAATATTAAATTCCGTCGTGAACAAAAAGGTAAACCAGAATTTGTACATACATTAAATGGATCTGGTTTAGCTGTAGGTCGTACAGTAGCTGCGATTTTGGAAAACAATCAAGAAGCAGATGGCTCTGTACGTATTCCAACAGCACTTCAACCATATATGGGTGGTTTAACTCATATTCATCCAGAGGCTTAGAAAGGAGTCCGCTATGAAATTCTTCATTGATACAGCTAATTTTGATGATATTAAAGCAGCCTACGAAATGGGCTTTATTGCAGGGGTAACAACAAACCCATCTTTAATCGTGAAAGAAAAACGTGACTTACACGAAGTGATTCAACAAATTGCTGATCTTGTAGAGGGACCAGTGAGCGCAGAAGTCATTGCTACAACAGCACCAGACATGGTGAAAGAAGCCCATGAATTAATTAAATTGGGTGATAATGTAGTCATTAAAGTGCCAATGACAGCAGAAGGGTTAAAAGCTGTATCTCTGCTTTCTAAAGAGGGAATTAAAACGAATGTAACATTAATTTTCTCCGCTAATCAAGCCTTGTTAGCAGCTCGTGCAGGTGCTACCTATGTAAGCCCGTTCGTTGGTCGTGTAGATGATATTTCTATGGACGGAATCCAATTAATTGAAGATATTGCTGAAATTTTTATGATTCATAATATTTCAACAGAAATCATTGCAGCCAGCGTTCGTACGCCTATGCATATGACACAATGTGCTAAAGCAGGTGCACATATCGCTACAGTACCGTTTAATGTGTTACAACAATCCTTAAAACATCCATTAACAGATGCAGGATTAGCACGTTTTCTAGCGGACTGGGAAGCAGCCAATAAATAGTAGACACAAGTGGGAGGATCAAAATGGATCGCACATTAGCCTTAGAGTTTGTTCGTGTTACAGAAGCAGCAGCATTAAAAAGTGGTCGTTTATGTGGTCGTGGAGCCAAAGATGCAGCAGATCAATTAGCTGTTGATGGTATGCGCCAAACCTTTGATACAGTGCCAATTTCTGGTACCGTTGTGATTGGAGAAGGTGAAATTGATGAAGCGCCAATGTTGTACATTGGCGAACGTGTTGGGGCAGGCGGAGAAGAAGTGGATATCGCCGTAGACCCTATTGAAGGTACAAATCTAATTGCAAAAGGTCAAAATGGTGCTATCGCTGTATTGGCCATCGCCCCTAAAGGCGGTTTATTACATGCTCCAGATATGTACATGGAAAAATTGTGTGTAGGACCACGCGCTAAAGGTGTGATCGACTTGAATGAATCCATGACCGAAAACTTACGTCGTGTAGCAGCAAAAATGGAACGTGCTATCGATGATTTGACAGTAGTAATGTTGGATCGTGAACGTCACCAGGGATTAATGGATGAATGTCGTGCTGTAGGAGCTCGTATTCGTTTGATTACAGATGGTGATGTGAACCCAGCTATGGAATGTGGATTAGAAGGCTCTGGTATCCATATGGTTGTAGGTACTGGTGGAGCTCCAGAAGGGGTACTAGCAGCGGCCGCTTTAAAATGTACAGGTGGCGATATGCAAGCTCGTTTAAAACCAGCTACAGATGAAGAGATTCGTCGTTGTCATGAAATGGGAATTACTGACCTGAACAAAGTGTTAACTATCGATGATTTAGTAAGTGGTGATGATGTTATCTTCTCTGCTACAGCGATTACAGAGGGAAATGTATTATCTTCTATTAAATACTTCCCAGGTGGTGCTCGTACTCACTCTGTAGTGATGCGGTATAAAACGGGAACAGTTCGTTTTGTAGATACCATCCATCGATTGGATAAAAAGCTTTCTATGAAAGTGAAATAAAACAATATATATCTAGGATAGGAAAGACCGTCATAAGACGGTCTTTTTCTTGCGCATAGAGGAAAGATTTAGTATACTAGAGTATGAATGTTTGTCAGTCAAAACATGTTTGAAAGGTGATGCTGTATCACCAATAAACGATAACTATAGATAAGATTAGGAGGAATTCAGTTGGAAAAGCTTATTATTCAAGGAGGTACGCCTTTAGAAGGTCGTATTCGAGTAAGTAGTGCAAAAAATGCAGTGCTACCTATTATTGCAGCGACTTTGTTAGCGTCTACTCCAAGCACCCTGCTTGAAATTCCAGATTTGGAAGATGTTCATACTATTTGTGATGTTATCGCATCCCTTGGTGTGAAAGTAACAAAAGATGGAGAAAATATTACCTTTGATGCGTCCACAATTTCTGCGACAGAAGCGCCGTATGACTTAGTGCGCCGTATGCGTGCGTCCTTTTTAGTGATGGGACCTTTATTGGCGCGCAAAGGGGAAGCTCGTATTGCCTTACCAGGTGGTTGCGCTATTGGCAGTCGTCCCATCGATTTGCATTTAAAAGCTTTTGAAGCACTAGGTGCGACGATTACGATGGGAGAAGGTTTTGTAGAAGCAAAAGCTCCAGAAGGATTGAAAGGTAACTTAATTTATTTAGATTTCCCAAGTGTAGGCGCCACTGAAAATGTTATTATGGCAGCCACTTTCGCGGAAGGTAAAACAATTATTGAAAATGCTGCAGAAGAACCAGAAATTGTTGATTTAGCTACCTTCCTGAATAGCATGGGGGCTAATATTCGCGGTGCTGGTACTGATGTGATTCGTATTGAAGGTGTGAAAGAGTTAAAAGGAGCTGTACATACTGTTATTCCTGACCGCATTGAAGCAGGTACGTATTTAATTGCAGCCGCCATGGCTGGTGGTGATGTATACGTAGAAAATGCCCTTTCAGAGCATTTAAAACCAGTAGTAGCGAAATTAAAAGAAGCGGGTGTTACTGTTGAGGAAGATATTGATGGTATCCGTGTCATCAGTAATGGACAATTAAAAGCAACATCTATCAAAACATTGCCGTACCCTGGATTCCCTACAGATATGCAAGCTCAATTCATGGCGATGACGACCATTGCAAAAGGTACAAGTACTGTGATGGAAACAGTCTTTGAAAATCGTTTTATGCATGTAGATGAGTTGAAAAAAATGGGCGCTTCTATCGAAGTAGATGATCGTAAGGCGATTGTTACTGGCGTAGAACAATTGATAGGCGCTGAAGTGGAAGCTACCGATTTGCGCTGTGGTGCTGCTTTAGTATGTGCCGGTTTAGCAGCCACTGGAGTGACTAAAGTAGGTCAATTAACACACATCGATCGTGGCTATGATAATTTAGTGGCAAAATTAAAAGGAATAGGTGCTAACATTGTTCGGGTGGACGAGTAAGCAAAAACAATCTCAAACTAAAGAGGATAGACGGAAACAACGTCGTGTACGTAGAAAACCAATAGGAACGACTACTAAACAAACATCCTTTAAACGTGAAAGTCGTCCTGTCTCTTTCCTTGAAAAAATGAGCCTCTTGTGGACTACGGATATTGGCATAGACTTAGGGACTACCAATGTGGTGATGTATGTCAAAGGTCGAGGTATTGTCCTAGATGAGCCTGGATTTGTAGCTTGCGATACAAAGACTAGAGAAGTGATTGCTGTAGGTCATGAAGCACGAGCGATTTTAGGTAGAACCCCAGAGGGCATTGAAGTGATTCAGCCTTTGAAAGGGGGCGTCATTGCCGATTATGATACAACAGCCTATATGTTGCGTCATTTTATTCGCCGTGTGGTACCTGTATCCGGGTTAATTCGTTCTCGCATCATAGCTTGTGTACCATCCAGTATTACACCAGTAGAAAAACGGGCTGTCTTAGAAGTGTTATTACAAGCTGGAGCTCGCAAAATAGTGCTCATGGAAGAACCTTTGGCGGCTGCCATTGGTACAGGCTTAGACAAGGCTGACCAAGTGGGTGCTATGGTGGTTGATATAGGTGGAGGTACTACAGATATTGCTGTGATTTGTGATTCTGGTATGGTGGTTAGTGAGAGTTTACGTATCGGTAGTGATACCTTTGATGAAGCTTTATTGCAATACATGAAGCGGAAGAAAAAACTACTTATAGGACCATTAACTGCAGAAGATTTAAAAATAGAAGTGGGTACCGTAGACCCAAGGTCTGGAGAGGAACGTGCTATTGTGCGAGGTCGTCACAGTGTGACAGGATTACCTCGTGCCGTAGAAATTACCTCAAAAGATATGAAGTTTGCCCTAGAGAGACCAGTTCAAAATATTATTGAAGGTATCATTAGCATTTTAGAAAAAACGCCGCCAGAGTTACTGGCACAAATCAATGACCATGGTATTATTTTGGCTGGTGGAGGCTCTTTACTTCGTGGATTAGATCGTATGATTACAGAAAAAACAGGTCGTCCTGCGTATGTAGTGGAACATCCTAGATATTCTGTCATATTAGGTACAGGAAAAGCATTGTCAGAGTTGAATCAGTTGCGAGATACTTTAGAAGAATTGCGTTAGTATATGCTTGTATTCATGATTCTTTCATGTACGGGATATATACTATAGATAGTAAAAGGTTCATGTCTGAAGTAGCACTGTTTTACTAGGAATTGATTGTCCTAATTCTTGAAAATATGATATACTGTACATGGAAGAAAGATGTAGGAGGTGTATATATATGAAAAAAGTTTTTCTATATAGTTTGGGGGCATTGTTAGTAGCACTTTTTATGACACCTACGGCGCAAGCGGCACCAGTGAATCACGAAACTGTGTTATCTGGTGAAGTCGTGTCTGTGGTGAGCGTAGGAACTTCTGTAAAAGAAGGAGACCCATTGCTAACAGTACAAACATTAGGGGGACCTATGGTGGCATCCCGTGCCACAGTGAATGGCGTGGTGCAAACGGTTTCTGTGGAACCAGGTGCTACAGTTGAACGTGGTCAAATTATAACAGTGATAAATAATTAATTACCAATAAGAAGAGGCGATTTAGATGCAATTACATCGTTTTTGGCGTCGGTACACTAAGGGTGTGCTGGCGCTCTTATTGTGTGGGGCCGCTTTTACAAGTGCTCATGCAATAGAATTTATGAAAGTAGAAGATTTACACCGTGGTATGGTTGGACATGCAGATACGGTGGTACAAGGTGACAAGATAGATTCCTTCAAAGTGGAAGTGTTAGGTGTGATGAAACAACGTGGTCCATCGGGGGATTTGATTTTGGTAAAAGTATCAGGTCCTATTATTGACGCATCTGGTGGTATCGTTCATGGCATGAGTGGTAGCCCCGTATATATTGATGGAAAATTGGTAGGTGCTGTCGCCTATGGTTGGGGATTTACTGATGGTACCTTGGGGATGGTCACACCTATTGATCAAATGGTTAAACTATGGGATGAGAAATACCAAAAAGATTTACCAAACCCATGGAAAGATACACAATTAATTCCATTAGGTACACCATTGATGGCAGATGGCTATGATGACGCCTCTTTATCTTATCTAGGTACAAAATTTAAAGATTTTGGTTATAAAGGATATGCTACGGCTAGTGATAGTACCGATGATATTGTGAAACCAATGGTGCCTGGTGGCTCTATCGCTGCTTTATTGGTAAAAGGCGACTTAAAGATGGGCGCCGTAGGTACTGTTACCTATGTGGATAAGGATAAAGTGGTTGCCTTTGGTCATCCATTCGATAAACGGGGATCTACTGGTTATTTTATGAATAATTCTAGTATCTTTACTGTTGTAAAAAGTATAGATTCTGGTTTTAAATTGGGCTCATTAGGTCGAGAAGTAGGGGTTATCACAGAAGACCGTGGGGCAGGTATTGCTGGTACTGTTGGGGTATTCGGGAAAGGTGTTCCTGTGCGCATGCAACTTCGCGACTTAGATCGAGGGGTAGAACGAAATGCGGCGGTGACTGTGGTGGAATCCCCTAAAATGACGCCGACCTTAGTGGCTACCTCTGTGTATAGTTTGCTTAACAAAACATTGGATCGTGTCGGTGGTGGTACCGCAAAAATCAATATTAAGATTACACCCGTAGATCCCAAGTTACCTACCTTAGAACGACGTAACATGATTTACTCTAGTAGCTCTGTATCGGAAAAATCCATTGATGAACTATTTGATATTGTGGAAAGTTTAATGAACAATGCTTTCAAAGATTATGAAATCCGTGATATTCAAGTAGATGTGCAAGTGGAAGAAGCGAAGCGAACGGCTACAATCATCGATGCCAGTGCAGACCAAGTTATTGTGTCTCCTGGTGACAATATTGTGGTTACTGCAAATTTACAAGCCTACCGTGAAGGGAAGATTCAGCGAGAAATTATTTTTAAAGTTCCAGAGGATCAAAAGTTAGGAACCTACACTCTTGAAGTGCGTGGTGGAGGCGTCATCCCGTTACCATATTTGTTTGAAAAACAAAAATATAATTTGACAGATGAAATTGTGGAACGATTGAAAGTGCATAAAACCTTTGAAGAATATTTCAAAGATCTAAGTGAAGATGATCAGAATAACCAAATTGTGGCAGAGTTTTTAGCGGACGATATCAGCATGGTCGAAGACTCTGGTGATAAGGTGAAAAAACAACGCCTAGAAGCAGATGATGACGATGTTGATGATGATGAGTTACCAAACGGCGGAAAACATAAAAAAGGTTTGAAAGCTTCTGATGACGACGAAAAAGAAAAGAATGAAGCTACACGAGTGGTAGTGGATTACGTTGTCTTAGGAGATGGACAGTTTACTGTGCAGGTGGTAGATAAAAAAGATAGAGACCATTTGCGTAAACAACGTATCAAAGAAAAACTTTCAAAACTGGCAGAGAAAGCAAAGGCAGAAGAGACAGACCAAAAGAAAAATAAATAGTGTCATCGGAAGAGAGCAGGGAGTGATGAATCATCATTTCCTGTTTTTCTTTTGAAAACTCTTGTGGTACTACTGCACATTCAATGAGTTTTGTGATATACTGAAAGTTGATACAAATACTCAGGAGGAACTATGATTTGGTTAACATGGATTGGTAAGCAAATAATCTTTTTCCTATCCCAGATAGGAGAGGCCATGCTGTTACTATGGAGGACCATAGGACAATTACCAAAAATAAATTGGAAACTTACAATCGAACAGATGGCACACTTAGGAGTGCACTCCTTGCCAATTTTGTCCTTAACGATGTTTTTTGCGGGCGCTGTTATGACATTACAAGTAGCGGATGTACTGATTCGTTATGGAGCGCAAGGAACCGTAGGCGGTATCATGGCGATTGCCATGGGTCGTGAACTGGGACCAGTCCTAGTAGGTGTTGTATTAGCAGGACGTGTAGGAGCGGCGATAACGGCAGAACTAGGGACGATGAAAGTTACAGAACAAATCGATGCTCTGAAGGTGATGGCAGTGAACCCTATCGGGTACCTTGTGGTCCCTCGTGTCGTGGCTTGCATGATTATGGTACCTATTTTGACATTTTATGGTGTCCTTATTGGCACTGGTGGGGGCTACTTGGTGGCTACCATGGTGAAAGGGCTAGCAGGTTCTACCTATTTAGATTCTATCCAAATTTTTGCGATTCTATCTGATTTGACTTACGGACTTATTAAATCCTGTGTGTTCGGCGCTGTCATAGCTTTAGTGGGATCCTATAAAGGAATGTATACCGATATGGGGGCTACTGCTGTCGGTTATGCTACGACAAGTTCCGTAGTAACAAGTATTATCTTAGTGTTTATTTTAAATTATTTTTTATCGGTTATATTATTCTAGGAGGACCTATGATTGAATTACAAAATGTGGTCCTAGCCTATGAGAATAGAACGATTTTAGACCATGTAGATTTAACTATCCATGATGGAGAAACTCTAGCTATATTAGGAGGCTCTGGTGCTGGTAAAAGCACCTTGCTTAAATTAATCATTGGCTTATTACGGCCTACGAGCGGTACCATTTTAGTCGATGGTGTAGATATTACGAAAATTGATGAAAATGAGTTCGACAAATTACGACAAACGATGGGCATGGTCTTTCAATATTCTGCTTTATTCGATTCTATGAACGTAGGGGAAAATGTAGCCTTTGGGCTACGTCAGCATACGACCATGAGCGAAGAGGAGATACAACGTACCGTAGCTAGAAAGTTGCGTATGGTAGGGTTACCAAAAACGGAGCAGTATATGCCCAGTGAACTGTCAGGAGGTATGAAAAAACGGATTAGTTTGGCCCGTGCCATTGCATTAGATCCAAATATCATTCTCTATGATGAACCGACATCAGGATTAGACCCGATTACATCAGGAACGATTAGTCGTTTAATACGAAGTATGCAATCTCATTTGCAATGTAGTTCTATCGTGGTCACTCACGATATGAACTCTGCCTTTTTTGTAGCAGATCGCATTGCTTTATTAGATAAAGGAAAATTTATTGAAGTGTCACCAACGGAAGAGTTTAGACGTTCCTCCAATCCGAAGGTGCAACAATTTATAGAGGGACGTAAATCTGTGAAAGCGGAGATACAAGAAGAAGGAGACATGCCATGAAGTGGACAACAGAAGCGAAGGTAGGCTTATTTACCGTAGTGGGGGTAGTCCTATTTGCAGTTTGCATTGTGTTCTTAGGACGATTTGATATTTTTGCAGCTCCTACCATGCATATTGCGGGAAACTTTCAATCTGTGACAGGATTAAAAGAAGGTAATACAGTACGATTTTCAGGGGTGAAAGTAGGAAAAGTCAAATCTATGCAAGTCACAGATAAAGGGATTACGGTGTCTATGGACATTGACAAAGATGTAAAAATTCCTACAGATTCAGCATTTACCATGGAAAGTGATGGTATTTTAGGCGATAAATTCATACAAATTACACCAGGTCACAGTACATTGTATTTAGATGACGGTGCTTTCATTACAGGAGATGGGAAAAGTGAAATCGATAAAACGATGGCACAAGCTACAAAATTGATGGAAGCAGCCACAACTACATTGCAATCTATGAACGGTATTATTGGTGATGAAAAAACACAAAGCGCCTTACGCAATGCTTTACAATCCACAGAATTGATTGCACAAAATACAGAAAACTTAACAGCCCAAATGAATGCTATGTTGGCGAATAATAGCAATAATATTTCCGCCTTAACAGCCAATATGGTGGGCATTACGCGAAATATGGAATCTTTGACGAATCAAATGGATACGAATATGAAGCAATTTAATGCAGATGGTCAAGCGGGTACAGAAATGCGCCAAATTGTAAATAATTTAAAAACGACTACGGACAGTATTTCTAAAATGGCAGGCGCCATGGAAGGGGTTGTGACAGACCCTAAGAGCGCTGCGGATATTAAGGAAACTTTGCATAATACAGCGCAGTTGACTACGAAGTTAAATCGTCTTACAGGTGGGGACGTGAAAGCAGGTTCGGATGGAAAAAAGTCGGATTTTAAGACCCGAATAGGCGCAGAGGTACTGTATAATGCAGAAGATAAAAAGGTTCGTACCGATGCCGATGTGCGCCTTATGCATAATGATGCCATATATACTTTAGGGGTTTCCAATATAGGAAATGGGTCGAATTTGGATGTAACCTATGGAAAACAAGTGCTAGATCAAGTATATCTACGAGGAGGACTATTTGATGGGAAATTAGGTGTAGGAGCCGATGTGGGCTTCGGAAAACCACTTTCACTATCAGGGGCCCTATTCGATATCCGCCACGGTTCCTATCGGATTCGTTCGGATATTCAATTATGGAAAGATACCTATGCGGTAGGTCAATGGACTTGGTATGGTCAAGACCATAATCGTATGAATTATTTTGGGCTAAGAAAGATATTTTAGGAGGACCCAATGAATACAAAAGTAATAACAGTAGCAGCGATATTAGCGGCCTATGCCTGTACAGTAGGAGCCACAGCGCCACAGACAGATACGGTGAAATTAGTGGCTTTTCAACAAAAAGCAACGGCTCAAGCCGCAATGATGACGAAAGCATATAAAAGTCAAGCACAGACAAAAGAGCAGTCCGTGTCGGTTACATTGCCACAATCCATTGCGATGGCATTGCAAAATAATAGAACTTTGCATCAATCCCAATGGGATTATGAAGCGGCAGTGGCACAAGTAGGTGCTGCCACCAGCGGTAGAAATCCAGCAGTGACTTATAGCTATAGCGCTAAGCACACAGGAAATGAAGTGAATGGTATCAGCAAAACTAGCAAGGCCTTTTCTCACCAATTAGGAGTAGGTCTATCCCTATTTAATCGTGCTTTGGATGCGCAAATTGAAGCAGCTAAATATAATCGTGATAGCAGTGGAGCAGCTTTAACGGAAGCGGCGCAAACGGCAAAATTAACGGCTACAACGAATTATTTGTCCTTAATTATGTCTCGTAATAAAGTAAGTGTAGCGGAACAAACTGTACGTGATTATGAAGAACATTTGAAAAATGCTAATTTACAATACGAAGTAGGGATTGTATCTAAGTCTGATGTATTGGCAACGAATACGCGATTAGCCAATGCAAAAACTACTTTAGTAGAAGCAAAAAATGCAGCTAGTTTGGCAGAGGCAAAGTTTAATAATCATGTAGGATTGCCTGTATCTACATCAATCGTAACGGCAGATAAAGAGCTAACCTATGTACCATATGGTATTGCATTAGAATCTGCTAAATCCTACGGGGTTACACATCGTGGCGCGATTGTACAAGCTGCGATGGTAGTTAAAGCAGCAGAAGAAAATGTAAGTCGTGCTGATGCATCGGATATTCCAGTGCTCAAAGCGAATGCTAGTCGTGGTATGGACGGTGCACATTGGGCTGGTAATGATAGTAAAAACTGGTCTGTAGGAGCCACACTATCTTGGAATTTATGGGATGGTGGACAATCTAAAGCTAATATAAGCGTAGCCAAAGCAAGCTTAGAAAAGGCAAAAGAAGCTTACGCACAAACGATTGAATCCGTAGAGTTACAAGTGCAAGAAGCGTACTTAGATTTAAAAGCGGCAGAGCAAGAAATTCAAAGTACTCATGCAGCTGTAGAAGCAGGTCAAGAAGACTTCCGCATTAAAACGTTGCGTTACCGTTCAGGGGTAGGCACGAATGTGGATGTCCTTGATGCGGAAACAGCGTTAGATACAGCTCGTAATAATTACGTAAATGCACTATATAACCATAACTTAAGCATTGCTAATTTAGAAAAAGCTATGGGCATTCCTGTAGAAGCAACTGTAGGTAGTGGTGCAACTATTGTGAATCAAGGATAGTGATCATGCCGATATGAGGTGAATCATGAAGAGGAAACACTGGATACTAGGTATTGTACTGAGTGGATGTGTAGCAGGCGTTGGATTTGGCTTACAACCATTAAGTGAAACCTATGTAGGACCTTATGTGCAAGAACAATTACATACAGCACTGAATGGAACTGTTTCCTATTCATCATTTCACATTGGTTGGGATGGGTCCGTTCAAATGAAAGACCTTGTCGTAGACGATGCGAAGGGGCAACAAGTTCTCACTGCAGATGCATTGACAGTGTCTATTCAATGGTTAAAAGTATTACAATATCCTTTTGGAAATGTATCACCAGATGCATTACTAGGCACCATTACGGTCACCTCACCACATGTCAATGTGGTACAAGATGATCAGGGCCAATGGAATGTACTCCAGTTAATGAAGGAACGGGAATCAGATAGTCCTAGTCAATTTAGTGGACTGGTGCGGTTAGAAAAGGGGTCCATATCCTTATTCTTGCCTCATGTTGAACCATTGCAACTAGCAGATGTGAATATCACTGTCTTAGGTGATGGTGGTCACATGTTAGATGGAGTTGTGGACGCCCAATTAGGAAAGGATCACATTCATTCCAAGATACAATGGGCACTAGATGATAGTGGAGAGCGGTCATTCTATGTGGAAACACCGCATTTAGATATAGCGCCTATAGTAAGTCGACTCTCTTTACCGAGAACAGTGAGCCCTATGACAGGTGAACTGACAGATGTGGCAGTAACACTTACGCAACGTGGTGGTTTCTGGTATGGTGAAGGAGGGCTTTCTTTCCAAAACGTGGGAACTACCATCCAAGATTATCGGCTAACAGCTGGGAAGGGAACACTTCAAATTCATGGAGATGTTCTATTCTTAGAGGGAATCGAAACGAATGTGAACGACGAGCACTTTCGTGTGAGCGGTACGATACACCATGTCTTTGATGAAGACCCTACATTAGATGTATCTGTGGGGTTGAAGGAATGGAATCTAGCCTCATTTAGACAATTGCCAATGACAGGTTTTGTTACAGCAGATGCGTTATTAACCGGACCTGTATCAAATGTAAAAGCTAGCGCAGATGTAGAGGTACGAGATATTACTTATGAAGGGATTACAGTTAATCGTGGAAAAGGGCATGTTTCCTATGGTGATCAAGTCATTTATGTGGATGATACGGAACTGAGTGCCCAAGGTGGAACTGTAAGTGGTACTGGCTCCTATCATATAGATACAGAAGATTTCTCGGCACAAGTAGAGGTACAAAATGTGTCCTTGTATGGATTGCCCATAGATGGAATACCTTCTGTACAGGGTACAGTCAATGGTTCTCTCACTGTGGAAGGGCGTGAAGGCTCTATTTCAAATATAGTAGGAACTGTGAGCGGTCGTCACATTGGATATGAATCTATCTTAGTGGATACGTTAGATGCTAGTGTATCTTGGGATGGTACAGAGCTAGTAGTACCTTATATGAATGGTAACTGGGGTCGAGGCACTTTCACAGGGAGTGGTCGATTAGGCAATGGTACATTTGGTATTAATTTGCATGGCACTAATATTGGATTAGAACAATTTAATGAGTGGAGCCCTAAACCGTTAGACGGTACTGTTTCTGTGGAGGCTAACTTACAAGGGTCCCTAGAAAATCCCACAGGAACGGTTATGATTGCTGGTGAAACTCTTTCCTATGGAACAACCAAGTTTGACCGTGGACTTATTAAAACAAAGTTAGATGATAATACCCTTACTATTCTTGAAGGGGAGCTGGAATATAGAAAAAGCACTTATGACCTAGACGGATTTATCCAGTTAGACGGTGAACAAACTATGGATATCAAAGGCTCTGCAAAGGATGTGCGTATCGAAGATGTATTGTCAACCTTTACAGATATTCCTATGACGGGATGGCTTAATACGGATATTCATGTGCAAGGAACGTTACAACAACCAGAAATAGAAGGTCATCTGAAAGCCTGGGATGGTTCCGCATATGGTAAACTCTTTACATCCATTGAAGGGAACTATACATATCATGATGGTCATCTACATTTACCAAGGTTAGATATCAGTACCTATGGGTCCTCTATCATTGTAGATGGGGATATACAAGATAAGCAGTTAGATATTAATTTTGTAGGCGATGCAGTACCTATTGAACCTTTCGTTCGTGATGCGGGACTCCACATGGTTGGCTATGTAGGGGCAGAAGGTCATCTTGGAGGTACTGTGGATGCCCCTGTCTTTGAGGGTGTGGTGCAGTCAGATACTATGCAGGTGAAGGATAGCACGCTCCATGATATAGCAGGTACTGTGTACATTACGCCAAAAGTTGTACATCTACAAGGGTTGACTTTCACAGGTAGTGGTACTAGTCGATACGAAGTAAAAGGTGGTATTCAATTAGAGAATCCGAAACGCTTATTTGGCTATGTGCGTGTACAAGATGGTGACTTGCATCAATTGTTAGCATTAGGTAATGTTAATGTACCAGGTGTGAATGGCAAATTACAGGCCACCATTGAGCTAGGTGGTACTAGTGACAGCCCGAGACTAGATGTAAAAGGTTCACTGGAAGATACGACGATTCGAGATGAAGTAGTAGGAACGGCTACGGTGGATATAGGCTATGGTGGACGGACGATTGATATCCGTACCTTTAAATTACCTATTAAAGAAGGCTTCATTGTGGGCAAAGGTAAAGCCGATTTGGATGGTTCCACAGATATTCAGTTAGTGGCATCAAAAGTACCAGTGCAAACCATACTACCTCTAGTCACACAAGAGGTGAATGCACAGGGGAATTGGAATTTTATCGTTAATGTACATGGGCCTACGAAATCGCCAAAAGTAGAATTTTCCAGTGAAGTAGAACAACCAGTTATCAATGGTATAAGCTTAGATCAGTTGAGTATCTTAGGAACTATGGAAGACCAAGTTGTGAACATCCAACAAGGGATGATTAAAAAGTCAGACTCTTCTATTAAAGTTCGCGGCAAGCTACCATTGGGGGCTTTTGTAACCAATGAATACGTGAGCGATGATATGACGAAACAGTTTGATGTGTACGTGGACATGAATGAGGCAAACTTGTCTGTTTTGCCATTGATGTTTAAAGAAGTGCAGTCCGCTGACGGCGCTATTCATGGTGTTGTTCATGTCACAGGCAATTCGTCGAATATTTTGGCGAATGGTACGGTAGAACTCGCTAATGGAACTATGCAATTACAATCTTTGAAAAAGCCGGTTACCCAATTAAAAGGACAATTATTGTTCCGTGGTAATCATGTAGATATTACGGGCAGCACTACGATGGGGAAAGGCAATGCGGGCCTGTCTGGCAATATTGGTTGGATGGGACCTAGCATTACATCCTACTATGGGGCGTTGCAAATGAAAGGGATCGAAATTGCTCATGCCTTCTATACGGGACCATTAGATGGTGAACTCTATATCGTAGATAAACAGGATATGCCGACCTTGGTGGGGGCTATTTCATTGCATGATGTGGTAGGGTCTATTCCATTGACCTTTGAAAGTTCAGAAACATCGATTCCATTAGGTTTAGACTTGACCATCGATGCTAAAGAAAATGTACGGCTTTACAATCCATTGCTCTATGATATGTTCTTACAAGGTAAGGTTAAGTTTGAGGGAACCGTAGGAGAACCTAAAGCGAGTGGTAAGTTATCCGTCAACAAAGGATATGTCAAATATTTGAAAAACCGATTTAAAATTACAGAAGGTCAGGCAAAATTCGTTACAGGTAGTATCATTCCTGAACTGAATGTACGGAGTATGGCAAATGTGAAAAACTATCGTATTTCCTTACAAGCAGAAGGACCTGCTACGCAGATGAAATTAAAGCTCACATCTGAACCTAATTTATCAGAACGTCAGATTATTTCGCTCTTAACCTTTGGACGTAATGTAGGGAATGCCAGTGGTGTTACATCAGAAGATGCTAATGCTTTACTCACATCTAGCTTACAGTCCTTGGCATTTGGCTATATCGAAGATGTATTGCAAGATATATTGGGCTTAGATCTAGTCAATATTACGACTGGTTCTTTGGATGGAAAAGACTCTCGTGATTTGCAGGAAAAAAATAATTTTAATGTTACCATCGGTAAATATGTAGTACCCGATTTGATGCTTACTGTAACTAGAGGTCTTAAAAATGATCATCTATCGTATGGCTTTCAGTATGATATCAATCGTAGTATTAGTGCTACAGGTTGGATTAATAATGAAAATAAACGCTACTTAGGGGCACAATGGCGCTATCGATTCTAAAGGAGGTGAAAGTGTGCTCAATGATTATATAGCCAGCGTAGATACAATTGAATTGTTGAACAGGGAAGAAGAACAGCGGCTCTGGAAAGCCTATGAAGAAGACGGAGATCTGGAGGCTCGTATGACAATCATTGAGCATTACCAACCTTTAGTGTTGAAAGAAGCTAATGTGTATCAATCTTCTAAGGTAGATAGGATGGATTGTATTCAAGAGGGGACGATAGGACTCATTGAAGCGGTGGAGCGATATGATTCTAAGAAAGGTGTAGCTTTTTCCCTCTATGCAGTGCATCGTATTCGGGGGCGCATCTTGGACTACCTTCGTAAAGAGGGGAAAGAAGGAATTGTGCTACAATCGGAAACAGAAGATGGTGAAACTTGGTGGGAACAATTACCAGCTGAGGGACCTTCTACAGAAATCGTTTGCGAGGAACGCATGTATGGGGATATAGTGGCATCTGCCATGAAACAGCTACCATTAGCAGAGCAACATGTGATGGAAGAAGTATATTATAAAGACCACAGTGTGGCTAGCATTGCAGATACGATGGAATGCAGTCACAGTTATATCCATCGTTTACGAAGAAAAGGATTAGCTCGGCTCAAAGGATTGTTGGAAACAGCCAAAGAAACATGGGATAAAAGTTAAATTTGATACATAGATTGTAAAGCACTACTTAGGTGTCAGCTGCGAGGTTGATGGCAAGAGTGGTGCTTTTTATCTACAAGGGTATATCGAAACATTTCCCTTGACATAGATAGGCTTTTTGTTTATTATAATTATATTATTATATAAGCAACAGTGATGCGAAGGACATGACCCTAATCATCTATACTTTCAGAGAAAGATACCTTGGCTGTGAGTATCTAGTGTAGACTTAGACGTTACCACCTTCAAACTGGTTCAGTGAAGGCTATGCTTGTAATTGAATCCGTGTGGACCCGTTATCGTCCGTAAGAGTGAGTCCTATCGATAGGGACTAACTAGGGTGGAACCGCGAAGATCTTCGTCCCTTGTGTGGGAGAGGGTCTTTTTTTGTTGGTAAAAAGTATTGCCATCCCCAATGGCATAGTAGTATTAAACCTAGGGAGGTAACCTATGAGTGAAGTAAATATCATTTTACCTGATGGAAGTTCTAAAGCCTTTGCAGCTGGAACTACATTAGGTGAAGCAGTCAAACAATTATCAAACAGTTTAGCAAAAAAAGTATTAGCCGCTGATGTAAACGGTGAATTAACAGACCTTCGTGAAGTATTGGTAGAAGGATCTAAAGTAAGTTTTTTAACATTTGCAGAAGACGGTGGTAAGCATGCATTCCGTCATACTGCATCCCATGTGATGGCGCAAGCGGTGAAACGCTTATGGCCGGATGCGCAATTGGCCATTGGACCAGCTATCGAAAATGGTTTCTACTATGACATCGATATGGAACATAAATTGGTGCCAGAAGACTTGCCAAAAATCGAAGCAGAAATGAGCCGTATTGTAAAAGAAAACTTGCCTATCGAAAAAGTGTTGATGGAACGTCAAGAAGCGTTAGATTTCTTCGCAGCAAAACATGAGAACTATAAAGTAGAATTAATTAATGATTTGCCAGCTGATGCAGTAATCTCTGCGTATAAACAAGGTGAGTTCACTGACCTTTGTGCAGGTCCACACTTAGCAAGCACTGGTAAAGTGAAAGCTTTCAAATTACAAAGCATTGCAGGCGCTTACTGGCGCGGTGATGAAAAAAATAAGATGTTACAACGTATTTATGGTACTGCTTTTGAAAAGAAAGAAGAACTAGAAGAATACTTACACTTATTAGAAGAAGCAGCTCGTCGTGATCACCGTAAATTGGGTAAAGAGCTAGGCTTATTCGTCATCAAAGAAGAAGGTCCAGGATTCCCATTCTTCTTGCCAAAAGGTATGGCAGTGCGTAATGCCTTAGAAGATTTCTGGCGTGAAGTGCATCACGATTATGATTATGAAGAAGTTCGTACTCCAATCATCTTGAGCCAACATTTGTGGGAAACGTCTGGTCACTGGTTCCATTACCGTGAAAATATGTACACAACACAAATTGACGAAGCAGAATATGCCATTAAACCAATGAACTGCCCAGGCGGTATCCTGGTGTATGCGAACGAAATGCATTCCTACCGTGATTTGCCAATTCGTATGGCAGAACTTGGTTTAGTACATCGCCATGAATTGAGTGGTGCTTTGCATGGTCTATTCCGTGTACGTAGCTTTACACAAGATGATGCTCATGTATTCATGACTCCGTCTCAAATCAAAGAAGAGTTAATGAGCGTTATCGATTTATTCGGACGTATCTACTCTCAATTTGGATTATCCTATCATGTAGAGTTAAGTACAAAACCAGAAGGCGCTATCGGCGACGATGCAATTTGGGAATTGGCAACTGAAGCATTGCGTGAAGCTATCGAAGCTAAAGGTATTCCGTACCGTATCAACGAAGGTGATGGCGCCTTCTATGGTCCTAAATTAGACTTCCATATTCGTGATTCCATTGGCCGTACATGGCAATGTGGTACTATCCAATTAGATATGAACTTGCCAGAACGTTTCAACTTGGAATACATTGCAGAAGATGGCCAAAAACATCGTCCAATCATGATTCACCGTGCTTGCTTCGGTTCGATGGAACGTTTCATCGGTATCTTGATTGAGCACTTTGCAGGAGCATTCCCAACTTGGATGGCACCAGTACAAGTAAAAATCCTTCCAATCAGTGAAAAACATGTAGAATACGCTGAAAAATTGCGCAAAGCATTTAAAGATGCCTATGTACGTGTGGAACTAGATGATCGCAGCGAAAAAATTGGTTACAAAATCCGTCAAGCACAAATGGAAAAAGTATCCTACATGCTTGTGGTGGGTGACAAAGAAGTGGAAGAAGGAAAAGTGGCAGTTCGTAAACGTGGTGTAGGCGAACAAGGTGCCATTCCTTGGGAAGAATTCTTAGCAAACATCCAACAAGAAATTAAAGATCGTGCATAATGGATAGACCCAATAGAACCTAGAGTAATAAGGTTTACTAGTCTTTTTTGTGGGTCATATTACAAATAAACATAAGAGATTTACTACCAGGAACTTCTTATTTTGTTTGTGATACAAGTATTGTGTATACATATGAAAAGCATCTTCACAAGAAGATGCTTTTCATCATATAATGGAAATAGAAAGAAATTGGTCTTTCCTTTTCTAGTATTCCGAGTAGAGGTGATGGAATCATGATTACATTCGATGATGCGGAAAAACAAAAATTAAGTCCAGAAGACTTGGAAAAGTTGAAAAAGCACAATGATATCAATGAATGGCCTTGCCCATTAACAGATGATATGAAAAAGCAAATGCATGACAGCTTTAAAGTAGTGCCTAAGAAAAAATAAGAAAAAGCCGTAGCGACCGATGATTAGGTTCGCTACGGTTTTTTGTAGAAAAAGAAGAAACGCCATACATAGGATGACGTTTCTCGTATGTGTCATATGTTAGTTGTAAGTGACATGTACAACAGGTATCATTCGGGTATCAGTAGATGTGTATGTGAATGCCTATACTTTTACGATTACATAGTTGTATTGAGCGACATAGATACTATTGTAAATAGAATACTACATTGGCTGTTTTCTTTGCAGCCATATCTCCTTTCTCTACTGGTGTAGAGCTAGATAAATCCATAGATTTTACGGCAAGCATAGCATATCTAGGGTTTACTTCCATAGTCTGTGTTTGTGTAGTTCCTAAGCTTGCGGATTTAACAGGACCTAGTTCGCGGCCAAGAGATTTTGCAATCACTTCTGCTTGATGGCGTGCATCGTTGATAGCAGAGGTGGATAGTTGATCTTCCATTTCTTGTGATACATCGGTTTGGAATGTAAGGGAATTAATATCAGAAGCGCCACTAGCAATCGCTGCGTCGATGGCTTTTCCGATAGAGGATGTATCATATACCCTAACAACAACAGTGTTGTTTACATTATAACCATTTAATTTTGAGTCTCCATTGATATAATCGTAATTAGGGTTAATAGTGATGTTAGATGTCTGAATATTGTTTTTAGATACTCCTAAATTTTGTAATGAAGAGATGAGTTTAGACATAATTGTATCATTATGTGATTTAGCGGATTGAACGGAAATATTTTTGCTAGATACGCCAAGATTTAGCAATGCATAAGAAGGTGCAACTTGACGAACAGCTTGGCCTGTGACAGAAATTTCTCCAGGTTCAATACCTGCAGCCATAGTTCCCACCGCAACCGATGTCATGAGCGCGCCGATAGTAAAAGCTTTCAAAAGAAATGCGGGTTTCATAAAAATCTTCCTTTCGAGTATATGTACATATTGACAAATAAAAATTAAGTACCCTACAATGATAGATATGTAGAGCGTTACATCTTGTATTGTTATTATACTACATCAACATTGTGAACGTATGATGAAAGTTAGGAGTAAAATTATGAACCCTATTGATATTATGTTAGACCATAAAAGTATTCGTCAATATAAACCGATGCGTGTATCCCCGCAACATTTAAGTATATTGTTAGATGTAGCGAAACGGACTGCTACAAGTATGGGGATGCAAACATTTAGTATCATCCGTATTGTGAACCCAGAAATTAAAGCAGCCATTGCAGAAGTATGTAAACAAGACTATGTGAAAGATATGCCTGAATTGTTTGTATTTGTGGTGGATGCCTATCGCAATACACAAATTATGAAAGAAAAAGGACTAAACCTTGATACGGCAAGTGATGCGGATCGATTCTTTCAAGGTTGGACAGATGCGTGTTTAGCAGCGCAAAACATGGTGACTGCAGCAGAATTAGCAGGGTATGGTACAGTGTATTTGGGAAGTGTCCTAAATGATGCAGAAAAAATGATTGAAATTTTAAAATTACCTGAATTAACATTCCCTGTAGTAGGCCTTGGACTAGGTATGGCTGATCAAAAGCCAGCCTTGAAACCACGTATGCCAAGAGAGGCAAATGTATTTGATGATGCATACAGCACATTTGATAATTATCATGAACTGTTGGAAGATTACGATGAAGAGATGAATCAATACTACGACCTTCGCAGTCCGAACTATCCATTGCCTAAATTTACAGACCAAGTAGTGGGACGATTAAAAATGAAAGATGAGAAGCGAAGTGCATTGGTGGAAATTGCGAAAACCCAAGGGTTTCACTTGTAATGCTATTCTGCCTTGTGGCGTTTATTTTAGCTAAATGGAGCAAAGGGAAGAGCACGGTATACACCCCTCTCAAACGGTATTGCATAATGTTTGTTCGGGGGGTACACCGTGCTCTTCTCGTATTTGCTTAATTAAGTCAATAATATTGCCACAAGGCGCTCTACGCATGACTGCGTTCTTAAGGTGGAAGGTATGGGGATGTTTGTTCAGGAACATGTTGCTCGTTTCTATGCTTGGTATTATAAATCTAATATAAGACCGTCATAAGACTACTACGCATGATTGCGTTCTAAAATGAGGGGGGATATTCTATAGAGAATGCATTGAAAATTTTTGTGTAATGGGGCTTGCAAAATGCTTGGAAATAGCATATAATACATTCAGTGCTTGAGTCACAAGCACTTTTAATTTTCTTAGAATTCGCTTTTGAAGAAAATTAAAAAAAGATTAAAATAACTGTTGACACAAGCTTGTCAATTTGGTATTATTATCTAGTCGCCACAACACAGTGTTGTGAATGGCAAAGTTGATCTTTGAAAACTGAACAATGTAAGGTAATTACTTTGAAAGAAGTAAACATAA